>CAJUAC010000036.1 GCA_910583885.1 uncultured Oscillospiraceae bacterium | reverse complement strand
GCTGGGGGTGATGACCTGCTCCAGCCAGTAGGTCAGCCACTGGCCGACAGTCAGCACCTCTGTGCCCGTGCTCTCCGAGAGGATACGGTTGGCGTTGTAGCGGTCCAGGGCCTGGACCGCCAGCTCCAGCGTGGGATAGCACCGGGCTGTCCGCTTGGGCCCGCCGCCCCCCTTGGGCTGTATGCGCATGGTAACATAGTAGCAGCGGCGTTGGTCGTCATAGGCGATGTTGGGCAGGATGTTCTTTCGTGACATGGTGGATCCCTCACTTTCTAAATTCGACAGAATTCGACAAAAATGGAAAATTCTGCCTATGTGAGAATACGATAGCTATGTGAGGGGGAAGTGTCAACTCCATCCAATAGGGGGCAGATTCAGGTGGTATCCATAGAGAAAGGCCGCGCCCTACCAAAAAAGGCGCGGCCAAACGGCGCAAAGGTCAACGCAGGAGGATCCTGGCGCCGCCCTGGTACGCCTGGATTTCCCCGATGCGCTGGGCACTGGGGACACACTGGCGCAGCTCTGTATAGAGGGCATCTGCATCGGCGGGATCCACTGCAATCAGGAGGCCGCCGGCAGTCTGGGGGTCAAAGAGGAGGTCCTGCTGATACAGGGGGGTGCTGCCCACGTCCACAGAGGACTCCGCGAAGGTACGGTTCCGGTACATCCCCTCCGGCAGGATGCCCATTTTAGCCAGCTCTATGGACTCTGGGATCAGATCTACCTGATCCACATGGACGACCGCCTGCATCCCGCTGCCTTGGGCCATTTCCAGAAGATGGCCCAGCAGTGCAAAGCCGGTGACATCGGTGCAGGCGTGGACGCGGTATTTTACCATAGCATCCCGGGCGGGCTTGTTCAGGGTAGTCATCAGGCGGTAGGCCAGCTCTATGCCCTCCTGGGAGGCCAGCTCCCCCTTGTGGGCAGTGGTCAGCACACCGATCCCCAGAGGCTTGGTCAGCAGGAGGACATCCCCCTCCCGGGCCCCGCTATTGGTCAGCACCCGGTCCGGATGGACGAAGCCAGTCACAGCCAGGCCATATTTGGGCTCGTCGTCAAAGATGCTGTGGCCCCCAGTAATGAGGCATCCCGCCTCGTAGACCTTGTCGTAGCCGCCCCGCAGCATTTGATGGACGGCATCGCTGGGCATATCCTTTGGCACGCACATCAGGTTCAGGGCCAGCTTTGGCTCACCGCCCATAGCGTATACATCGCTGAGGGCGTTCGTGGCGGCAATCTGCCCGAAGAGGTAGGGGTCGTCCGCAATAGGCGGAAAGAAGTCCACTGTCTGCACCAGTGCCAGTTCATCACTCACCCTGTACACCGAGGCGTCGTCGCTCTTATCGAACCCCACCAGCAGGTTAGGGTCATTGTGTACCCGGATACCGTCCAGCAGCTGGGCCAGCACCCCGGCCCCCACTTTTGCGCCGCATCCTGCGCATTTTGCCAGCTTTGTCAGCTTTACTTCGTTTTCCATAGGTCCCTCCATGTCGGTAATCATTCTTTTTCTTGAAAGAAAAGAATCAAAAAGAACATTAAACCACAGATGGCGCACGCCTCGTTATCCGCAAAAAAAGAGGAGATATCAGTCAGAACACCGCGCCGCTGCTGAAATGCAGGATTGCCTCCAGGACGCCGCCGCCCACAGCAAGCGCCTTGTCTGAGGCGCACAGGCAGTGCGCAGGGCTGCACCGTGGATCCACGTCGCCGCACTTGAAGCCGCAGGTGACAGCAATGCCGTCAGCCAGCAGGCCCCGCAGGGTACCGCTGATGGTACAGGCCATCGGGACATCGCCCACATAGCCGGCGATATCGCCAACATGCACCTGGTCGCCGATCCGGCACACCCCCTGGAAGATGCCGTCCACTGGTGCGCGGAGCACACGTTCCCCGGCATAGCCGCCAATGAGGCCAGGGATGTTGGTATTGGGCAGGGCAGATCCCTCATAGATTACCCGGCCCAGGTAGTGGCCCCGCATGGTCTCTACCACAGCATGGCAGTCCGTCCCGGCGTGAAATCCGGGGCCGGCGGCCACCACCACTGGGGCCATGTCCCTATGTGTCCCCAGGTTCCGCTTGGCCAGGATGGCGTCAACTACCACATCTGGGGACAGGGGGCCGATACATTGCCCCGCCGGATCCACAAGGACCGGGATCACACCCGCTTTTAGCAGGCCATGGACGCCCGCCAAGCCGGTTAGGCGGGCGGTTACGCCCTCCACCTCCGCTGTGCCAAGGCGTACTGCCTCCGAAAAACAGACCGTACGGCGGATCGACGTGGGCATAGGGCTCTCACAAACCACCACCTTCATGCCGCTGCGGTATAGGCGCAGGGCTATGCCAGTGGCAATGTCCCCGCCGCCCCGCATGATGACAAGCATGTCCAATCACCTCCTTGCAGCGATCCGGCATAGACTGGGCAGGGCAGCAGCGCCGCCAGACGGCACGCCTGTCCCATAGCAGGCCCGGTCTCCGCCTGGTTGACAAATACCAGATCTCCTAAGCCTTCCATCTGGAGTACAGACGCCAATATCTCTGGTGTCACAGCCGTGGCAGGGGATACCTCTGCCAGTTGACAGAAGCGCTCCGGGCGGTGGACTGTCTCCTGGATGGCCCTCCCAAAACCGGAAGCTCCGACCAGCAGGATGGTCTGGCTTGTTCCGGCTGGAATCACAGGTTCATAGGGCCGGTGGGCTTTCATGGGTAGCCCCCGCGCACCATCAGCTTCCACCAGGACGTAGTCTGCCGCTGCTGCCAGCTGGGCTGGGGAGAGCAGCGGCGCAGTGAGCTTCCCGCCTGCTGCCGCTGTTCCGATACACAGGCAGCGGTACCGGTCCAGCATATTGCGCAGCTCCTCTTCATTGAAGCAGTTCAGCACCGGCAGGTGGGAAGGGGTATAGATATGGGTGGTGGTACAGCAGATGACCCGTCCAAGGCGGGAGAGCTCCCGGGCCAGTGTGTACATAGCGGTTGTCTTTCCGCCGCTGCCGACCAGGGCAGTAATGCCGGGGCGGATCGACAGCAGGCTGGATAATGTCAAGGGGACCGGCCTCCTCTGTGTCCCGCCGCAGCGGGGTGCCAAGTATTTTCTGCTTTGCTAGAGTATAGCATAAATTTCCGGCGTTGGAAAGGGGGCCAGACATAAAACACTTGCCCTGTTTTCTCAGATAGGCCTGGCCTGCGTCCGGATTTCCACCGATGGGCAGGCCACTGGTGTGCTAATTGATGTGATCCATATGAATGGGGCTACACCTACGGCCCGCCGATGGCAGTAGCCCCACTGCCCAATGTCCGCCAGGTGCTGGATTATGCAGTTACGGAGATCCCCCGGGAGAAAATCTATCTGGGCATCCCCTACTACGGTTACGACTGGCCGCTGCCCTTCCGGCAGGGGGAAACCCAGGCCCGTTCCCTCTCCAACCAGGCAGCGGTAGATTTAGCCATTGCCCAGGGGGCGGACATCCAGTATGACGAAGCGGCCCAATCCCCCTGGTTTACGTACACCGCCGAGGATGGAGCCGCCCATGTGGTCTGGTTTGAGGATGCCCGCAGCCTGTCTGCCAAGCTCCGCCTGATCCGGGAGTATGGCCTCCACGGCGCAGGATACTGGAGCCTCATGCGCCCCTATCCACAGGGGTGGACACTTCTGAACGCCCTCTACGATGTGCTGGACGCATAAACATGCTCAGTCCGGGTCAACCATCCGGTAGCCTACGCCGATCTCTGTAAAAATATATTTCGGCTGGGCAGGGTTTTCCTCAATCTTCCGGCGGATATTGGCCATATTGACCCGCAGGATCTGGTTATCTGTTTTCGCCTTGGGGCCCCAGAGCTGGCGGATAATAAAGTCATACGTCAACACCCGGCCCGCGTACTTCCCCAACAGGGAGACCAGCTTGTACTCATTCTGCGTCAACCGGGCGTTCTCACCATCCACAAGCACCTGGTGCTTGTCGTAATCAATGACCAGGCCCATGGCCTTGAACTGGCCGGACTGGGCAATATCGTCGTTGGGCAGATGGGTGCGGGTGTGGCGGATGGCCGTACGGATGCGGGCAAGCAATTCCGAGGTGCCAAAGGGCTTGACAATATAGTCATCTGCCCCGGCGTCCAAGGCGTCCACCTTATCCCGCTCGTGGTTCCGGGCGGAGACGACGATAATGGGGCAGGTGGACCACTCCCGGACAAATTTTAGGATATTGGCCCCATCCATATCCGGCAGGCCCAGATCCAGCAGGATCAAGTCCGGGCAGTGGGAGGTGATGGTGGTGATGGCCTCGCTGCCAGTGCGGGCCGTCATGGCGTCATAATCGTTGGCGTTGAGGATGGTGGCAATAAAATTGCTGATATTGGCCTCGTCCTCAATAATCAGGATCCTGTCCCTAATCTTCATCGTTCGCCCTCCTCGTTGTACTCCATGGGCAGTGTAAAGCAGAAAATCGCCCCGCCGGCCGCCGCATTGGCAGCGGACATCGCCCCACCGTGGGCTTTGACAATGGAGCTGCACACTGACAGGCCGATGCCCATATTCCGGCGGTTGTCAGAGGCGTGCGTCCGGCTGTGCAGGGCGGGGGAAAAGATGTCCGGCAGCACATCCTCCTGGATCCCATCACCGTCATCCTGGACGGTAAATGCCGCCATATCCTCCTGGCGGTCCACAGACAGCCGGATGGCGGTGCAGCGGCCGTGGTAGGCTGCGTTTTCCAGCAGGTTCATCAGCACCTGCTCAATCAGGATCGCGTCCATAGGGATAAACAGGAGCTCCTGCGGGACGGCCAGCTCCAGCCGGACCCCCGGGAAGCGCTGCTGGAATTTGCCGGATACGCTGGAGAGCACCTCCTCCGCCGCCTCCAGCTCCTTGTGAATGTGGGCGTCATCATCCCCCATACGGGTGATGGACAGCAGGTTTTCCACCATGCGGATGAGCCATTGGGCCTCATCGCGGACATTGCGCAGGAGAGCCGTCTTCTGCTCCGGCTCCAGCCGCGCTTCATTTTCCAAAATGGCGGAGGTGGAGCCGACAATGGAAGTCAGCGGCGTGCGCAGGTCATGGGACACCGCCCTCAGCAGATTGGCCCGCATGGCCTCCCGGTCTGTCTCCACCCGCAGCTGCTCCTGCCGCTTGATCTGGCTGGTGAGGGCGCTGACAATGAGGGACACGGTAAACATCGTAAGGAAGGTCAGCGGGTAGCCGGAGATGGTGAAATTAAACTCCCAGTAGGGGTAGGTAAATACATAGTTCACACAGATAACCCCCACGAAGGAGGCAGCTACACCGAAAACATATCCTTCGGTCAGCCGTGCTGTCAGCACGACAGTCAGGACAAAGAGCATGGATACAAAGCCGCCGCTGCTGTCCACCATGAGCAGCAGGCTGCTCAGGCCACAGCAGAGGAGGAGCAGGCCCACGGTAATCAGCCAGTCGCGCAGGACTGCCCGCCGGGGCCGCTTCGGGAAGTGGTGGAGCATACGCTGGCCTCCTCGCCGGCGGCGCACCGTGCCGCCGATGTTTCAATAGCGATAGTATAGCACAAAAAATCGTTAAGGGCCTGTTAAAATTTCCGGCAGGCAGCATCCCCCAAAACCGGGCTGGTTTTCTTGGGGCGTCCAACGGGAGAAGGGGTTGACAGATAGAGGAACCCCGGCGCCTATTCGGCGCCGGGGCGGCCATATCACAGTGCCCGCAGCATGGCAGGCCCCCGTTTGACAAGAACGGCAGCACATACCGCTGACAGCAGGGCAAACAGTGCGACAGGAAGGGCCAGCGCGGCCCACTCTGCCACCATCCCGCCCAGCCAGTACAGGGCCCCTGCTGCGCCCAGCACCACCATGGGGACGCACATCGCCAGCATGGTTGCCAGGGACTGCTTGATGACCACGGTCTCATTCACTGCGTCCAGCTTGGGGAATGTGAGCCCCATCAGCATCCCAAACAGCGCCTGCCCTACGGCAAAGATCATGGTGGCGGCGAGCAGGACTGCCCCCTGCTGCAAGGGCAGCTCCAGCGCAGCGGCGATGCATACCCCGGCAATCACAGTGCATGGCAGGGAGGCCAGCAGCTGGAACCCCACCTTGACCCACAGCAAGGCGCTCTCATCCAGGGGCGCTTCCCGCAAAATCCAGAGATATTTCCCCTCCAGGCTGATCGCAGGCGCGGTAATCGTGCAGGTACAGAGGCACAGGCCTATCACCATCCCTGCCATCGGCAAGGCCACGGACGGGCCGATTATGTGCGCCATCTCACGCAGGTCATCCTGCATGACCAGGGCCGCTGCCCCGGCGGCAAGCAGGAAGACGAGGCCGATCCCCGCGTTCCAAAAGTACATGGGCGTACCCAAAAAACGCCGTGCCTCCTTTATCAGCAGCGCCTTTTTCTGCCCGGAAGCGGACTGGGCGGAGAGCCTGTAATCACTCCGGGCGGCACGGGCCTGGAATGATGTAACCGCCTGGCGGTATATCCGGCCCAACCCGAACACCACCAGCACAAATGGGAGGATACAGCATACGGTGAAGGCCAGCAGCTGCCCCCAGTCCCCCATAATGCCTTCCCCCATCCATAGGACCGGGGCGGCCCAGGTGAGGGATGCCTTCACCTCAACAGCGTTGACGGCAAGGCTTTGGATCATACTGTTGAGATTAAAAGAAAAGTAGAATACTGCCACCAGATACACGCCCATAACCAGGTTCTGCCCCAACGCCCCGCCAGCTGCCTTTGTGGACAGAAAGGCGACCAGCGCCCCAAGCAGGACCGAGAGGGCGGTATCCAGCAGGGGCAGGGCCACTGCCGCGATGAGCAGCCGCACCCAGAACAACAGGCTGTACCCGACGCCGCTCTGGGTTGTCAGCAGGCACACAACCCCGGCAGGCAGCAGCACAAACAGGGAAAACAGCAGGTTTTCCAGATAGATGGCTGTTACCCGGCTGGCCATGAGGGTGGTAGCGGGCACCGGCATACTCAGCAGCAGGTCATTGTCCTTCCCACCGAATACCACACCCTTTACGGCAAAGGTGGTGAACAGCAGCCCGCCCACCAGGGCGCCCATGCCCATAAAAATGAACAGCAGCACCTCCATGTGCAGTGGGGCCAGCACCGACATCAGCATATAGCTGTACAGCCCGGACAGGTAGAGCCCCAAACAGGCAATCATTACGATAGCCCCCACCCCAGTAGCCGCTTTTTTCCGGCTGCGGCTCTGGGAATTGGTGGAGGAGAGCAGCATGGATTGGACGCTCACCTTCAGCAGTGCGAAAAATTTCCTCATTTTTCCCCCTCCAGCTCCAGGAACACGTCCTCCAGGGACGAGTCTCCCACCAGCGCCTCTGTGGGGCCGCATGTCACCAGCCGTCCATCCTTGATGATGGCGATCTTATGGCACAGCTTCTCCGCCACCTCCAGCACATGGGTGGAAAAGAATACCGCTGAACCGTCTTGGCACAGCTCTGCCAAATACCCTTTCATCAGATGGGAAGCGGCGGGATCCAGCCCCACAAAGGGCTCGTCCAGGATGAGCAGCTTCGGGCGGCGGATAAAGGCAGAGATGAGGGCCAGCTTCTGCCGCATCCCATGGGAATAGCTCCCAATAGGGGATCCCAGGTTCCCTGTGAGCGCAAAGGCGTCGCTAAATTGGCCGATGTCGGCGGTGCGCTGCTTTGCCGGGATATCGTACAGGTCAGCAATGAAATTGAGGTAATCGATGCCCTTCATGAACTCATACAGATCCGGGTTATCCGGCAGGAACGCGGTAACACGCTTCGCCCCTACAGGATCCTTCTTGATGTCGTGGCCGTCAATGGTGATGCTCCCCTCGGTGAAGTCCATCACCCCGGCCACAGCCCGGAGGGTTGTGGTCTTGCCCGCCCCGTTGTGGCCAATAAAGCCGTAGATCTCACCAGGATGTACGTGGAGGGTGAGATCATTCACCGCCGTTTTCCCGCTGGGGTAGGTCTTGGAGTAGTGTTCGATGCGCAGCATAGGCAGTCTCCTTTGTAGAGAAGTTGGAGGCGTTGACAGTGCCGGTGGTTGAGCCGGCAACGCCTCTTCCTGTAGATTGTACACCTTCCAGCCGGTAGAAGGTCAAGTGTTTTTTTCATCCTGCCAAGAAAATTGGGATACTGTCTGATGCACCGCCATACAGCCTGAACCTGTGCGAAGGAGAATGCAGGGCGGATTTGTCGCATACCATAAGCTTGCCAAAGACGACATGATAGGGGGATTTTATATGGAAATTCATATTGTACAGCCTGGAGAGACCCTTTACGCCATTGCTGGGCGTTACGGTGTGGACCCGGGGATCCTGCGGCTGTCCAACGGCGTCCCGGCGGATGGCTCGCTGGCAGTCGGGCAGACCTTGGTAATACAGCACGTGCAGACCTTCCACCTGGTACAGCCCGGGGAGACCCTCTCCTCTGTGGCCCGCCAGTACGGCGTCACCCTGCGTTCACTCTACCGCAACAATTTTTGGCTGGAGGGGACTCCATCCATCCTGGCGGGGGATGTACTGGTGATTGCATATCGGGAGGAAAAGCTGGGAGGGATCTTTACCAACGGCTATGCCTACCCATTCATCCGACAGGCGCTGCTCAGCTCCACATTGCCCTACATGAGCCAGCTCACCCCTTTTACCTACGGCATTGATGCCTCCGGCGGCCTGCTGCCGCTGGAGGACGGGATGCTTCTCACAACCGCCCGGCAGCTGGGGACCGCACCATTGATGCATCTGTCCACACTGACCGAGGATGGCAATTTTTCCAGCGAACGGGCAGTCATGATCCTCACCAACAGCAATCTCCGCTACCAGCTGATCGGCCAGATTGCAGCAACCATCTCCGCCAAGGGCTATCAGGGCCTGGATGTGGATTTTGAGTACATCCCTCCACGGCAGCGGGAAGATTACGCCCGATTTATCCGTGAGCTGCGGGCACAGCTTGCCCCTCTCGGCCTGCCGGTCGTGGTGGCACTGGCGCCGAAAACAAATGCTGCGCAGCGTGGGCTGCTCTATGAGGCCCACGACTATGCCCTCCTGGGGGCCGCAGCGGATTTTGTGCTGCTAATGACCTATGGATGGGGGCGGTGAGCACACACAGCAGTGCAGCTGGACACTAGCCAAAGAGAGAGGGACTATTTTGAAATATTGACTAAACCCTGTTGACAAATGAGAGCTCTTGTGGTATATTTTAACCAGAAACCAACAAGGAGGTACGATCCAATGTACAGTGAAGCCTGATCCGTTGGACAGATTGCTTTGTACTGGCGGATCATCCCCGGCGTTGTTGAACGCGCGATAGGGCAGCCTTCAGCAGTAACGGCAGCATGGATATCTGTATCCAAGGAGGATGGATTCCCTCCGTGAGCATCTGCACAGGTATATTGCGGGAAAGTGTCCAGAGGGCGCGGAATATCGACAGAAGGGAGAACAAATCGATTGACAATAGAACATGAGCAATAGCCCCACAGCAGTAAAAACTGACTGTGGGGCTATTGCTTTTTATGTTTCTGCGGCCCGCTCAAGGACCGCTGTTAGCCAGTTTCAGCAGGCAGCGGACCAAGCGCTCACCCACACGGCCTCCGGTATTGATGACGATGGCCCGCAGGGGGCAGTTGACTGCGTCTGTCAGCATCATGCGGTAGGCGGGGTCGGAGAGGTCGGTAGTCCCACAGATCCGGCTGATGACCAGCCGCGTTACCTGGTATTGCAGCTTCATTACCCGGGAGCCATCCATCATCTCCGCACAGGTGTTGTCCATGGTGAAGCGGCCCTTCTGCGGCTTAGGGATCACTGGCACGGGGTGGCCCATAGCCAGCTCCCACTCCGCCCGGGAGGGGTGCCCTGCCATGGTCTCGTACCAGCTGCCAGCCTGCCAGTCCGGTGCAGGGACGGCCTCTCCTGGTACCTCGAGCTGCCCCTCCAGCCGTATGTCCCGGCTGGACGCACCGACGAGGATCCGGTAGACGCCGCCGGGCGTCCGCCAACCGTCCGCCCATACAGCAAAGGTGCGGCTGTCCAGAGGGAAGGAGACCTCTTTCCTCTCCCCAGGGGCCAGCTCTACCCGGGCAAAGCCCTTCAGCTCCTTTTCTGACCGGTGGATGCCGCCTTTGGGCGGGGCGATGTACAGCTGGGCCACCTCCGCCCCCGCAGTGCTGCCGGTGTTGGTAATGGTTGCTGTCACCTGGTGGCTGTGAACCTGTAAATTGCTATAGGTAAATTGCGTGTAGCTCAGGCCGTAGCCAAAGGGGAAGCGTACCGCTACACCGGCCTTGTCGTAGTAACGGTAGCCCACGTAGATGCTCTCCCGGTACTCCGGATCCCGCATCCCGAAGGTCTCCCGCGCAATATACTGGTCATATGTCACAGGCCAGCTCTCGGTCAATTTTCCGCAGGGGCAGGCCAGGCCGGTGAGCAGGCGGGCAGCAGCCCGGCCGCCTGCCTGTCCCGGAAGCCCCATGTATAGGATGGCTTTTACCTTGCTTGCCCAGGGCAGCTCCATGGGGCCACCCCCCAGCAGGACAACCACCGTGTTTGGATTAGCGGCAGCAACAGTCTCAATCATCCGGACATGGCCCTCCGGCAGGGCCAGCCCCTCCCGGTCCAATCCTTCGGATTCATACAGCTCTGGCAGGCCGGCCACCACTACGGCCACCCGTGCCCGGCCCGCCCCCTCCGCAGCCCGGCGCAGCTCCTCCGGGGAGGCCTCGCCGCTGCTGGTGCAGCAGGGGAGATAGGGGGCCTCCGGGAGGGCCTGGACCAGGCTGGTCAGCCGGGTGGGGTTGATGTGGCTGCTGCCCGTACCCTGGTAACGCGGATGCTCTGCCATGTGGCCGATAAGCACCATATCTGCTGCCGGGGCGGGCAGCAGGCCACCCTCGTTTTTCAGCAGTACCGCCCCCCGCTCCGCTGCCAGGCAGGCCAGCTGGTCGTGGGCATCGCTGTCAAAGCTGCCGGAGGGGGCAGGGCGCAGGGCCAGGCGCAGGATGCGCGACACACTAGCATCCACAGAGGCCTCCTCCAGCTGCCCGGATTGGACCGCCTCGACAGCCGCCCGCTCCATAAAGCGGGAGCCGCCGGGCATATTCAGGTCGCACCCGGCCCGGAAGGCCTCGATCCGGTCATTGAGCGCCCCCCAGTCGGTGACGACCATGCCGTCAAAGCCCCACTCCTCCCGCAGGATACTGGTGAGCAGGAGGCGGCTGTCGCTGCAATGGACGCCATTGAGCTTGTTGTAGGCACACATGACCGCGCCGGGCTGGGCTGCTTTCACCGCCATCTCAAAGGCAGTTAGGTAGATTTCCCGCAGAGCCCGCTGGTCGATCCGGCTATCGCCGTTTTGCCGCTTAAACTCCTGGCTGTTGGCGGCAAAATGCTTTAAGCAGGAGGATACGCCTGCGCCCTGCTGCCCCTGCACGAAGGCGGCGGCCAGCTTGCCGGACAGGAACGGATCCTCTGACAGGTACTCAAAATTCCGCCCGCACAGAGGGCCGCGCTTGATATTGCAGCCGGGCCCCAGCACAAGGGACACGCCTGCGGCGGCAGCCTCCCGCCCGATGGCCGCCCCCTCTGCGGCATACAGCTCTGTGTCCCAGGCCGCTCCGGCAGTCACGGCGGCGGGGAAGCAGGTGGCGGGCCGGGAGTCGTGGACTGCGGCGCCGCTGGCGTCCTCCTGGCAGCGCAGGCCGTGGGGGCCGTCGGCCATCAGGAAGGATGGGATGCCATAGCGCGGCATGGCCCGGGTGTGCCAGAAGTCCGCGCCGGTGCATAGCCGCACCTTGTCGGGCAGGGACATGTTCGAGATGATCGCAGGAATATCCATAGCGCCTCCTTCCGGGCCGCCGGCCCGGCGATTGAAATTTCTCCTATTGTACCGCAGGAATGGGCGTACTGCAAGAGGAAATCGGCCTAATCCCCCTACAATATGGTTGATTTGTGCCTTGATTTGCTCTGGCAGGTGTGCTATACTCCCTCCTAGTTCTGACATCTGGACAAAATGGTCCGATAAACGTGTTGTAGGCTGATAAAAGATCAAGCAGTGGGGGAGACAACTATCCAGCTGGTTGCTGAGAGGGCATACCAGCGAATTGAACCAGGAGGTATATACTGTGAAGTTATTTGGTTTCTGTGGACGGCGGACTGTAGGGGCGGTTCCGAAAACAGAGGAACAAGTAGCCACCCCGGCAGAGATTGACGTCTATTCCGGAATGCGGGTGGAGGTAACAGCCTTGGATGGACGTCTGTTGTTTGTGGCCAAGCTGCTGGGCCTGCAGGGGAACAAGGCGGAGCTGCATCAATATTCGAAAAGCTGCCTCTCCCAGGAGAGTGAGCCCATCCATGTGAAGATCCGCGGATATAATGACCGCCAGGGGAAAGCGGTTTATATGGAAGGGGATATGGAGCCCAAGGAAATGGGGATGTGGCAAGTAGAGCGGCTGAATATCGCTAAAGTCGAAAATGACCGTGCGTTTTTCCGGCTTGACACAAACTTGGATGCAACTGTTACCGTACTCAGCGGCTTTTCAGCTGGTGAAAAGCCCTGCAAGCTGCTGAATATCAGTGTAGGAGGCGCCAGCATTGGCTTGGAGGAGAAGCACTATGAGGGCGAAAAATTCCTGCTGAAGGTCAAACTGCTGGAAGACAGGCCGTTGTCCGTCCTGCTCTGCCAGGTGCTACGTGTCATAGAAAAGAATGAGACATATTTTGTATATGGCTGCCGCTTCCTGGAGCTGAGCGAAGAGGAGCAGGAGAAGATGCTGCAAAATATTTTCGCAGTGCAGCGTAAAACTATCGCAGTGAAATCCTGATAACGTCCTTGGCCGGGGCGGCGCCTGGGAAAATCTGGCAGAATGCGAAGCCGGTCGAATATTACATCTCTGTAACATTCCTCTTTTTTCTCTTTACAGTTCGGGTGAAAGCGAGTATACTAAATCTGAAACTAGTAGGAGGGTGGTGCAGGAGTGGACGAATATACCCGGAAATTCGATTTTGTCATCGATCAGGACGCGGAGATCCATCGGATCATGTTGACGGTGTACCAGGCGCTGGAGGAGAAGGGCTATAACCCTATCAACCAGATTGTTGGTTACATCCTCTCCGAGGATCCGACCTATATCACCAACCATAACCAGGCGCGTACCCTGATCCGGAAGGTGGACAGGGACGAGCTGATGCAGATTTTAGTCAGGAACTACCTGATGAAATAGGCCGCTGTCCGTTCAACAAGGGTGAGGCCGCAGGAAGCTTTTTACTTCCTGCGGCCTTTTTTCTGTCGTCTGGCCTTATCGGGGTGATTCCCGTTTACTGGCCTGGTTTTTTCGGATATGCGTCTTGGACAACTGGGCGAGGCTGCTTTGATGATCCCGGTTGGCGAAAGCAGTGTAGAGGATATCAACCACATTGAGCTGGGAGATACGGGAGGACATCGCCCCACTGCGGAAGGTGGACTCATTGGCAGCGATATAGATATTGTGATCCGCCAGTTCCGCTACCGGGGAAGCGCTGAAACGGGTGATGGCGACGATAGGGGTCTTGTTTGCCTTTAGGGCCTGCATACATGCGAGGACCTCCTCCGTCTCACCGGAGTAGGAGAAGACCAGCCCCAGATCCTCAGTGGTGGCATTGCGCGCCATAAGCAGCTGGCAGTGCCAGTCATTGTTGATAATGCAGGCCTTGTTCAGCCGCAGCAGCTTCAGGTACATGTCCTGGGCCGCCAGCAGGGAAGCCCCCAGCCCAAAAAGCAGTACGTTCCGGCAGCGGCAGATCATCTCTACGCACTGCTCCAGGCCCCGTGGATCCAGCAGGTTCCGGGTGTCCTCCAGGGAGATGATATTTTTGTAGGTGATCTTCTCGATGACATCCTCCATGCTGTCGGAAAAGGAGATCTCCTTCTGCTCTTCCTCCTTGCTGTGACGGCGAAGGGCAGCCTCGTAGGTGACAGACCGCCGGAAATCCTTGTACCCGTCAAAGCCGATCCGGCGGCACATGCGGATAATCGTAGAAGCAGAGGAAAAGGTCCGCTCCGCCAGCTCGTGGACACCGCACTCCATGGCGCTCTCCGGGTGGTCCAACAGATAGTCGGCAATGGAGCGCTCTGTGGGGCTGATGGAATCCCTGCATTCCCGCAGGCGAAGCAATGCACTTTTCATCCCGCGCACCTCCTTTCTTCTTGCCGTACAGAAGGTTGTCAGACAGGGACAGGGAACAGGGAGGCGTATTGCCCGGTAACGGCAGGGAACACCTGCTCCAGCGCATACTCTGCCACAGCCTCCCGGGCCTGCTCCGCCAGCTGCCGCCGCAGTGGCTCGGACTCCCATAGCCTGGCAATCTGCCGGGCACAGGCCTCCGCATCCCCGTAGGGGTAGAGGAGCCCGGTTTCACCGTCCGAAACCAGATCCACATGGCCCTTGACGGCGCTGGCCACTATGGGCAGGCCGGCATACATAGCCTCCATGATGTTAAAGGGCAGCCCCTCAATCCGGCTGCTGGACACGGCGGCATCTGCCATAGCATACCACCGCGCCACATCACGCAGGTGCCCGGGGAAGAGGACTCTGCCTGTCAAGCCCAGATCCCGCGCCAATTCCTGGCAGGCGGGGCGCAGTACGCCGTCCCCGGCCAGAACCAGCATAACCTCCTCCGGGAGCTGCACCATAGCCCGCAGCAGGACCTCCTGGCTCTTCCGCTTGGAGAATTCCGCCGCATAGAACAGGACAAATCTGTCCTCTGGGAGTGCCAGCTCTGCGCGCAGGGCACGGGCGGCCTCGTTGTCCTGGTCCAGCCGAGAGAAATCGACGCCGACCCCAGGGATATGTACCACCCGCTGGCCCAGGCGGTAGCGGTTTGCAGCGGCGAAGTCCCACTGGTTCATGGTGAGCAGCAGGTCTGTCTGAGGGGCGGCCAGCTGCTCCGCCGCCAGCAGGATCCGCCGTTTCCAGGGGGGGGTAGCCTCATCGAAGAGATACCCGTGTACCATATTGGCAACAACCGGCCGCTCCCGCAGCCCTATCAGGGCCAGCCGGGTGAAAAACGCGGCCAGGGAGGTGTGGGTGGAGATCAGTGTGTACTGTTCCTCCTGGATCTTCCGGCGCAGGATCCCTGCGGCGCGGAAGTTGTCTGGCGACCCCATGGACTTTTCAAAGGGGAGGTCCAGCGTCCCATCCGTCCAGGGGACGGCGGCGGCGGGGCCGCCGCAGGCCACATGGACAGTCCAGCCCTGCTCCTGGAACCAGCGCAGATAGGGGAGGTGGAAGTTCAGGATGTGGGAATAGGTGGACGCGGTGAACAGCACCTTCGGTTCGATAGCCGCCACCTCCTTTCGTTGTCAGTCAGCCCATGTCCTCGCTGTTTAAGAATTTCCCGCGGAATACAGTCCGTAGCAGGATTTGCAGGTCAAACAGCAGGCTCCAGTGCTCGATGTAGTAGATGTCGTGCTCGATGCGGGCTTTGATAGAGGTGTCCCCCCGCAGGCCATTAACCTGGGCCCAGCCGGTGATGCCGGGCCGGACTTGGTGCTTGACCATGTAGAGGGGGATCTCCTCCTTGAATTGATCCACATAGAAGGGGATCTCTGGACGGGGGCCCACCAGGCTCATATCCCCCTTGAGCACGTTGAAGAACTGGGGGAACTCGTCCAGGGAGCATTTGCGCAGGAATGCGCCGAACTTGGTTTTGCGGCTGTCCTGGTTGCTGCTCCAGTGGGTGTCCTGCTCGCTGTTGACCCGCATGGAGCGGAATTTGTACATGTAGAAATTCTCCTTGTTCAGCCCCACCCGCACCTGTTTGAAGATGATGGGGCCGGGGGAGGAGAGCCGCACACCGATGGCGCACACCAGCATAATTGGTGATGTGAGCGCAATCAGCAGAAGGGAGCCGATGATATCCATAGCCCGCTTGCAGAAGGCGTTGGCCAGGTTATCCAGGGGGATCCGGCGGATGTTCATCAGTGGGATACCGCGCAGGTCATCAAAGTGGGGCGTGGAGGTCATGTATTCCGCATAGATGGGGATGATGGAGAGCTTTGTACCCGTCTTCTCGCAGGCGGAAATAATCTGCGGGGTGCGGTGGTAGTCCTCCAGATCGATGGCGGAGACCACCTCATCCGGGTGGTGCTTCTCCAAAATCCCATCCAAATCCTCAAAGCCTCCCAGATACTTGGGGGCGTTGGGGCCCTCCATCCGCTGGGAGGACACATACCCGATGGCGTGGTAGCCCAGGTCCTTGGCCTTGCGGATTGTCCGCAGGTAGTTCCAGGCCGGCCGGCCGCTGCCCAGGATGACCACATGCTTCTGGTTGTAGCCCTTCTCGCGGAAGCTGCGCAGGGCTGTGCGCAGGATGACCCGCTTACAGCTGAGCAGCCCGACACCCAGCAGGAGGTAGATCCCCAGTGTTGCCCGGGAGAAGTGCTCGTCGTGCTGAAGGAACATGAGGCTGAGCAGGACGGTCATGTCCAGCGCACTGGCCAGCCAGAGCCGGGGGAGCTCCCGGCGCAGGGGGATGGCCCGGAAGGACTGGTACATGCCTACGGCAGCGTAGGTGAACAGCAGCAGCGCCGTCAGGCCGATGTCCAGGAGGATGTATTGGGACAGGGGAACGGTAATGATCCCGCCTGGGAGGACATAGAAGCGGATCCAGAATGCCACCGGCAGCGTGAGGAACAGGACAAACCCGTCGCTGGCTACGTTGATCCAGTTGAGCAGCTTTTGGTTCTCTTTAATCATATCTGACAGCCGTTCTCTCTCTTATTCAGTCATACGGGCGATAAAGGCCATCGACTGCTCGCTGAGGGTGATGGCGCCCATGTTTTGTGTGTTCCACGTCTCCAGCAGTCCGGCGATCCGGGCCACCCCGGCCCGGTAGGGCGGCGTATCGGCAGCGTACTGCTCCAGAAGGTAGAAGGAGTTCTGCCAGGCGGACTGGTCGGAGGAGACGTAGTTGACATATTTTTCCACCATCTCCATCCCCTCATCGATCCGGCCGGTGCTGAGGTAGTACTCCGCCAGATAAATGGGGATGGTGTTGGAGTCCACCTTGGACAGCCGGACGGCGTAGGCATCCGCCTGGAGGCGGGTTGCCTCGTCCAGCTCTACATTGATGGCGCTGTTGACGTAGCCGAGCATATAGTCAGCCCACTCGTATTTGTCCATGCCGACTGCGCGGGTCAGGTCGGAGAAGGTGGTGGCCCGGGCAGCCAGGCTCTGGGCGGACATGTTGCCCCCCAGGAGGATGCCGAAGGCGATCACCAGTGCGGTGATCCCGGCCAGCACGCCGCTGCGGATGTCATTTTCCAGCCAGGGCAGGGGGATGGCGTCCCCACAGCACAGGGAGATGAGCGCGAAGGTCCCAAAGGCAATGGGCAGGTAGGTATAGGTGGAGAAGGTTACTTCTGTGAAAGCGTGGCCGGCCATGAATACCAGCGCCGCGCCCAGGGCGGGGACCAGGGGATGGGCGTCCTCCCGCCTGCGGGCAAACCATACCGCCGCCGCCGATACAGCCAGCAGGCCAACGAACAGCACCACGCCCACAATACCGGTTTCCAGCAGGACCTGGATGTAGTGGTTATGGACATATTTGGTCTCGTAATAGAAGCTCTGTACGCTCTTGATACCGCTCTCAAAGGCACCCATGCCCAGCCCCACGACAGGGCTGCGGCGGAAGAGCTTCATACCGTCGGAGAAGAACACCAGACGCTGGATAGCGTTCTGGTTGGCGAACAGGCCTTGGAGACGGTTGGCGATAAAGCTGGGGAGGAGCTTGTACCCCAGGGGGATGGAGCCGGACCCGGCCTCGCCCTGGAATCCGGCGGACTCCAGGCGGAGATCCTGGCCAGCGGCAAAGTTGAAGTAGACCACCAGGCTGTCCTCGGGCACTGTGAAGGCCGCGCCGGAGATATCGCCCTCGTAGAGGATCGTGCTGGTGTGCATCATGGTCTCCTGCTGGTTCTGGCTCTCGATGGTGACGGAGAGGGCGCCATTTACCTCCGCCGTCATGGTGTAGGCACCAGGGGCTGGGTAGGCGGCGCGGCGCAGGAGCTCCCCGGCTTGGAGATCCATGCCGCCGGTTAGGTTGTAGGCCAGCAGGGCAAAGGCGGCGACAGCGGCCAGGATGATGCCGGTGAGGATCAATACCAGGCGGCCATGGCTCTGCAGGGCAGCCGCCAGCCGGCGGCCCAGGAGGTGGTCCACAGCCCACAGCGCCGCTGCCCCCGCAATCACACACAGCAGGGGGACGGGCTGGAAGCCGTTCCAGGCGGAGAAGGAAGTGGTGGACACCAGCGCGGCAGCCACAACTGTGATTACAAGCGTCTCCACCATCATCAGCAGCAGGGCGGGGCGGCGGTCCGCCTTTTCCAGGAACAGGTAGGCCAGGAATGCCAGGGCGATCATGCCGCTGGCGCCCATACTGAAGGCCAGCAGGAACGCCAAGGCGCTGACAAACAGGCAGGAGAGATGGATGGCCCGTTCCGATTCCTTTTGGGAGGAGACAGCCAGCCCCAGGCTCAGCAGCACGCCGATGCCTACGCAGCCGGCGAATACGTTGGGGTTGGTGAAGATAGAGGTCATGCGCACGCCCTCCTCCACAGCGGAGAGGTTCGTGTAGTCGGGGGTGAAGATGCCGAGGACTGCCAGGAATGCCGAGCTGATCCAGCGGGTGGAGAGCAGGTCAATGCTCACCAGCCCCGCCAGGGCGGAGAAGCCCTCCAGGACTATGGCAGCCCGGCGGCCCGGATAGCTGCCCTCCTCCTTATCAGGGAGCGCCAGGAGCAGCAGGGACAGGCAGAAGGCGGCGAACACCTTCAAAAATTCATAGAGGGCAAATTTCCCGGAAATCGCGTAAAAGGTGGAAATGCCGTCCATCAAGACCACCAGGGTCAGGGCGGCCAGCGGTAAATTCAGGCGGCTGCGCAGCCTGGAGAAGGCCAGGAAGACCGCCGCAATAGACGTGAAGATCAGCAGGAGCGTCACTGCCTTGACAGTGGATGTGGAGAGCAGGCATACAATGAAGAAATACAGTACAGCAAGCACAGCCAGCCCGCATTTCTGCCACACGGTCAGAAGCGGGGCGGCCCATGCAGGCGTATGTACTGCGTGCTGGTTGCGCCGTTTGGACATGGGTGTCACCTCGTTATGTTTTTTGTATTTGTATGCGGAGGGGATGTGCCATGTGCCGTACCTCTCCGATAATCAGTGCCATGATAGCAGATTTAGCCCCAGAAAGCAACACTTGACGGAGAAGAACTTGCCGTAAATTTTGTCATTAAGGGGATATCAAGGCCTATTTGGCGAAAGAGGGGTGCAGGGGGCCTCCGCAGAGGACGGGGCGGCGGTGTTTTCGGACACGACAAAACCTCCATTTTTCCTCCCGTATAATCTCCCAAGGCCAGGGAAAACTGCCAATGTAAGTTTTCGCCAAGGGGGATGGGGCTGTGCTGGGCAAAGTGGAAATTTGTGGGGTAAATACTTCTAAATTGAAGGTACTGCGCAACGAGGAGACCATGGAGCTGCTGCGCAGGACGAAGGAGGGGGACAAGCAGGCCAGGGAGGAGCTCATCAGCGGCAACCTGCGCCTGGTGCTGTCGGTGATCCAGAAGTTTACAGGCCGGGGGGAGAACGCGGACGACCTGTTCCAGGTGGGGTGCGTGGGGCTGATTAAGGCCATTGACAATTTTGACATCACCCAGCCGGTCCGCTTCTCCACCTACGGCGTGCCGATGATTGTGGGCGAGATCCGCCGCTACCTGCGGGACAACAGCGCCATCCGCGTCAGCCGCAGTATGCGGGATACGGCCTATAAGGTGATGCAGGCCCGGGAGCGGCTGATGGCCCAGTCCCAGAGGGAGCCCACGGTGGAGCAGCTGGCCCAGGAGCTGGGCATCCCCCGGGAGGACGTGGTGTTTGCCATGGATGCCATCGTGGACCCGGTGAGCCTGTTTGAGCCGGTGTATTCCGACAGCGGCGATACGGTCTGTGTGATGGACCAGGTGAAGGATATCAAGAATACGGACGAGCACTGGCTGGAGCACATTGCCCTCAAGGACGCCCTGGACCACCTGGGGGAACGGGAGCGGCACATCCTTGCCCTCCGGTTTTATGAGGGCAAGACCCAGATGGAGGTATCCGCCGAGGTGGGCATCTCCCAGGCCCAGGTCAGCCGTTTGGAAAAAAACGCGCTGAAAACGATCAAAAAGAATATCTGATATGCCCTGGTCATAGGACAGACCCCGCTGCTCATACACTCCCCAGGAGAGGGGATGATGTCTGTGCAATGCAGAATGGTGGAGCTCCGCTATAAGGAAGTGATTAACATCTGCGACGGGTGCCGGCTTGGCTTTGTAGGGGATGTGGAGGTCCTGCTTCCGGAGGGCAGGGTCGTGGCGCTGATTGTGCCGGGCCCCTGCCGGTTTTTCGGGCTGTTCGGCAGGGGGGAGGAGTTCTATATCCCCTGGGAGTGCATCAAGCAGATTGGAGATGATATCATCCTGATCGATAAGCCTGCTGAGCGGCGGCCTCCCTATCAGGAGAAGCGGCGGCGGCGGAAACCGTTTTTCTAACGTATCCGGCGGACCGGGATCCTATTTTTTACGGGCAAAGGCGGCGTCTGCGGATGCCGCCTTTCAACTTTTCCATAAAAATCCAGAGGCTTGGGCAGGATTCCTTATCTTTCCCGCCTGTTTGCCGATATTTAATAAATAAGGTGGCCGTTTGCAGGAAGGAGGCGCTTGGCGTGGGTGAACTGGCAATTCGCAGGAACAGGGGGACCCCCGTGGCCCGGCAGCAGGAGGTGGGCAAGGCGGGGAAGGCCTCCGGCAGCAGCCGGAGCCAGGCAGTGTCGCCTAAACCGGGGGTGACAGTCTCGGAGACCTTACGGCAGCTGATGAGCAGCCAGGCAGTGAACAACTCCCGGGAGAGCCGCCGTACGCTCCAGATCGGGGAGGCGGTGCTGGCGGAGGTGCAGGAGAAGCTTGGCCGTATTGCGGAGCTGGCCCAGGAGGCCTCCGGCGGCGGGGAGCCGGACCGTGCCGCCCTCCAGGCGGAGCTGGAACAGCTGCGGGGGGAGATTGACCGGATCATGCGCAGTGCTGTTGCCGGCGGCGCGCAGCTGTTTTTGGATGAGGCGGGCCTGGATGGCGGGGTGGAGGCCCTGCTGGCAGCCCTGGGGGAGGCAGGCCAGGAGGGGGCGCTGCCTGACTGGCTGGTATCTGCGATCACCCAAGACCCCCCTACGGCGGAGCAGCTGTTAAGGGATCTGGGGCTGGATAAAACTGCCAGCGCAGAGGACATCATGGCTGCCATTGCAGGCCGTCCCCTGGAGGGCAGCCGTTCTGCCAGTTATCTGGCCGCCCTGTACCTGGGCGCAGTCATCGCCAACGGAGGCCCCTCTGAGGAAATTGACCCGGAGGCAGCGATGGCGGGCCTGCGGCAGCTGTTGGAGAAGGTGGCGGCAGGGGCTTCGCCGGACGAGGCGATTGCGGAGCTGACAGGCGGTGCGTTTACCAGCTTTGCGGACTTCCAGTCCCAGTTTACCGGCGGCACGGCCCCGGATCTCAGCGCATTTTTAGAGGGGCTGCTCCTGTCCGAAAGCGGTCCCCTCCTGTTTGGCACCCCCGGCCTGGATCTGTTGGCAGGGGCTGAGGGGATGAACCTGGCGCTGCTGCTGAACCTCCTGACGGCATCCCCGGGATCAGGGGGATCTGCGGCCGCCGGGATGAACCCATCCGGTGCTGCTGGGCCGGGTGCGTCCGCAGGGGGAGAGCTGCCTCTGGAGGCGGCGCCCATGGAGGGGGCGGCAGGGACGGCTCCCTCTGCGCCTGTATCCACACAGGAGTTTGGACCCATCCAGGTGACAGGGCAGGATCTCTCCGGGGTGTCCTTTGATGCCGCCAAAGGGGAGCTGACAGTGGGCGGGACGGCAGATGTTACCATTCAGACAACCCCGGCGGCAGGGCAGGGGGAGCCGGCAATCCTGGTTACTGGCTCCGGGACAGTGACGCTCCAGACCGTGCGCGCATCTGCCCTCACGGTGGATGCCGCTGCAGCACGGGTTTTCTGCACAGGGGAGACGGCCCTGCACAGCGTCCAGCTGCGGGAGGGGGTGTCCCTCACCCTGGGCGGCAGCGGGCCGCTGTCTATCACCACCTTCCAGGCCAACCACTCCAACACCCTGCATCTGGCAGGGGGGACGGCAGTGGTGGTGCGTGGGGCCGACGGAACCCTGGGGACGTTGGCGCTTCCTGTGGTTCTCCATGGCCCCGTCTCCCTGGCGGCCCAGGCGGCCCATGTCAGCAGCCCGGAGGGGAAGCCGATGGAACCCTTTGACATTGTCTGGAAGACGCTGCTTCCCGGTTGGGGCGCCATCACCTCCCTGACGGTGGATGGCCGGCAGGCCAAGATGGCCCTCTGGGGAGGCGACCCCGCCATCCCGGTGCGGCTGTGGCTGGGGAAGGGGGACCAGGGCTATCCCGCCCATGCGGTGACAATCCAGGGCCGGGACGAAGCTGGCCGGGCCATGACCAGATACGCCTATCTCCGCTGGAGCCAGCGCACAGGGGCTTTCCAGGAGGCCGCCATGTACCCGAACCCCTTCACCATCACCGGCGGCGAGCCGGACCGGGACTGGGTATATGAGGAGGCGTCCCACACCCTCCATATCCTTTCTAACCAGGTGACTGCCATTGCCGGAGGCGCAGGGACGGATACGAACCAGTCCCCCTTCAGCGGCAGGATTGCGCTGGCGGACAGCATTGGCACAATGGGCCTGACCCTGGGCGGCGTAGTCTGCCGGGTAACTGCCGGCAGGGCGTTCCATCTGGGCAAACAAAACCATGTGACGCTGCTGCTGCAAGGCGGGACCAGCAGCTGCTTTGAAAGCGGCGCAGGCTGCGCGGGGATCTCACTGGGGGAGGGGACCTCCCTGTGCATCGGCGACGCCCCCGGCAGCAGGGACGGCGTCCTCACCGCTACTGGAGGTTCCGGCGGCGCCGGCATCGGACGGGACAGCGGCGGGGGCAGCGGCCAGAACAGCCAGATCCAGATCACAGGTGGTATCATCACCGCCACCGGGACCGGCGGCGGTGCCGGCATCGGTGCGGGGAAGCACGGCCCCATGGGGCCGGTGACGATTACCGGCGGTACAGTCACCTCCACCGGTGCGGAGGGCGGCGGCGCCGGTATTGGCGGTGCCCTGGGCGCACCGGTAGGGGATATCAGCATCCGCGGCGGCACGATCACCGCCCTGGCCACTGACCACGCCGCTGCCATCGGGGCTGGTGTCCAGGGGGAGAGCGGTGACATCCTCATCACCGGGACTGCCCGGATTGTGAAGGCACTGGGCGGGAACCCCGGCGCGGACATCGGGGCCTGCCTGTTCGGGGGCTGTGGGAAGGTCCTTATTTCCGGCGGTGCGGATATTGGGAACGCCAAGCCCTGGACGCGGGCAGGCATCTCCCTGCAAATGGGGGAGGATACCGTGACCCTGCCGCAGTTCCGCCTCTCCGCCAGGGCACTGCGGCTGAACCGGCTGTGCGTCTCCACCCGGGAGCGTGCACGGGTCTCCAGGGCTACGATTGAGGCAGACCAGCGGTGGGTTGCCCAGATCCAGGCGGCATACAGCGCGCTGCACAGCCAGCTGGAGCAGAGCTTCAACGGCCTCCTCAGCACAGGCAGTGCGGCGGGCCCGGTGCGGGATACCTCCACGGCCAGCACACTGCTGGAGGGGATGCGGCAGTCAATCCTCCGCCAGTCCTCCCAGGCAATGCGCGCCTCCAGCAAGCGGGGGGCGGAAGACATCTGGCAGCTGCTGTGGTAAACGCGGCGCAGCAGGGCACACGGCGACCAACCGGCAGGCGCCGTTTCTATTGATTCATGGCCGGGTATTTTTACCGCAGGAGGCTGGACATGGAAGAGAATCACACCAAACCGGCAAAGCTTATCAAAGGGATCCACATCAGCAGGATGAACGCTGCGATCATTACCGCGTCGGTCGTCCTGTACATACTGCTGACCGCTACAGCGCTCCATGTTTCCAAAACGATCCAGGAGACTTACCAGGCCATACAGGAATATTTTTTGTGTATGCAGACTGGCTGGACGTTTAGCGAGGGCTCTGACTATCTGACTGATTATGCCCGCCTCTATGTGGTGACAGCGGACCGGGCCTGTATGGATGAATATTTTGCTGAAGTCCGCGAGACCCGCCGCCGGGAGGACGCTGTGGAGGATCTGACAGAGTTCGAGCTGGAGGAGGACGCCTATACCTACTTCCAGTCAGCCCTGGATAAGTCCCAGGCGCTGATGGAGCAGGAAATCTATGCGATGGCGCTGACATCCCTGGCCCAGGGCTATGAGGAGGCATCCCTGCCCCAGGAGGTGCAGGATGCGGCGCTGACGGAGGCAGACCGGGCCCTGTCCAAGGAGGCGCTTCTTGCGAAGGCACAGGATTTGGTGTTCGGCCCCAGCTACCGGGAGGCGCAGGAACAGATTGAATGGGATGTAGATGAATCGATGGAGGCGCTCAGCGGCACCGTAGGACGGCACCTGGATAACGGATACAGCAGCCTTTATCGTGCCATGAGATACCATCGGATCCTCATCGGCGCCCATGTGGCCGCGACATTGGTGGGCTTTGCCTTCACGCTTTTGCTGGTGGTTCTGCCCATGTGGGGCTTTGTCAAGGCGATCAGGGAGCGGAAGTCCCTGCGGGTTGCCGGGGCCTACGAGTGCAAGTGCCTGGCACAGACCTGCAACGCAATGTTTGCGCGTATCACGAACGATGAGCGTATGCTCCGCCACCAGGCGGAGCATGACGCGCTCACCGGGCTTTTGAACCGCGGCGCGTTTGACGCCCTCCAGGACTCATTGCAGACACATGACGGTCCATTGGCGCTCCTGCTGGTGGATGTGGACAAGTTCAAGCAGGTCAACGACGGCTATGGACATGAGATGGGGGACAAGGTACTGAAGAAGGTGTCGGGCCTGCTGGCGGAGAACTTCCGGGCTACGGACTATCCCGCCCGGATTGGCGGAGATGAATTTGCAGTCATTGTACTGGAGGCCGTCCCGGAAGAGCGGAGCGCCATTGCGGCAAAAATTGCTGCTATCAATGAGCTTCTGACCAACCCCACCGATGGTTTGCCAGTGGTATCCCTCAGTGTAGGCGGTGCATTTTCCGAGGGCGGCTTTACGGGCAGCTTATATAAGGAAGCGGACCTGGCCCTGTACGAGGTGAAGGAGCATGGCCGCTGCGGCTGCCGCTTCTATACGCCAGAGGCGGCCCGGGTGTAACCTCTTATTTGCCCATAGACGGCCCGTTGGCCGGTGTTTTCGCACCGGCCAACGGGCCTTCCGAATTTTGGTAACAGAGTGGCAGTTCAGGGCAGGATCTTCACAAGCAGCAGCCGGCCATGTTCAACCGACACCTCTGCGGACATCCCCGGGAGGACCTCATTGCTGATGCCGTATTGGTATTCACAGGTAATCTCCGCATGGGACAGGGGGTATTTCGCATTTTTTACGGTAATGCCGCTGGCAGTCCCCGCAATGCTCAGCAGGGAGAAATAGGCGTACCGGCTGTCAACCTGCACAGGCTTGTCCGATACGATCTGCATTTCGGAGAAGTCATCCAGCGCTGCAGCCTGTTTCCTCTGGGCGTCCAGCAGCAGGAGGAGGGATACATTCCCCCATGTGTGGTCCAACCGCCCGCCCAATACACCCACCAAAAGGAACGCCTGGAAACCCCGCTTCACAGCCTCCTTTACCGCAAAGGCGGTGTCGGTGTCGTCCTTCTCGCAGGGGAGCGTGATGGTTTCCACGGCCAGTTCAGGGTTCTCATGGGAGTCAAAGTCCCCCACCACCAGATCTGGGGTGATACCCAGCCCCTGCCGGTGCTTCAGCCCACTGTCACAGTAGATATAGAAGTCATCTGCCCGCAGATGGGTACGGATCCGGTCATAGCGGCTGATGTCCGCCCCGCCGATGATGACACACCGTCTCATTTGTCAACACCTTCTTTTTTAGCATGATTGCAGCCTATTGTAATGCAAATTCCTGCTGATGTCAATTCTGTCAGCATCCAACGAACCGGCTGGAGGACTGCCGGTTCTCCTGCTTCCCAGGGCCTGTTTTAGCCCCTCTGGCCCAGACGGCCCAGCCTGATAAAAAAGAATAGCAGCATTTCACCAACTTTTGCCTAATAAATTCTTGCATAATCAGAAAGAATGTGTTATGATAGTCCAGATTCCGCACAGCCCTGGATGCCAGGCCGGTGCCGTCTTAGGCGGTTGGCCCGGCAGAAGAAGGGGTTGGAGGGCAAAACTAAATTTTTGGAGGAATAGTACACTATGGCAAGCGTCGTATCAATGAAGCAGCTGCTGGAAGCCGGCGTCCATTTCGGCCACCAGACCCGCCGCTGGAACCCCAAGATGGCCCCCTATATCTACACCGAGCGCAATGGGATTTATATCATTGACCTGCAAAAGACCGTCAAAAAGCTGGAGGAGGCCTATAATTTCGTACGCCAGCTCAGTGAGAGCGGCGAGTCCCTTTTGTTCGTAGGGACCAAGAAGCAGGCACAGGAGGCCATTAAAGAAGAGGCCGGCCGCTGTAACATGTACTTTGTCAACGCCCGCTGGCTGGGCGGCATGATGACCAACTTTAAGACCATGCGCACCCGTGTGGACCG
>CAJUAC010000035.1 GCA_910583885.1 uncultured Oscillospiraceae bacterium | reverse complement strand
AAGGGGCAGATGCCCAAAAACTGGACCAGGATAAAGTTGTTAATCAGGATCGCACCCAGGGCGATATCCAGCAAAGTCGTCCATTCCATCGTTATTTACCTCCCTTGCTCTGGGCCCACTGCATCAGGGCGATGAGCAG
Organism: uncultured Oscillospiraceae bacterium; assembly: GCA_910583885.1. Lineage (GTDB taxonomy): Bacteria > Bacillota > Clostridia > Oscillospirales > Oscillospiraceae > Pelethomonas. Next base: position 26,881 of record CAJUAC010000035.1, on the reverse strand, counting down.
CCCCAGGGTGAGAAAGCCGCCTACAGGCATAGCGATGAGCGTAGCGCTGAATTCCTCAGGGAAGACCCGGGTCCCGCCCAGGGTCCCTGCGCCCAGCAGCTCCCGGATCGCGCTCATCACCAGCAGGATCAAGGTGTAGCCGATGCCCTGGCAGATGCCGTCCACAGCGGCGGCCAGGGGCTTATTCTTGCTGGCAAAGGACTCCGCGCGGGCCAGGATGATGCAGTTGACCACGATCAGGGGGATAAACACCCCCAGGCTCTCCGCGATCTCGGGGAAAAAGGCCTGGAGCAGCAGATCCACCATGGTCACAAAGCCTGCGATGACCACGATATAGGCCGCAATGCGCACCTGCTCGGGGATTACCTTACGCAGCAGGGAGATAAAAATATTGGACAGCGTGAGGATGATTGTGACCGACACGCCCATACCGATGCCGTTGGAGATGGTGGTGGTGATCGCCAGGGTGGAGCACATGCCCAGCAGCTGCACCAGCACCGGGTTCTGGGTGAGAAGCCCTTCTTTCAGCTGTTTTCCGAAATTCATTCTGCCGCCCCCTTTACTGATAGCTCTTCACGGCGTCCAGCGCCGCGTTGACCCCGGCAGTAACGCCCTTGGAGCTGACCGTGGCCCCGGACACGCCGTCAAAGCGGTTGCTGCCGGAGTTGACGGTGATGGGGCCGTCCCCGCTGCCCATGCCGATAAACCGGTCCAGGACCGCCTGGTCAGACACCACCTTGCTGCCGATATTCTGGGTCTCGCTCTGCTTGGTGACGGCCACTCCGGTGACTGCACCGGATGCGTCAATGCCAACCACCAAGTCAATCTCGCCGCCAAAGCCGTTGGTGGCGACCTCCGCCACATAGCCCGCATCCTTCCCGCCGCTGACGGCGCGGTAGAGGGCGGTAACGCCCGGGGCCTCGGTGGACAGGGGCTCGTAGCTGTCGGCAGCCAGCACCTGGGCCATGGCCGCCCGGGTCTTCTCCTCCTGCATCTGGGTGATGATGGGTGCGGTGATCTGGTTGACCACCCCCAGCAGCAGGGCAGTTACCGCGCAGATCGCCAGCAGGGTGACGGTCAGGCGGGTGATGTATTTGCTGTCCAGGGACGAGACGTTCATGGCCTTGGGCTGGGTGGAGACCGCCGTGCCGCCTGCCTCCGGGGCCTGGTCCTTCTTTTTCTTGCTCATTTGCTCTCCGCCTCCTTCTTCTTCGCAGGCTTGCTCTCGCCGAAGCGGGCGGGCCGGATATTCTTGTCAATAATCCATACCGTCAGGTTCATCACCAGGATCGCGTAGCACACGCCCTCGCTGTAGGCGCCGAAATAGCGGATGAACACGGTGATGAGCCCACAGCCCAGGCCAAAGAGAAGCTGGCCCTTATGGCTCACCGGGGAGGTGACGTAGTCGGTGGCCATGAAGAAGGCCCCCAGCATCAGGCCGCCGCCCAGCAGGTTGTAGAGCATCCAGGTGACCGGGTCGTTCCCCCGGGGGAACAGGAAGGTCAGCGCGGCGACCGTGCCGATATAGCTGACCGGTATGTACCAGGTGATTACCTTGCGGACAATGAGGAACAGGCCGCCCAGCAGCAGGAGCAGCGCGCTGACCTCCCCCATGGAGCCGCCAATGAGGCCCACCAGCATCTCCGGCAGGTCATACATCTGCCGCAGGCCCTCCAGGTTGTTCTCGTGGAGCAGGGCCATCGGGGTGGGATAGGTGGCCGCGTCCACAGCGCCCCACAGGGCGGAGGAGGAGCGGGGGCCCACCCAAGTGCTCATCTCCCCAGCCCAGGAGAGCATGAACGCACGGGCCGCCAGGGCGGGGTTCAGGAAGTTCTTGCCGATGCCGCCGAAAAGCTGCTTGACAACCACGATGGCGAAGAAATCGCCAATCAGCAAAATCCAGTAGGGAACCGTCACCGGGCAGACAAAGGCGATGAGCACGCCGGTGACAGCCGCACTGAGGTCGCCCACAGTGTTGTCCTTCTTCAGTGCCGCCCGGTACAGCCACTCAAAGGCGCAGCACCCAGCCACGCTCACCGCTGCGGCGGCCAGGGCCCGGGGGCCGAAGTTGTACACGGCGAAGAGCAGGGGCAGCAGCATGGCCAGCAGGACCTCCCCCATGATGTGGCCTGTGCCGTCCTTGGTGCGGATGTGGGGGGAGGAGGAGCCGATCAGGTTCAATTCCTTGTAGTTCATGCCTATCCCTCCTTCTTCTCAGCCTTGGCCGCCGCTGCCTTGGCGGCTGCCCTGGCGTTGTTGATCTTCTGCTTGCCCGCCCGGAAGGACTGCACCAGGTACAGCCGGCCGGGGCAGATGTATGTACACGCGCCGCACTCAATGCAGTCGAGCACGTTGGCCTTCTCCAGCTCCCCCAGCATCCCGGCCCGCTCATACTGGTACATGAACACCGGCTGGAGATGCATGGGGCACACGCTGATACACTTGCCGCAGCGGATGCAGGCGGGGTGCTCGACTGTACGCTCCTCCTTCTCGCAGAAGGCCAGGATGGCATTGGTCCCCTTGCCGATAGGGGCCTCCATATCGTACTGGGCATGGCCCATCATCGGCCCGCCCATGAGGATTTTGAAGGTGTTCTTTTTCACGCCGCCGCACGCATCCAGCAGCTCGCGGATGGGTGTGCCGATGGGGCAGAGCAGGTTCTTCGGCTCGTTGATGCCGGAGCCGGAGACCGTGACAATGCGGTGCGTCACCGGCTTGCCCCGGTAGACGGCCTCGTAGATAGCCATGGTGGTGACGATGTTGAACACCGCGCAGCCGATAGCGGCGGGCAGCGCCCCGGGGGGCACCTGCTTGCCGGTGATGGACTGGCACAGCTGCTTCTCCGCCCCCTGGGGGTAACGGGTCTGGAGCACATCCACCACCGCCGGGGCCTTCTCCTCAGCAATCTTGATTTTCAGCATCTCAGCGGCGTTGGCCTTGTTGGCCTCAATGGCGATATGGACCCAGTCCACGCCGAAGAGCTTCGCCAGGATGCGCACCCCGCCCAGCACCTCCTCCGGGTGCTCCAGGAGGGTGCGGTGGTCGCTGGTGATATACGGCTCACACTCCGAGGCGTTGACGATTACCGTGTCCACCTTGCCCAGGCCCGAGCTGATCTTGACGTGGGTGGGGAAGGTGGCCCCGCCCATGCCCACGATGCCCGCCTCTTTGACGAGGTTGCTGATCTGCTCCGCCGTCAGCTTCTCCGGGTCTGCGGGGGGCGCCAGGTCCGGATAGGGGGTGTCGTTAAAGTCGTTGTCAATGACCACGCTCATCACCGGCACGCCGCTGAAATGGATGCGCGGCTCTACCGCCGCCACCTTGCCGGACACGCTGGCGTGGACCGGCGCGGAGACGAAGGCCGGCGCCTCCCCCACCTTCTGCCCTACAGTCACGTAGTCCCCCACCGCTACGCAGGGCTGGCAGGGTGCGCCGATGTGCAGCGACATGGGCAGCACCACCTGGGCGGGAGGCGGAAGCAGTTCAATGGGCTTCTTATTGGTGGCGGCCTTCTGGTCGTTGGGATGGATGCCGCCGAAAAAAGCTTGTGCCATATCTTCACCTCATTCTCTTTTCTCACACGGACCGCGGGGCCCGGCTTTTGCACCTCACATCATACTCCCATCTTACGCCGCTGTCCAGGCCTTTTTCACATTTTTATGATTTTTTTCTCCGGTTGACTGGCAAAATCAGGGACAGCTCGTTAATTTTGTGACAAAATGCCGATGTTGCTCCGCTTGCATTTTCTACTGCCCCATGGTATGATGGAGAGGAAAATCGAGGGAATCTCCCACATTTTGCTCATTGGAGGTAAAAATCCATGCGAAACCGTGTTGAAATCAAGAGCGATGCCAAGCAGCTCATCCGTGTATCCCATGTCTCCCCACTGGTGATGAGCGCCCTTTTGGTAGTCATCACCTTTGTGCTGGAGCGGCTGCCGATTCTGGCGGGTTTTCCGTTTTTTACTGTGGGATATGCCCAGGCCTACCTGGATGCCATGGTGACGGGGAGCTACGCCGCAGTAGAGGAGATATTCCTGTCCCTGCTGCAACGGGCGAGCCCCTTCTTCTTTTTCCTTCCCATCCTGGTCTCGCTGGCTACCCTGGTTCTCAACAGCGGCTACTACATCTATTGCATGGGGATCCGCCGGGGTGCAGTAATGCCCTACAGCACCCTGCTGGACGGGCTGGGCGTGGCCGGGAAGCTGATCTGGTGCTGGGTGCAGATGACGGTGCGGCTTTTCCTGTGGACTTCGCTGTTTATCATCCCCGGCATCATTGCCGCCTACCGCTACCGCTTTGCCTATTACAACATCCTGACTGACAGCTCCCTCTCCGCCGGCGATGCCATCCGCCTGAGCTGCCAGCAGACCTACGGCGTCAAAATGGAGCTGTTCATCCTGGATCTGTCCTTTATTGGCTGGAACCTCCTGGTCCCCTTCACCTTCGGCGTACTCAATATCTGGCTCATCCCCTACATGACCCTGTGTGACCTCGCCTACTTTGAGGACGCCCAGAACCGCCTGGGCCGCAGCTTCTTCTCCGGGAACGGCTGGGAGGTATAGGCACCCGCAGGCCTGCACAAACAGAAAAAAGGAACCGCCCGACGGGACATATCCCGTCGGGCGGTTTTTTCGGCAGTATCGGTTATCCCATGACAGAGAAGCCCTTCTCCTGTTCCTCCGGTACTGGCTGCTCCGCTTCTTTATTGGCCGCAGTGACAGTACGGGTGGTGCCGCCGGAGACGAAGGTCTTCCCGCACTCAGGGCAGATATCGGTGTGGATGGTGACGCTCTGGCTGACGACGCGCCGGTCCTCCCGGCGGGCCTTGGCCTGCTCCCGGACGACGTGCTCCATCTCGTGGCCCCGGACCGCCGAGGCGACCTGCTCTGGGGCAATGCGGGTTGGGGTCTGGAAAGAGACGCCCATGTCGTCGGAGCCATCCTGATACTTACGCCGCTCACAGGTCTGGCATTCCCCCTCCTCCAGGGCATCCTGGGCCGCCGCCGCGCCCACCTGCTCCGGGTCAAGCGCCCGGTTGCCCTCCTCGGGCTCGCCGTCGTACTGGATGCGCATACGCACCGCCATCTCCGCTGGATCCGCCCCCTGCCGGATGACGGGGCCCAGCCGAACCGGCTCTTCTGTCCCGGAGGCAACCGCCGTGACTGGGCGCACTGGCTGCACAGGCGTCTCCGGGGAGGAGGCGCGCCGTGCGGCCCATACGCCGCCTGCCCCCTGGGGTGATTGGGCGTCCCGGGCCTGCACTGCACCAAAGGGCGCGCCTGCATAGTAGGATGCGCCGTAGTAGGCGCCTACACCGGAAATTCCGTTTAACATGTTACTCACCTCTTTTTTCCCTTCTTTTCTTTTTGAAAAAAGAAAAGAAGCAAAAGAAAAACTTTATACGCCTTTTACGTCGGTTACTATTATAGTACGAAGCCGCCCGCTTTGCAACAGGTTGAAGCTAAAATTTTTCCAGTGCCCGGCGATGAAATGAGCTATCAAAAGGTACACCTTTGTAAATGCATAAGGCCGTTGAGATGCGGCCAGTCCCCAATTATGGAACATTTTAACAGTTATGGAATTAATCGGGGGTGTTGAAAACATGGCAGCGAAGGACTTGGATAGGGGAATAGAGACAGAGGCCGGTGAGACCCGGCCCGCCGATGAATTTTCGCCGGGATGGCGGAAGCGCACATATCTGCGGGTCAAACGTTTTCAGGACGTGGTGCTGTCCACGCTGGCGTTAGTGGTGCTGTCGCCAATCCTGCTGCTGATTGCTCTGGCGGTGGTGATTGACGACCCGAAGGGCGGGCCGGTGTTTTCCCAGGTTCGCTGCGGACAGAACGGGGAGGCGTTCCGGCTTTATAAATTCCGCTCCATGTGCGTGGGGGCGGAGGAGCGCCTGTCCGCGCTGCTGCCCTACAATGAGATGGATGGGCCGGCGTTCAAGATCCGGGATGATCCGCGAATTACCCGCGTGGGCCGGTTCCTGCGTTCCACGGGGCTGGATGAGCTGCCCCAGCTGATAAATATCCTGAGAGGAGATATGTCCATTGTGGGGCCCCGTCCCCCCTTGTTTCGTGAGGTCCAAAACTACACCCCATATCAGCGCCAACGGCTGGCGGTCACACCCGGACTAACCTGTTTCTGGCAAGTGAGTCCGGACCGCAACAGCCTCAGCTTTGACGCCTGGGTAGAGATGGACTTGCGCTACATACAGGAGCAGAGCTGGCTGTTGGATTGGAAGCTGATTGTTCAAACAGGGAGAGCGGTTCTTCGCAGGGAGGGCCAGTAGACAGCCTGAACATCAAGAGGACAAGGAGATTTGGATATGCGAGGGCGAGCAAAAGAAATGAATCAGACTGCAAAAGCCGCTGGTTGGCAGCGGCGGGGACGGCGGCAGCGGCGGATTTTATACGCCGTCCTGGCGGCCGCCGTGCTGCTGCTTTGCTGCCGGGGGCTGGCCTCCGAGGAGCTGGAGGTAACCTTTCACCACCTGTACTCCCCGAAAATCGCTGGCGGGGAGAATCTTCGCGTTGCGGTTCTCTCGGATCTGCATGACCGGGAATTCGGCCCGGACAACCAGGATTTGATCCGGCAGATCGCGGTGCTGAAACCGGATCTCATCGCCGTGGCAGGGGATATGGTAAACGCCAGGAACGGAGACCCGGACGTGATTTTGAACCTCTGCGGCAAGATGGTGGAAATCGCTCCCGTCTATTACTGCCCGGGCAATCATGAGAGCAACCTGATGTATGAGCAGGGAAGCCCGATAGAGAGCCGGCTTTTGGAGCTGGGCGTCCACGTCCTGGTCAACCGGGCGGAGGAGACGACGATACATAGAACGCCTTTGCTGATCGGCGGGATCCCCACTTCCCCGGAGGACTACGCCGTGTATGGGGCGGAGTTCTTCCAGGAGTATGAAAAGAGCGGCGCGTTTAAGCTGCTGCTGGCCCACTACCCCGGCCTCTATGACGGGGACCTGGCGGAGGGGGCGGTGGATTTGGGTGTCTGCGGCCACTACCACGGCGGGCAGATTCGGCTGCCCCTGCTGGGCGGGCTGTACCACGGGGACACGGGGCTGTTCCCCAGGTACAGCGGCGGGATGTACCGCCTGGCCAATGGCACCATTTTCGTCTCCCGGGGCATGGGCGGGCACAATGGCCTTCCCAGAATCAACAACCGGCCTGAGCTGGCCATCATCGACATCAACGGCCGGCAGGAGGCCGTTTCGCCTTGAGACTGAGCAAAGGAGGACCTGCGATTATGCTTTTGATAAGTGCGATTATCCCGCTTTTGAAGCTGTATCTGGCTGTTTTGTGCGTCACGCTGGCCTATCGCTTCTTTACCGTCAAGGCGAAGCTGCCGGCGCTGGGTCTCCGGGGCGGGCTGGAACGGCTGTCGGGAAAGCGGCGGCGGCTGGCGGTTCTGGGGGTGCTGTTCTTCCTTGTGTGCTTTGCTGCCCGGATGGCCGGGGGCCTGTACACGCCCGGTATGCTGATGGTGTTCAACTATGAGGAAGCGGCCCGGGGGCAAAACCCCAACGTCACCCGGTTCAACGAATCCGACATCCTCTCCGACCACATTCTGGAGCAGGTGATTCAGCGGGGCGATTTGAAGCTCAGCGTTGAGCAGCTGGCGGAGTGCCTTGCCTTGTCCACGCCCCTGGACGCGGAAAAGCTGGACGTGACCCAGGCGTCGGCATTGAAGATTTCTACGGAGTACCAGGTCCGCTGCTCAGAAAAGGTGTCTCTTTACCATACGACGCCCAAAGTGGTGCTGAATCTCCTGGCGGATGTGTACTGGGAAAACTTTGTCCAGAATTACGCAGAGAACAACAGCGTACTGGATCTGTCATTTCAGGAGCTGGAGGGGATGGAGTATCTGGATGTGAAGGACTTTCTGGAGATGCAGGCCTGCAAGCTGCGCAACTACCTTCCCGGCTACAGCAGGGAAAGCAGCAGCTTCCGGGCGGAGAACGGGGAAACCTTTGCCTCCCTGTCACAGAAGATTAACAACTTTATAAATATTGAGCTGGAGCGCTATGAGGCCTTCGCCCTGGAAAATGGCCTCTCCAGAAACAAGGCCACGTACCGCTCCCGGATGCAGTATGCAAACCGCCTCCTGGAGACGGACCGGAGAAAAAACCTGGCGGCTCACGATGTGCGGATTGAGGCCATCAACATGTACGACACCTTCATGACCAGCTTCGTGCTGATTCCCACCTACGACGAGGACGACGAGTTCTATATGTCCAGGACCAAGGTGGGTGTGGACTACTTCGCGGAGGAGGCGAAGGAGGAGCTGGCCTCCGCCACCAGGCTGGGGGAGGAGATGGAGCATAACGCTTACGCCTCCGCCCAGGTGAGCGGAGGGAACACCGCCTCCCGGGAACAGGCGGATCAGCGCATCCAGGAGCTGACGGCGGAGCTGACCCGCCTCTCCGCCCAGTGCCGGGAGCTGTGCGGCGCTTATGTGAAGGAGAAGCGGGACGGCTACATCCAGGTGAGCTTCACCGGGCCCTCCACTTCAAATGAGGCTATGCGGGCCCTGCTGCTGACAGGGCTGTTTGTCGCGGCCTGGGGCGGAAACGCCCTGCTGGAGCCCTTTTACCGGGAGTACTGGTACAGCCGCGCCGTCCTGGAGAAGAAGCGCAGGGATGAGGCACGGAAAGGAAACGGCGTATGAAAGAACTGGATGTATTCCGTTATCTGAAAAAATACCGGGCGGTGATTGCCGGAGTCTCCATTCTGGCCGGCGTGGTCTTTTTTTGGGTTGCCCAGTTCCGGGTCCAGCAGTATACCGCCGCCACGGTGATCGAATACACCGGAAGCCGGGCGGCAGAGGGGCTTTCGCCGGACGGGAGCGCCATTGATCCCTCTGAGATCTATTCCACCAATCTGGTGGCCCAGACCATGAAATCCCTGGACATCGGCTATACGGAGGCCACCATCGACGGCATCCGCATGGGCATTCAGGTGGAGCCGGTCATCACGGAGGAGGATCTCCAGGTGCGGGAGTCCAAGCTCAACAACGGCGAGGAGGACTATGAGCTGAACCCGACGCAGTATGTGGTGTCCTTCAGCTGCGGCGTGGGAAACGGTAAGGATTACCCCCGCAAGATCTTAAACCAGCTTTTGCAGGAGTACGGAAGCTACTACGGGAAGACCCATGTGAACACTGCCCTGGCCGCCAACCCGGTCAGCGATCTGACCAGCAAGGGCTATGACTACCTGGAGATGGCGGAAGTCATGGACGACACCCTGGCCAATCTCACGGAGGACCTCACCAACAAGGCCGGGTGGAACGGCGAGTTCCGCTCCAGCCGGACGGGCCGCTGCTTTCAGGATCTGGTGGATGAGTTCGCCTTTATCCGGGACGTGGAGGTCCGGCAGCTTTTCTCCGAGATCCTGGCGGGCCGGATCACCCGGGACCGGGATATGCTGCTGGACAAATACCGCAACCGCAACCAGAATCTCACCATCTCCAACAGCGCCGTGTCCTTTGAAATTGAGCATCTCCAGGGCATCATCGGAGCCTATGAGGAGGCCATCGGGGAGTTCCGCACCCCCGCGGTCAACGCCGACGGGGAGAGCAACGGCAACGTTTTGCAGAACAACGTGCTGCCCAACGTATACGACGACCGGGACCGGTATGAGGACGGGGGCTGGGCCCCGGTGGACCGGACGGCGGAGTACGATGTGCTGCTGCGGCAATACATAGAGGACCGGACCCTTTATGAGCACAACATCATCGAAGGGGACTACAACAACTATATCCTCAGCGTCTTCGCGGAGGCTCCCGCCAGTTCCTCTCAGGCGGACCAGGAGCGAATCCAAGCCGAGATTGCGGAGCTGGCGGAGAAAATCAACGCCCTCCAGGCCGTCTACTATGAGACCAACGACGAGTACAACGAGTACCTGGGAGCCCAGAACATCCTGATGCTCTCCAGCGTCCGGGTGACGGAGCGGTTCCCCATCATGCTGTTCACTATTTTGATTGTGGTAATCTTCGGTGCGCTGGGCTGCGCCGGGGCGGCGCTCTTTGGCCGGATTGAGGATTTCATTGAGTACTACGCCTTTACCAACAAGGTGGACGGCTTGCCCAACCGGGCTAAGTGCGACCAATTCATCGCCTCCCGGGATGGGCGCCCGCTGCCGGAGGGCTTCACCTGCGTGGTGTGCAGGCTGGCGAACCTACAGGCGGAAAACGCCCGCCTGGGCCGGGAGGCCGGCGATCAACTGCTGAAGGACTTTGCCGCGATTCTGACCTCCGTATTCCCGCCCTCCGACAGGCTGTTTGTGGGGGACAACGGCGCGGGGCAGTACCTGATTTTTGCGGAATCCTTAGGCGCGGAGCAGGCGGAGGCGGCTTTGCTCCAGGCCGGCGTAGCCCTGGAGCAGAAGTCCCGGGACCGGGGCTACCAGCTGGAGCTGCAAAGCGGCTGCGCCCAGGCGGGTACGGAGAAGAGCTATTACATCCGGGAGCTTCTCTCCACCGCCATAAAGCGGACAGGACAGGCCAAACCAACGGCCACATGAGAAAACGGAAAGAAGGAGGGATCGGGCTTGTGCGCGGTCATTTATATGCTTCTGGCCACCGGCATGTTCTTCTTCCAGGACACCTATTTTTCCATTGGCGGCATAGAGCTGAGCCTCAAAAACCCCTGTGCGCTGGCGATTCTGTTTCTGGCCCTGCTGAACTTCACGGTCACGGTGCGGCTGGGTCGCCTGCTGATTTTGTCCCGCCACATGGCGGTGCAGATGCTTCCCTGCCTGGTGCCCCTTGTCTTGTCCTCCATCATCTGGGTGGGGACGCGGGCGGAGAGCGTCGCTGTTTTAAATGGGGTCTCCATGGTGATCCCCCAGCTTCTGGCCGTCCTGGTAGCTGCCGCCACGTTGTACCTCTTCGGCGGCAGGGGAATCTGGTACTGCCTGGGAGCCATGTGCGCAGCAAACTTCGCCGGCGTGCTGGTAGTCATTTATGAGGGGGGCCTGGATGCCTTCTTGCAGGAGTTTTACACCCTGATAATTACCTTCAGCGGGGAGACCGGCCCCTTGATGGAGCAGATGGAAACCCATGATCTGACCTTTGCCTTCGGGCCCTTTCTCATCTACCTGCTGCTGCATTGGAAGAAGTCCTCCTATCCCGGCCTGTGGCTGGGCCTCTCGGCCCTCTTCTTCCTGATTGGCTTGAAGAGGATCGCCATCCCCGCTGTGGCGCTGGGGGTTCTGGTGGCGGCGCTTCTGGGGCTGCTGCCGGAAAAAGCCGCCAGGCAGACGGCGATTTGTGTGGCCGGGGCAATGATGGCCATCAGCTTCCTGTATATCGCGGGAATCCACAGCGGTCTCTTTGACTTTCTGGAGCAGGCCGGGCTGGACACAAAGAGCCGGACGCTGCTATTCGGCAACGTGACGCCCTACTATGATATCAGCGTCACCTACATGGGCCGGGGGACAGGGTTCGAGCGATTTGTGGAGTGGTTCACCGGTGTGGAGAGTTCCATCCCCCTGCGGACCCAGACGCAGATTCACAACGATTTCCTTCGCATGTACCTGAACGTCGGCTTTATCGGTTACTGGGTCTGGCTCTGGAGCTGGCTGGTTGTGCGGCTGCGCTATTGGTTCCGGCAGGGCGGGAAGGAGGCGGGATGCCTCTTTCTGGGCATCTGCATGTACTGCTTTGTCCTCTACGCCACGGACAACGCGATTTACTATCCCTATACGATGCTTGCCTGCTCCCTGGTCCCCATGACCTGCCGCCTGGACACGCTGGCGGATGAGGAGTTTGGAAAATACTGCGCCCACTGGAGCGGAGGGGAGGATACCTTCCGCTCCGGGGGCGGCCTGAACGGCGGGAGGTGACCCCTGTTGGGAAACGGAGAACCAAAGATTTGCTTTGCTGCGTCCTCCGGCGGGCATTTGGGGGAGCTGCTGATGCTGCGGCCCCTGATGGATCGCTATGACAGCGTACTGGTTACAGAGGAAACGGCCTATCGGGCGTCTGTGGAAGGCGTCCGGTGCCGCTATTTGCTGCAAGTCAACCGCCGGGAGTGGTCCTGCATCCCCAGGCTGGCGGTGAACACCTTGCGGTCGCTGTGGATTTTTCTGACGGAGCGGCCGGATGTGATCATTTGCACCGGCGTTCTGGCCACGGTGCCCCTGTGCCTTGTGTGCAAGCTGTTTGGAAGGAAGCTGATTTTCATTGAGTCCTATGCCAAGGTGAAAACACCCACCCTGACAGGGAAGCTGCTCTACCCCGTTGCGGACCGCTTCTATGTCCAGTGGCAGGAGCTGCTGGAATTCTACCCGAAGGCCCGCTGCGTGGGGGGTATTTATTGAGGTGAGAGATATGCTGTTCGTGACGGTGGGATCGCAGAAGTTTCCCTTTGACCGCCTGATAAAAAAAGTGGACCAAATGCTCCGGGAGGGCCTGATTCAGGAGGAGGTCTTCATGCAGACGGGGACCAGCGGCTATGTGCCCGCCTGTCCCCACCAGGCCTTCTGTGAGGGCGCGCGCTTTGAGGAGCTGCTGGAGGCCTGCGGCATTCTCATCACCCACGGCGGTGCTGGCACCATGGTGGACGCCGCCAAGCGGGGGAAGAAGACCGTGGCGGTTCCCCGGCTGGCCCGGTACGGCGAACACGTGGACAACCACCAGCTGGAGCTGACAGAGCGGCTTCACAAGATGAACTTAGTTTACGCCTGCCCGGATGTGGAGGATTTACCGGAGGCCCTGCGGGCCGTCCGGGACCAAAGCCTCGCCCGGTTTCCATCCAATACAGAGGCGTTTATCCAGGCCCTTGATGAAGATATCCGCTCCTTTTGAACAGGAGGACGTATGAAAGTTTTGGAAATCGGCCCCAGTGAGACCCGTGCCCAGGGCGGGATGTCCGAGGTGATCCGGAGCATCCGGGAGAGCGAGATTTTGGGCCGGGAGTTTGAGATGGACAGCTTTCCCTCCTACATCGATGGAAGCTTGCCGGTGCGGCTGCTGTATTCCGTTTACGGATGCCTCCGGTTTCTGACCTGCTGGCGGAAATACGACCTGTTCCATATTCACACGGCAGAACGGGGCAGCACCTTCCGCAAAAATTTCTACCTGCGGACGGTGAAGTGGGCGGGGAAAAAGGCCATTGTCCACATCCACGGCGCGGAGTACCTGACCTTTTACGACGGGTTGGCCGGGCGAAGGAAGGGGGTGGTGGACGGCTTTTTCCGCCGGGCGGATTTGGTGCTGGCCCTGTCCGGCAGCTGGAAACGGGAACTGGAGGACCGGTTTTCGATGCGCGCCTGTGAGACGCTGTACAACGGAGTGGATTCCGCCCGGTTGCAAGCGGCGGTTTCGGACCCGGCGGAGCGCGGGAACGCCTTTTTAATGCTGGGCCGCCTGGGGGAGCGGAAGGGGACCTATGATCTGATCGCTGCGGTAGAGCTGGCCGTCCGGCTGAACCCGGCGCTGACCGTCTGCCTGGCGGGAGACGGCGAGGTGGAGAAGGTCCGGGCCCTGGTGAAGGAGAAGGGGCTGGAGAAGAACATTACCGTGCCGGGCTGGATTGACCGGGCGGAAAAGCTGCGCCGCCTGCGGGACGCTGCCACGGTGGTCCTGCCCTCCTATCACGAGGGGCTGCCCATGTCCATCCTGGAGGGCATGGCGGCGGGTAAAGCGATCATCAGCACCACCGTGGGGGCGATTCCCGAGGTGGTAGGCCCGGAAAATGGCATCCTGGTGGCGCCCGGCGACGTGCCAGCCTTGGCGGAGGCCCTGCTGCGGTGCAGCGGCAGCGCGGAGCTGCTTGCGGGCATGGCCCGGAGGAACCAAGAAAAGGCGGAACAGGTATTCGGCATCCGGCGGATGCACCTGCGCCTGGCGGAGTATTACAAGCAGGTCATGGAGGGAGGCGTTCAGGATGGAGCAAAGAACCCCGCTGATTAGCGTGATTGTGCCGGTGTACAATGTGGAGAACTACCTGGAGCAGTGCCTGGATTCTGTCCTGGCCCAGACCTATGTCAATTTGGAGGTTCTGCTGATAGATGACGCCTCCAGGGATCACAGCGGCGCTATCTGCGACGCCTACGCGGCTCGGGACAGCCGGGTGCGGGTAATCCATTTTCCGGAAAACCGGGGCCCCTCCGCCGCTCGAAACACAGGAATACAAGAAATGTCCGCAGAAGGGGCACTTGTTTCCTTTTTGGATGCGGACGACTATGTGGAACTGGATTTGCTGGAGAAGCTGTACAGCAGTATGCTGGAAACGGGGGCGGACATCAGCGTCTGCGGAACCGGCGGCGTGATGGGGGAGGGGTCCCGCGCCGCTGTATATTCCAGGGAAGAGGCGCTTCGCTGGATTGTGTGGAATGGATTTTTTTCCTATTCGGCGTGGGGAAAACTCTACCCGGCGGAGCTGGTAAAGGCGTGTCCCTTTCACGAAGGGGTGTTTTGCAGCGAGGACCTTCTGTTTCTCTATCAGGTGTTTCAGAAGATAGACAAATTAAGCTATACACCGAAAAAGCTTTACCATCATGTTTGCAGGGAGGGCAGCCTGTCCTACCACCATGATTTTGAGCGCAAGTGTACGGCGCTCCTGGCCATTGATTCCATTTGCGAGGATGCCGCCGTCCGTTCCCGGGAGGTCTTGCCGGATTTCCAGCAGCTGGCCCTGGAGATTTACCGGGACTTCGCCAGAGAGGCTGTGGAAAGGAATATGGAGGCCGGGCAGACCTTCCGCTATCTAAAACGGTTTCAAAAAGGCGTCCGGCGGCATTTCAGCCGAAGGGCCCTGGCGCTGCTGCCCCGCGCGCAGGGCAGAGCGGCGGTACTGGCGCTGTATACCAGCACGGCGGCCTTTTGGGCGCTGGCCCGTGTTTACGCGCGTATAAAACGGGGAGGAGGTGAGTGAGCCATCGAGCGGGAGAGAGCAAAAATCAGCGTGATTGTCCCTGTGTACAACGTGGAGGGCTATCTGGTAGGCTGCCTGGAATCCCTCCTGGCCCAGACCTATCCGAGTTGGGAGATCCTTTTGATAGACGACGCCTCCCGGGATCACAGCGGCTCCATCTGCGATGCCTATGCGGATTGGGACTCCCGGGTCCAGGCCGTCCATTTCCCGGAAAACCGGGGCCCCTCCGCCGCCCGGAACGAGGGGATCCGCCGGGCACAGGGGGCGTACCTTTCCTTTGTGGACGCCGACGACCGGGTAGAGCCGGACCTGCTGGAAAAGCTGTATGAAATCCTGGCGGAGGCCGGTGCGGATGTCAGCGCCTGTGGGGCCGACGGCATCGCCTTGGGGAGCGGCCCCGCCGCCGTCTATACCCGAGAGGAAGCGATTCGCTGCCTGGCCCGGGGCGTTCCCTTCAACCTGGTGCCCTGGGGGAAGCTTTACCGGACAGAGCTGGTAAAAGGCAGCCTCTTTCGGGAGGATATTTTCTACAGCGAGGACCTGCTGTTCCTCTATTCGCTCCTGAAACAGGCCCGGCGGGTCAGTTACCGGCCGGATGCCCTCTACCATTACACCCAGCGGGAGGGCAGCCAGATGCAGAGCGGCGCCAGCGAGCGGAAGCTTACGGCGTTTGCCGCCCAGGACTTTGTCTGCCAGGACGCGGCGAAAAACTTCCCGGAATCCGCGGAGGATTTCCGCCTCCTGGCGCTGGAAGCCAACCGGTGCCTGGCGGTGCTGACGGTAAAGAAGGGTGGGGAGGGAGGACGGACCCTCCCGTATTTGGAGCGGATCCGGGAGAACACCCGGCGGCATTTCAGCTGGCGGGCGATGCTGCGCCTTCCACGGAAGCGGGACGCGGCGGCGCTGCTGGCCCTGTGCGCCAGCGCAAGGGGGTTTTGGATGGCGGCGGCGGCGGCTTTTGCCTGGGTCAAGCGGCTGGGAGGCCGGTAGCGATGGGAGAGAAGGAAGCGAAAATCAGCGTAGTCGTGCCTGTGTACAACGTGGAGGACTACGTGGAGAAATGTATGGCCTCTCTGGCGGCGCAGACCTATCCCAATATGGAGGTCATTGTTGTGGACGATGCCTCCACCGACGGCGGGGGCCCCATCTGCGAGGCCTGGGCCGCCCGGGACAGGCGGTTTCAGGTCCTGCACCTCCCGGAGAACCAGGGCCTTTCCGCTGCCCGGAACGAGGGTGTCCGCCGGGCGGCGGGGGACTATGTCGCCTTTGTGGATTCAGATGATTATGTGGAACCCGGCCTGCTGGAAACGCTGTACCGCGCCTTGGAGGAGACCCGCGCAGATATCAGCGTCTGCGGGGACGAAGGGCTGGGCCTGAAACCCGGCCCTGCCCGGGTGCTTACCCCGGCGGAGACGGCCCGCTGCCTGGCGGAACGATCGCCCTTCCTCTGGACGGCGTGGGGAAAGCTGTTCCCGGCGGAGCTGGCCCGGCGGATCCCCTTTGACCGGAGCGCCCTTTGCTGCGAGGACCTCCTGTTTTTCTATCAGGCTTTGAAGCGGGCCGGACGAATTGCCTATGTGCCGGCCCCGCTTTACCACTATGTTTTCCGGGAGGGCAGCCTGATTCATCACGGTGTGACGGAGAAGCGCTGCACGGTGCTCTCGGTTCTGGACCGGATCTGCGAAGACGCTGCCATCGCCTTCCCGGAGGCGGAGCTCTGCTTCCGGCAGGTGGCGCTGGACGCCGCCGCCCGGCTGGCGATGCAGGCCCTGGAGGACGGCGCGGACGGAAGTGCCCGGGACTATCTGCGGCGTTTTCAGGAGTATACCCGCCGCCACTTCGGTTGGCAGGCCTGGGGCCTGTGCCCGGATGGAAAGAGCCGGGCGGCGGAGCTGGCCCTCTGGGCCGGGACGCCGGTTTTTCGGGCAATGGCCGCCCTTTACCGGCAAATAAAGCGCGTACGGAAGAGTGGGACGGAGTGAAGGAATCCAATGGACAGAGCGGCGCGTATGGAAAAAAACTTAAAATTCGTCATGGCCGGTGAACTTCTGCTGGCCGTGCTGAAATTTCTGTCCCGCCGGGTGTTTGTCCTTTTGCTGGGGCGGGAGTACCTGGGGCTCAACGGGCTCTTTACCGATGTGCTCTCTATGCTCTCCCTGGCGGAGCTGGGGTTCAGCGCCTCCATTACTTACAGCCTCTACCGCCCGGTAGCCCAGGGGGACACGGAGACAATCAAGTCCCTTGTCCGGCTTTACCGCCGGGTTTACCGGGCAGTGGGCATGGTGGTGCTGGCGGTGGGCTTGTCCCTGACTCCGTTTTTGAGCTTTTTTGTAAAGAAGATGCCGGAGGACATCCCCTACATCCCGCTCATCTATGTGCTGAACCTGGCCAATGCCAGCATCTCGTACTTCTTTGCTTATAAGTCCACCCTGCTTTTTGTGTACCAGAAAAAGTATGTGGAAACGGCCATCCGCGCCGCGGTGTCCCTGGGGGCCACGGCGGCGCAGATCGGGGTGCTGCTGCTGACCCGGAATTACTTATATTACCTCTTCCTTGCCATCGGGGCCACGATTGTGCAGAACGCCGCCGTCTCCATACAGGCGGACCGGCTCTATCCCTATCTGCGGGAGAAGAATGTCCGCCCCCTGCCCCCGGAGATTCTGGGGGAGATACGCCGCAATGTGCAGGCCATGCTGCTCCACCGGATTGGGGCTGTGGCGGTGTTCAACACGGACAACCTGCTGATCTCCAAATTCGTGGGAGTCGCCACAGCGGGCCTGTATTCCAATTACGTCATGATACGGAGCTTTCTTAACATCATGGTCGGCGCCCTGTTTGATGTCATCACACCCGCCCTGGGAAACCTGGCTGCTACAGAGGCCATGGAAGGCAAACAGGCGGCCTTCCGCCGCCTGGCTTTTTTCTCCGCCTGGCTTTTCGGGTGGATGAGCATCTGCCTGTTCTGCCTCTATGACCCCTTCATTGACCTCTGGCTGGGCGAGGGCTATCTGCTGCCCGCCCCAGCGGTGCTACTGATTGTGGTAAACTTTTATGTGACCAGTATGCGCACTCCTGTGATCAATACCAAGAGCGTACTGGGCCTCTTTTGGTATGACCGCCATAATTCGATTGTGGAGGCGGCTTTCAACCTGGTGGTTTCCGTGCTGCTGGCCCGGCGCTGGGGCGTGGAGGGCATTATGGCCGGGACGTTGATCAGTACGCTGGCGTTCCCCTTCTGGCGCGAGCCGTTGGTTTTATACAGCCGGGGTCTGCATATGCCCGCTGGGGAGTATTTTAAGGGGTATTGTGTACGCCTGGTGGTTACTGTGGCTGCCGGGGCATTGACATGGCTGTTGTGCGGGCTGACGGGAAGCGGGCTTGCCGGATTTCTGAAAAAGGGATTCATCTGCGCGGCGGTGCCTAATCTTGCGTTTTTGGCTGCATATTGGAGGATGGAGGAATTTCTGTTTCTGAAAGGTGTAGCTGGGCAAAGGATGAGAAGAAAGCGGTAGGGCCATAAACTTTCAGAAATTTTATTCTTTTCTGTAGATAATGTCTACACGGGTTAAGCCCGGATAGCAGCCCCAATAGCGATACAGCAAATATGTACCGCTATATGCCGGATTTTGTCAAATACCGCCTTTTTTCAATAAACTGTCCGCTTGACAAGATGGTATCAGTTCCGTATAATAAAAACAGAAGGGAACTGCTGCAGCGGTTAACCTTTACACTCAATCATAGAAAGCCTATGCTGACTGCTCGTGCTACCGGGCAGTCAGCACGCATTTGCGGAGAGTATGTACAATGCCCATACAAGGCAGATCAGGAACCGCAGGAATGCGATTACCTGTCTTTTCCACATCAGCCTCACCCCCTTTCCCAAGGGAGTGGCTAACCGCCATATGCAACAGAACCCTTCTGGCCTTTCGGCATAATTATTGTATAGCGTATGCCGGATTTTGTCAAATACTGCCTGCAAGCACGGTGAGGCGGCGGATTATTCCGCCGCCTCATCCGCATTTCTATCCCAGGATATGTATATCTCCTCTGCTGCACATTGGGCCGTTTTTAAAGTGTCCTCCGCACGGCCAATGTTTTTCTGCTCTATGTGTTCCAGCGCATCCGTGATGGCGTTGAAAAGGGTTAAATACATTTTCCGGTACATATGAATCCTCCTGTTATTAGATGTTTTTCAATTATAAAACTGATTATTGTATGTAATAAGTCGGATTTCGACTTTTTTGTCTGTTTATGAAATATAAAACTTCTCTATATTATTGCAATAGAGGTGTTTTGTATGGGGCTGGACTATGAATTGATCGGAAAACGGATTGCCAAAAGACGGCGGCAATTGAGGATGAAGCAGTACGAAGTTGAAGAAAAGGCCGATATCGGCTATAAGTATCTGACCAATATAGAACGTGCAATTTCGATTCCTTCTACAGAGGTTATCATGCGCCTTGCTATCGCCCTGGAGACCACGCCAGATGAATTTCTGGTAGGTACAGCCCGGCAGGAGAGGGAAGAATGGCGCAATGTGGCGGAATTGCTAAGGAGCATGGACGAAAAACAGCTGGCGCTTTCTCAAAGCCTGCTCACCTGGATTTCAGAGCAAGAGCTTTGAAGTTACATAGTATGGCACCTACTGCAAGATGACTTTTCCATTATAAAATTGAATCAAAAAAGTTTCAAGCTGTTTTTCGATCTATAAAACCTTTTAACATGTGCGCTCCTTCCATATGCTAAACTTATGGAGGTGGCGTCATGGGTTTGGATTATCAGATGATTGGCAAACGGATTGCCAAGAGGCGGAAGAAGCTGGGACTTAAGCAGCACAAGGTGGAAGAGAGGGCGGATATCGGGTATGGATACCTGAGCAGCATTGAGCGGGCGGTCTCCATCCCCTCTACAGAGGTCATCATGCGCCTTGCCATCGCCCTGGAAACTACACCGGACGAGTTCCTGGTGGGTACAGCCCGGCAGGAAGGGGAAGAATGGCGCAATGTGGCGGAGCTGCTGCGGAGCATGGACGGAAAACAGCTGGCATTGGCAAAAAGCTTTCTCACTTGGCTCTCTGAGCAGACCCTGTGAGGCAACACCCTGGCCGGAAAAATAAAAAATCCGCCCAATCCCTTTTGTTGGCGGTCTGTCTGCCGATATAAAAAGCAGATAGATGTGTATGGGGAGGGCGAGGGATGCAGGATATGAGTGTACAGGGCGTGAGAGCGGTGCAGCAGCAGAGCCGGGCGGCAGAACAGCAGCCATCTGAGGGGGAAACCAAGCCAACGCCGCCAACAGAGGAGGCCGAGGAAGAGAAAACCCTTGTAGAGATGATCCAGGAGGCCCAGGAGAAAGCTAAAAACCAGCGGGAAACGTTGAAGCTGTCCAAGGGCAACACCCGCTATGGGGATGCGCCTCTGGAAGCATATGCCCGCTTGGCCCGTGCCAAGACCAATGCAGAGGTAAATATAACCTCCGGGTTTGCCCGGCGGCGGATTGCCCAGTTCAAGACGGCACTGCGTATGGACAGTGAGAATGCTGCCCGGATCAAGAGCGCCATCAGCCAGCTGCAAAAGGCAGTGAGCCGGGGAGAGAAGAAGAAGCGGGAGCTGGTCCGGGAGCGGCTGGAGGAGCGGCGCAAGGAGAAGTCCGAGGCAGCCGAGGAGCGTATGAAGCAGGAGATTCGCCGCCGCCGTGCCCAGCGGATGATCCGGGAGGCTGGCTACCTGCGGGAGGCGAAAGTTGCTGACCGCCTTAGCACCCAGCTGACCGCGACGCAGGTGGAGCTGCGCCAGCAGGCGCAAGATCTTGCAGGTGAGAATGCGGTTTCACTGGAATGCGCTGTGCAGCAGTATACGGAGACGGCTGCCGCCCCGATGGCCGCTGTAGGGCCCGCCATCAGCGTCCAAGGGTAGCACAAAAGAAGAAAACGCCCCGTCGCCGCCCTGCGGAGCGGAGACGGAGCCCAGCTATCATGAAATACGGAGAGTGGGAAGCTGCTGCCCGTATTTCTTTTTGCAAATTGATCCCTCCCAAGAAAAGTGGTATTGCCTGTACGCCCGTCGATGAGTGTCTTTTGCCTGTTAAGACTCCTCCATTTCTGACGCGGATATGTAGTGTTCCTCCGCTTCATGTAAGGCGGCCAGGAGCAATTCCCCAGCTTTCCGGACAACAGGCTCGCCGGGCTCGGACTGCTCCAGAATGGTAATCACCCGGTCAACCTGTCCTACGAGGCTTGCATATTCTTTTTGGTAGTCCATGTTTTTTCCTCCAATAGATACCGTCCGATTTGGGCCGGGCGGATGTAGTAGGGAGACAGCTTGGCGCCAGGCAATTTATCCTCTTATCTCGCAAATCCTGACGGACTATGGAGAAAGTAGGCGGTGGCTGTCGCTCTCTGTCGCATAGTATAGCTGGAGAGAGGGGTAAAGTTTGCCGGAATTTGTCGAATGACAAAAATTTTCTTTTTTTTCGTTTCTTTCCAAACACTATTTGCGGGATACTACCCCCGGTTGGCTAATCAATATGTTGTGGTTTTCACTTGTTTTCGGGAAAAGAAGGGCTCTTCGGATGCATTAAAGAAGAAAAGCGGCATTAGAGGGGAAATTGCCGCGATTTTGATACAAAAACGGTCATCCCGGGTACGTCCTCAGTGCGCGTGCCCCTTGCAGGCACCACCCCTTTCACAGGGCGGTAGCTGTGGGCCGGCTCCGCCGGCTTAAGCCTGGGGCTGCCTTTGGCGGCCTAACGGCCGAAATCCTTCAAGTGCCAAGGCGGCAGAAGAAATACCTGCCATTCGGTGGCACCTCATCCATCAAATCCCCCCATGTCCGTGGAATCCCCCGTAAATGGGGCCTGGGGGAACCCCAGCGGCTTTTTGGTTCCTTTTTGTCCGCACAAAAAGGAACCGCGGGGTCCGGGGGCGCGCAGCCCCGGGGCTAATTCATGAAACATGTCATACGTTTGAACCGTCTCAAGGCTTTTGTCTTGGGGCAGTTTTTATTTATAGGTCGATATCACCCTAATATAAATATGTCAATTTGCCATAATCAGATCAGGTGATGATATGAGTAGATTACGGGAATTGCGCAAACAGCGTGGGTATACGCAAATTAAAATGCAGATGATGACCGGTATTGACCAAAGTGATTACTCTAAATTGGAAACAGGAAAGCGGTACTATACCTATGAGCAACTGAAACGCATTGCCTTGGCATTGGACACAAGTATGGACTATCTCGCCGGATTGACAGATGATAAACGACCGTATCCCAGGAAAAAAGAGTGAAATTGTTCCTAAAATTTTATATTTCTGAGGTGATGGATTTGATGGAGCAATTGCGAGGGTTACGTGAGGACAGGGATTTATCACAAAAGGATGTAGCGGATATGCTGAATGTGTCACAATCAACTTATTCTGATTATGAACATGAAAAATTGAATATTCCAATTGCATCATTGCGAAAACTATCGGAATATTTCAACACAAGTGTTGATTATATTTTGGGGCTGACAGATGATTCAAAACCATACCCCAAAAGGAAAGATAGGGGATGAGGTTGTGAAAATACTCGCTTATCTCCTTGACCTCTTTTTCCCGCCCAAATGCGCTTTCTGCGGAAAGCTGATGGACACCGCCGGCGACGGCGTGTGCCCCGCCTGCGCCGCCGCCCTCCCAGCCAGGGAGGACGAAAACGCCCTTCTTCTCATCGGGGAGAAGCCCTACCCCTGCGCGGTGGCGTTCTACTACGAGAGCCCCGTGAAGGAGGGCGTCCACGCCCTGAAATTCAGCGGGAAATCCTGGCGCGCCAGGATCTTTGCCCGCTATATCGTCCAGACAGCTGCTGAACAGCTCTCCGGCCAGTTCGATGCCGTAACCTATGTCCCCGTCAGCCCTCAGCGGAATTTCCGTCGCGGCTACGACCAAGCCCGCCTCCTGGCCCAGGCCGCAGGGCAGGCCTGGGATGTCCCGGCAGAAACTACCCTGCACAAAATCCGCCACAACCGTGCCCAGTCCTCCCTGGATGACCCTGCCCAGCGCAAGCAAAACGTGAAACATGCCTACGCCGTCCCTCACCCGGAACGGGTGGCGGGCCGCCGCTTCCTCCTCATCGACGACGTTGCTACCACCGGCAGCACCCTCGCCGCCTGCGCGGACGCGCTGATGGCCGCAGGCGCTGCCAGCGTGGTATGCGCCGCTCTGGCGGGAGGCCACCGCATTACACCGCCGCCCCCTGTTGGAAAGGATACCTAAGCAAAGAAATATTTGGAAAATAATAAAAGAAAGTCGCTGCAATCGCTTGCAAAAATTGGACGGGCTTAGTATAATGATTTTTTAGAGTACAAGCAAATATTTTGCTAAGAATAGAATTGATAACTGACGAGGTGGAAAGTATGTGCGCTATTGCGAAAGATATCGGTATTGATTTAGGTACGGCCTCCGTACTCGTATATGTAAAAAACAAGGGCATCGTCCTCAACGAGCCCTCCGTCGTGGCCATGGACAAAAACACCGGCAAGCTGCTGAAGGTGGGCGAAGAGGCCCGCCAGATGCTCGGTCGTACCCCTGGCAACATCGTTGCCATCCGCCCTCTGCGGGAGGGCGTGATCTCCGATTACGATATGACTGAACGGATGCTCAAGGAGTTTATCCGCAAAGTGGCCGGGTTTATGGTCTTTAAACCCCGGGTCATTATCTGCGTCCCCTCCGGCATCACAGAGGTAGAGGAACGCGCCGTGGTGGATGCGGGCATCCAGTCCGGCTGCCGCCGGGTGTACCTCATTGAGGAACCCATTGCCGCCGCAATCGGCGCGGGTATCGACATCATGAAGCCTGACGGCCACATGGTGGTGGATATCGGCGGCGGTACCGCCGACATCGCTGTCATCTCCCTGGGCGGCGTGGTGGAGTCCGCCTCCATCAAGGTGGCCGGGGATCAGTTCAACGAGGCTGTTGTGAAATATATGCGCCGCAAACACAACATCCTGGTGGGCGACAGCACAGCAGAAAAAATGAAGATCGCAATTGGCTGCGTCCATCCACGGGAGGAAGATACCTACATGGACGTGAAGGGCCGCTGTTTGCTCACCGGCCTGCCTAAGACCATCACGGTCTCCTCCAACGAGATGCAGGAGGCATTTAAAGAGCCCTCGGAGCAAATCCTGGAGAGCATCCACGCCGTGCTGGAGCGGACGCCCCCGGAGCTGGTGGCCGACGTGTCCACCAACGGCATCATGATGACCGGCGGCGGCAGCCTGGTCTACGGCTTTGACAAGCTGATCTATAACCGCACTGGCATTGCCACCACAGTGGCGGAAAACGCCATTGCCTGTGTGGCCGAGGGCACTGGCCGGAGCCTGGACATGATAACCGACATGCAGGAGGGTACCATCAACCTCTCCCGCCGCAGGCAGGTCAACTGAGCCGTTGCCGCGCCGGGTATTCCCGGGATTTCGTCCGGTTATATGGTTTTTCACAAAAATAGGATTTTCTCTTGCAAAAGAGGCGGAAATCTGATAGAATGGTTCAGCGTCATGCCGCAAGGCTAATATACACGTGATTTTTATCCGTTCGGAGGTTTCGATAAATGGCTAAAAAACCAATCAGTCAGAAGCGAGCAGAGAAGGAAGAACTGGAAAATAAGGCCCTGCACCGGGTATTTAACGTATTTCTGCTGGGGCTGGCGGCGGAGTGTTACCTCTTCCTGGTTTACCGCGGGTATGCGGCCGGCACCATCGATTCCATGCTGGTCTGGCACAAGATCCTCACATGGGGGATGTATGCGGGCCTTGCCATGCTGGTGGGTGGTGCAGCAGTAGGCTTTGCCAAGCGGCAGGACGCGAGGCTGCGCACAGGGATGATCTGGGTCGGTGGGATTGGCCTGTTCCTGGCACTATCCGGCTGGATTGTAACGTTCTTCTTTGACAACAACCGTGGGATCACCACGATGTGTATCTTAGTACCGATACTGGTAGTGTTAGCACTGATTTTCTTCCTGTTCCAGCCAGAGTGCTTCCTGAGCACATTGGTACTCAGCTGTGCGATGTTCACCGTATGGCTGCGGGGCGCTTCCGCAGGCTCCTCCCGTATGGGGGTAGTGGTCATCATCGGCGCGGTGCTGGGGGCGGCGCTCCTGGCCGCTGCGGCCGCCCTGGTTCGCAAGGCCCAGGGGGATGAGGGCAAGCTGTGGGGATTCCGGGTTTTTACTATGGAATGCGACTACCGCATTGTCTTCGTTGCTTTGGGTGCGGCTTTTGTGTGCGTCGTGCTGACTCTGGCCCTGCCGTCCATCGCCTATTACCTGATGTGGATGCTGGGGATCCTGCTCTTTGGTGAGCTGGTGTACTATACCACAAAGCTGATGTAAGGTTGCGATATAAAGCGCAGTTTAAAAGAATGGAAGGGCAAGACAAACCGTTTTGGTTTGCTTGCCCTTTTCTGTTACCTAACTCAGGAAAAGCTTTCTAAACAGATTTCCTATTCAGATAATGCGCAGCAGAGAGCAAGGAGTACCTTCTCCCACTGAAACAGGTATAATTCAACCCCAGTACCGGCGCTTAGATGCGGTAAAGGATTACGTATTGAATTGACAGTGTTCAACCTCTCAGTCAGGAGATAAAACATAGGAATAGATGATATTTTTATTTCTTCTGCACAATATAAAGAAAACGGTTTTATATATTTTGACAAAAAATTGACAAAACCTATGCATAGTAACCCTATGCACAGGTTTTGTCTAAACTGGTGCGAGTGTTCATAACGACACTCCCGGAACCCCGCATAAAATCAAGGTTTTTTGGCAACGGGCAAGCACATTTCACTAATTGACTAACTTTGATGGGAGTGCTGGTATTATGAGCAATGCCCACACCTAATCGACCGAGCCGATGGCATAGAAGCCAATCAACTATCCAAACGCAACTTTTTTGATATGCTGATTATTATGATATGTTGAATTTTTAATTTTGTGTTGATTGAACAGAATAACTGGTGTAAAATATATTCAACTTGTCAAAAGACGACGAGAATATTCGACGATTAAAAAGAGGTGTGGGTATGCATAAAATATTTCTTTCTCATAGTAGTAAAGATAAATCTTATGTTTCTGACATTGCAGGATATTTTGGTAGCGATCGATGTGTTTATGACAGTATGTGTTTTGAAGCTGGGATGAAAAATCTTGATGAGATATTCAGGGAAATGGACAAAACTTGTATTTTTGTTGTTTTTCTTTCAGATGCTTCTCTTAGTTCTGAATGGGTTCAGACTGAGTTATCTATTGCCGAAGAACGTTTGCATTATGACAATCGGAAATTATCGCAAATATTTCCGATTATCATTGATCCGACAATTAATCACAAAGATACAAGAATACCTGCATTTTTGAGGCAGGGAATCGGTTCTTATAATCTTAGAGTAATAACAAGTAGTGCTGTGGCCTGTCGCAAAATTAAAGCGCAACAAATGAAATACCTGATAGACCATAAATTGTTTATATCTGAGGAGCAAACTTGTTTTTACGGGCGTGATATAGAAATTTCTAAATTCAAGAAATCTTTTGATGCTGGACAAGAAATTCGATGCGTTGTTGCAAGTGGTTTAGGAGGCATTGGTCGAAAATCCTTTTTGTTGCAATGTTTAAGGCAAAGTCATATTATTGAGGAATACTATACGCCTCCTGTTATTTCATTGGATTCTATGGCCTCAATTGAGGATATGCTGGTAAAACTTTCAGAGGTTGGCTTTGGAAGTTATAGTTTAGAAACGGCAACTTTGATACCAGATATGGATTCAAAGATTTCTGCATTAGAAGAACTTTTAAAAGAAATCCGAGACTATCAAGAACAGGTCATTATATATGATAATGGTTGCCTTATTGACAAAAGAGGAAACGTTGTACACTGGTTTGTTCAAGCCTTAAAGAATATTATTACTTCCGCGGTCAAAGATAGGAAAGTGACGAGTGACGGAAGAAGCTGG
>CAJUAC010000034.1 GCA_910583885.1 uncultured Oscillospiraceae bacterium | reverse complement strand
CCCAGCAGGCAGATGTTGCGAATGTCCATAGAGTTTTTGTCTCCTTCCGTTTATCGTGTTCCGTAAAGCGGGAACTTGCCTAACGGGTTAATTATATAACTTTTTCCCTTTTAGCACAACTGGTATTTTGTATCGGGCCAGAATTTAGACAGATTAACCAAAAAGCGGAGATCATTTTTGACCAATCCAGCAGCGCAGGCATTACCTGCCCAGAAATGCTACAGGGAATATTCCAGCTGCACGTCGCAGGGCTCCTTGTCCGCCAGGGCCTGGTTGATCTCCTCCGCCTCTACGCAGCCCAATGCCTGGTAGGCAGCCATCGTCTCCTTGGCGGAATGGGCGGAGATATACAGCTTGGAGGCACCCAGTGCCCGTGCGCCCGCGCAGGCCATGCGGAAGAGCTCCTTGCCAATCCCACGGCCCCTGTAGGGCTCAGAGACATGGAACTGGGCCAGATCCACGTACTGGTTCCTACTCCCAAACAGGGGCAGAGCAAGCCGTGTAAAGCCTATAACCTTGCCATCTTCCCACGCGCCGTAGGCCATGCCGCCTTCCTGGATCCCCCGGAGAATCCTCCCTGCCCTCTTCCGGCGGCCCTCCAAATCCCAGTCCTCCACATAGGCGATGGGCAGCAGCTTCCAGTGGCCGTCCACCCTGCGCCAACACTCTGTGACCACCTGGCGGCGGATAAATCCGTCCAGGGATCCTCCGCCAAAATTGTCTATGCGTATCTGTTCATAGATCACCATGTCTGCTCCTCTCCCCTCTCAGAACCTGTATTCCCAGTCGTTGAACGCTGTCTGGACGGGTATTTTCTCGCCCATCCAGCATTCCCCGCCTATGAATACAGGTTCTTACAGCTTGTCCACTGTCCATACCAACGGCAGCATGGGCGCGACCCACAGCAGCAGGTATGTCAGCAGCAGCGGCGGCGTCAACACGGCATAGCTGCCGGTGAAGGTCAGGTAAAAGCCCAACAGGGATCCGGCGATGCTGCTGAATATGGAAATCAGGTTGCCCACCAGCACAGTCTGGCACAGCCGGCGGCTGCCAGCTACCAAGGATACAAAGGGCAGCAGCCCCTCCCGGTACAGCAGGCCGTTTGGGCCTCCCGCCTCCCGGTCCGGGTCAGACAGGGCTAGCCGCTCCCCCAGCTCCGGGCGCTCCGCACCGCAGTCCGTGCCGAATTTTGCCTTGAGGAGTTTGGGGGTAATATTGCCATCCCGCACCGCCAAGGTAAGCTGGAGGCCATTGCGCCGCATGGCACGTATAGCGGCCTCCGCTGTACCCGCAGGGGTATATTTGATGGAAAATACTGCTATCAGGGTCCCGTCCACTGCAAGGCAGACCGCAGTCTTGGAGGGGATATTCGCCGGCAGGCGTACCGCTTTGTGGCGCATAAAGGCCGGCGTCCCCACCAGCACCGTCTCCCCATGGACCATGCCGCTCAGGCCATTGTCGTCATGGATATGGAAGTGCTCCAGGCTCTGATAGCTGATGCGGCTGCTCTGGCAGGTATCCCCAAACACACGGCCCAGCAGGCCGCCGCCCTGTACCGCCAGGGTGGCGGCATAGGAGAGGGCCCGGTTACGTTCCTCCCCGTAGAGCTTCAGCCCCCCCAGGGACGCGGAGCCCGGTGGGAAAATGTCGCTGTCTGTAACCACCAGGCGGCGGGAGGCGGACAGGGCAGAGGCACCATAGTGGCCCGCCACCGCAGCCCCGCTGCGGGTCAGGCGGAAGGCCAGGCGCCCAAAGGGGACATAGAAGGCCAGCGGGAATACCAGGGAGGAGGAGGCGCACAGCACCACCGACCAGCACCAGAGCAGGTCCTGGCTGCGCTCCTGGCCCAGGGAGGAGAGCACGGCAAACACCGCTGAGGACGCTGCCAGCACCGGCAGCAGCAGCCTCTGCCACTGGGATGCCGTATCCTCCATACTCGCACGGGTGTAGAAGCCCCGAAGATCCCCTGCACCCTTGGCAACCCCCTGTTCACAGCAGTCCACTACCCGGTTGGGTTCGCCTACAGCGGCCGTGCGGAAGGTCTCCCCCATGCCCCGGTGGTAGTTGGTCAGCCCCCATAGGGAGAACAGGGACAGTACGGCGGCAATCCCACCCAGGGGGGCCTCGTCACACCGCCCCGGCAACAGCAGCAAGGTCATCTCATCAAAAATGGTGACAGTTGTCGTCAGCAGGGTTGTCGCGTAGATGGTCCAGGCACGGTCGCGGAAGCCATCCACCGCAGCACGGTACACAGGCCAGCACAGGATACTGGCGAGCGCCTGGGCAATGAGCACGCAGAGGGCTGCATTGTCCGCGCTTTCACTGAAAAAAGGCGTTTGAATGCCAAAGTGCTCCAGCACCCAGGGCAGCCACAGCAGGACCACCACCGGCGTAGCCAGCAGCAGGCTCCTCCGGCATTCCCGCAGCCGGCGCTTGTGCCAGTTGGCGGCCTCAGCTGGCGAGGGCTCTTCCGCCGGCTCCGGCAGGGGGTGCTGCCCAGAGGGCTCCCGCCGCTTGGTGGGACGCGGCTCCTTCCTGCGACGGAGCTTCTCCAAACGCCTGCGCAGCTTCTCCTGATATTGCTCCTGCTCCTCCTTCACCGCGTCCACTGTGCTGGCAACCACATCCTCCAGGGAGACCGGCTCAGGCGCAAGGGGCTCCTGCCTCTCCGGCCCCATGTCCGCTGCCGGTTCCTCTGGCGGCAGGGCCGCTTCCCCGGCGTCCACTGCCAGCCCCTCTGGCTCCGGGGCCGGATCCTCTACAGGCGGTTCCGGCGGCGGGGCCGTCTCCTCCTGCCGCCGGCGGCTCCGGCGGCGGGGAGCAGGTTCCTCCGGTGGGGGCGGCGGCAGCTCCGGTTCCGGTGGAGGGGATGGCTCCTCCTGCCGCCAGCGGCTCCAGCGGCGGCGGGGAGCAGGTTCCTCCAGCGGGGGCGGCGGCAGTTCCAGTTCTGGCTCAGGTTCCGGTGGAGGGGATGGCTCCAGCGGCGGCGGTTCTGCGGCAGCGCCGCTGTATTCGGCCAGAATGTCCTCCAGATTGAAATGCTCCAACGCATCGGGGTCTACCCCTAAAAGCAGACGCTGGGTATCCATCAAGGGATCGTTCTGCTTATTTTGATCCTGTTTCTCTGTCATAAAAAGTCTCTTTTCCTTTCGCCCGCGGGGGCGGGGATCACGTCAGCTCCGCTGCCGCACCGCCTCATAGAGCAGGATGGCTGCGGCGGCTGACGCATTGAGGGAGGAAATGTGCCCGCGCATAGGGATGCTGACGAGGAAATCACACCTCTCCCGGACCAGGCGGCCCATGCCGTCCCCCTCACTGCCAATGACAATCGCG
The DNA here is from genome assembly GCA_910583885.1 of uncultured Oscillospiraceae bacterium. Lineage (GTDB taxonomy): Bacteria > Bacillota > Clostridia > Oscillospirales > Oscillospiraceae > Pelethomonas. The sequence goes on along the minus strand of CAJUAC010000034.1, from coordinate 24,000 downwards.
GCGGGGAGGCGGAGATCCGCCTCATAGAGCGGGAGCGGGGCCCCGGCGGCTGTGCCGAACACCCACACCCCCTGCTTTTTCAGCTCCTTGAGCGCAGCGGGCAGGTTGGGCACCCGGGCCACCGGCAGGTAGCTCACCGCCCCTGCGCTGGTCTTGGCCACCACAGCCGTGAGGCCGGCACTGCGCCGCTTGGGGATCACAACGCCATGGGCCCCGGCACATTCGGCGGTGCGGATGACCGCCCCCAGGTTGTGGGGGTCGGAGAGCTCGTCGCAGACCACCAGCAGGGGCGGCTCCCCCCGCGCTGCGGCGCTTTGCAAAATGTCCTCCACCGTGGCATAGGGCGCGGCAGCCGCCACGGCAATCACCCCCTGGTGGCTGCGGGTCTCGCTCATGGCATCCAGCTTCCGCCGGTCCGCCTCCACGACCACTACGCCAGCCTTCCGCGCCTGTGCGGCAATACGCCCCAGGGTGCGGTCCGTCTCCCCCTTGGCGATATACAGCTTATCTATGGCTGCGCCTGCGCGCAGCGCCTCAGTCACTGCGTTGCGCCCCTCAATCAGGCCCTCGCCCTGGGGGCCCTCTTCATATTCTCTCATATCAAACTCCTTTTTGCGGCTGCCCGCATACGGTAAAAACAGTAGAATAAAATCAGTATACCACAAAGGGTAGGGGTTTCGGAAGGGGTATTCACAGAAATTTCACAGAAAATCCACAGACAGTCCTTGTGGCGGGGCAACTTTTGTGATACGATGCATGGGAGTTAAAGGCAAGGCAATACCGGCCTGTGGAATAGAAGGAGAGAAGAATGGACAATCAGAATAAAAACCAAAACAATAATAAAAAAAACCTGAACGGCCTGCTGATCCTGGTCGCCTGGGCGGTTGTGCTGACGGTGGTGTTCAACTACCTGTCCGCATACAGCCGCCAGGCCAGTACCGCAGCCACCACCCACCAGATCCAGTACAGCGAGTTCAAGCGGATGGTGAAGGAGGGGAAGGTTGAGTCAGTGGTGTTCACCGACGGGAAAATTGAGATCTCCCCGGTGGAGGGGTACACCTATACCGGCGAGGACGGCAGCACCTACGACAAGGACTTCACCCTCTTTACCATGCAGATGGGTATCTATGACCCGGGCCTGCTGGACACATTGGACGAATACGGCGTAAAGAATTACACCAACCCATACGTGCCCGAGATGAGCCCGGTGCTGGAGTTCATGATCGTCTACATCCTGCCTATCGTACTGCTGGTGGGCGCATTTATGCTGTTTATGAACCTGATGACCCGCAAGGGCGGCGGCATCGGCGGGATTGGCAGCGTGGGCAAGAGCAACGCCAAGGTGTATATGGAGAAATCCACCGGCGTCTCCTTTGCCGATGTTGCTGGCCAGGACGAGGCCAAGGAGTCTCTGGTGGAGATCATCGATTTCCTCCACAACCCCGGCAAATACACCGCCATTGGCGCGAAGCTTCCCAAGGGTGCGCTGCTGGTGGGCTCGCCGGGCACCGGCAAGACCCTGCTGGCCAAGGCCGTGGCTGGTGAGGCTGGGGTCCCCTTCTTCTCCATCTCCGGCTCCGGATTTGTGGAAATGTTTGTAGGCGTCGGCGCCAGCCGGGTCCGTGACCTCTTCCAGGAGGCGGCCAAGGTAGCGCCCTGCATTATCTTTATCGACGAGATTGACGCCATCGGTAAGACCCGCGACTCCCGCTTCGGCGGCGGCAACGACGAGCGGGAGCAGACCCTCAACCAGCTCCTGGCGGAGATGGACGGCTTTGACCCCAGCAAGGGCATCATCGTCCTGGCCGCCACCAACCGGCCGGAGGTGCTGGACAAGGCCCTGCTGCGCCCGGGCCGTTTTGACCGGCGCATCACTGTGGACCGGCCCAACCTGGCCGGCCGTCTGGCTACCCTCCAGGTCCACACCCGGAAAATCCGCATGTCGGAGGACGTGGATCTGAACAAGATCGCCCAGGCCACCGCCGGATGTGTGGGCGCTGACCTGGCTAACACTGTCAATGAGGCGGCCCTGCGGGCTGTCCGGCAGGGCCGCCATGCGGTCAACCAGGAGGATCTGCTGGCCTCCTTTGAAGTGGTCATTGCCGGTGCAGAGAAGAAGGGTACCGTCATCACCGAACAGGAGAAAAAGATCATCGCCTACCACGAGGTGGGCCATGCCCTCACCGCTGCCAAACAGAAAAAGGCCCAGCCAGTGACGAAGATTACCATTGTACCACACACCGAAGGGGCGCTGGGCTATACCCTCCATCTGCCGGAGGAGGAGAAGTTCCTCATGAGCAAGGAGGACATCCTGACGGAGATCCGTACCCTGCTGGCGGGACGGTGCGCTGAGGAGCTGGTCTTCAATACCCAGACCTCCGGTGCGGCCAACGACATCGAGCGGGCCACGGAGCTGGCCCGGAACCTGGTGGCCCGCTTCGGCATGAACGAAAAATTCGGGATGATGGCACTGGGTACGGTACAGAGCCAATATCTGGACGGCGGCTACAGCATGAACTGTGCCCAGGAGACCTTCGCCCAAGCCGACAAGGAGGTCGTGGCCCTGCTCCAGCGGTGCCACGACGAAGCCCTGGAGCTGCTGCGGGAAAACCGGGAGATGCTGGATACCATCGCCTCCTACCTCTTTGAAAAGGAGACCATCACCGGTGCGCAGATGATGGCGATCCTGGAGGGCCGGGATCCGGACAAGGAGGAGTACTACGGCGTCCCCGCCACCCAGGACCACACTGTTGAAGCCCCCGCCAAGCATATCAATATTGTCAGTGAGGCAATCCCTATGCCTGGCCTCCCCGAAGAAGGCGGGGGCAGCGCGGATGATGGGCATCAGGATCAGCCACAACAGCCGTAAGGCGGACAAATAGGAGGAGATCGCGCTATGGAATTCGTAACTTTAGGTAAAACCGGGCTGCGGGTTTCCCGCATGGGCCTGGGAGGGATCCCCATCCAGCGGGTGGACGCGGCAGGTGCGGCGGCACTGCTGGAGGCGGTGGAGGCCGCTGGTATCAATTACATCGACACTGCCCGGGGGTATACCGTCAGTGAGGAGCTGATCGGACAGGCCATCGAGGGCAGGCGGGAACAATTTATCCTTGCTACCAAGTCCATGTCCCGCACCCGGGAGGATATGGAGCGGGATATTGCAACCAGCCTGCGCAACCTGCGCACAGAGCACATCGACCTCTATCAGATCCACAACCCCACCCTCCAGCAGCTGGAGCAGGTCTGTGCCCCGGGCGGCGCCATTGAGGCCCTCCAGGCGGCCAAGGCGGCGGGGAAGATCTCCCATCTGGGCCTGACGGCCCACTCCCTGGAGGTCTTCCAGCGGGGGCTGGAGCTGGACTGGGTGGAGGCCATTATGTTCCCCTACAATATTGTAGAGAACCAGGGTGTGGAGCTGATGGAGCAGGCTGCCGCCAAAGGCATCGGCTTTATCGATATGAAGCCCCTGGCCGGCGGCGCCATTGAGGATGCCGCCCTGGCGCTGCGGTTTGTCGTGTCCAACCCCCACGTATCCATCGTCATCCCCGGCATGTACGAGCCCCAGGAGGTTTCCCAGAATGCAGCGGCCGTTGGGGACAGCTCCCCTCTGACCAGCGGGGAGCTGGAAAAGATGGAGCAGATCCGCCGGGAATTGGGCACCAATTTCTGCCGCCGGTGTAACTACTGCGCCCCCTGCACAGTGGGCATCAGCATCCCTAACGCTTTCCTGTTCCACGGCTATCTGAGCCGTTATGGCCTGGAGGGCTGGGCGAAGAGCCGCTACGAGGCTATGCCTGCCAAGGCGGGGGACTGCGTCTCCTGCGGGGCCTGCGAGGAACGCTGCCCCTACCATCTGCCCATCCGGGAGATGCTCAAGCGGACGGCTGCTGACTTTGGCTGCTGACCAGCCGCTTACATAGTGGAAGGACCAGCTGGGCGTGCAGCCCAGCTGGTCCTTTATATCCCATCTATCCATACAGCCCGCACCGGGGCATCCACTGTGGGGCAGACCGTGACGATCCACCCCGGCAGGAACCCCTCCAAGCACCTGCACAGGCCATCGGGCTCCAGGGGTCCCCGCAGGGCCTCAATCCCCCGCCCTTCCCGCTTGACAGTGGCCTCCTTGGCCGTCCATAGGCGGAAAAATGCCTCGTCCGCCATCCCCTGCGCCAGACGGCGCGGCGCGGCGCGCAGCCGCTCTACATCGACCCCCACCGGCAGGCTGTGAAGGGCGCAGACAGCCGCTCCCCGGCTATGGCTCAGGTTGAAGTGGAGCGACGGACAGCTGGGAAAATAGGGCTTGCCCCCTGCGGCCCGCCGGATCTCCGGCAGGGGGTGGATCCCCAGTTCCCTCTCCAATGCTAACGCCAACAGACGGAGGGCAAGCCCGTGCTCCCCAGACGGCGGCCCCAGCGCGCCATATACCAGCAGTTCCATGCCCCTATCCCAGGAACCCCAAGTGTTCCAGGAGGATCTTCAGCCCGATCAGGCATAGGATCACACCGCCCGCCAAAGTGGCCCGGTTCTTATATTTGCTGCCGAAACGGTGCCCGATCCACACCCCTGCCAGGGAGAGGGCAAAGGTCGTACAGCCAATCAGTGTAGCCGCCGGGAGGATGTCCACCTGCAAAAACGCAAAGGTGATCCCCACTGCCAGTGCGTCAATACTGGTGGCAATGGCCATCATCAGCAGCTCCTTCAGGGCAAAGCCCGTCTGGCAGCAGGCATCCTCGTCGTGAAAAGCGTCCCAGATCATTTTCCCACCAATATAGCCCAGCAGCAGGAAAGCAATCCAGTGGTCAATACTGGTGATGTACTGCTCGAACTGCCGCCCCAGGCCCCAGCCCGCCAGCGGCATGAGTGCCTGGAAGCCACCGAAAAACAGGGCCGCCAGCGCCCCCTGCCGCCAGCTCATCCGGGGCATCGCCAGGCCCCGGCAGACCGATACCGCGAAGGCATCCATGCTCAGCCCTACGCCGATAAGGAACAGCTCCATAAAACCCATTTTTCTTTCTCCTTCTTGAATTTTCCGCCTGCCTGCCCCTTTTGCCCAGGGAAACGGAAACAGCCAGGCGCCGCCGCGCCTGGCCATCTATTCCATGCACGGCAAAAGCCATACATGAGTCTCGTTGATTAAGGCAAGCCAGGCCCAAAGAGCCAGTATGTTGACTTGCCGCAGGGGATCCCTGCCACTACTCCCTCATGAAGTATGTTTATTTGTACCATACGGACCATGATTTGTCAAGGAAGTTTTCACTTGCAGAGCACAGGATCACCATCTATACCAGCAGCCCAACGCCCATCCCCAGCAGCGCACCCATGAGCACCTGGAGCGGCGTATGGCCCATGACCTCCCGCAGGTTATCTGCAAAATCCTCCGCTGTCAGCCGCTCCACATGCTCCAGCAGCTGGTTGACCAGCCGGGCCGTGTCCCCGGCACTGCGCCGCACATTGCACGCATCATACATGACAATGGCTGAAAGGATGACAGACAGGGCAAACAGGGGCCCATCAAAGCCGTACAGCCGCCCGATAGCGGTGGTACAGGCCACAACCAGGGCGGAATGGCTGCTGGGCATCCCGCCGCTGGTGAAGAAACGGCGCAGATCCAGCTTCCGCAGCAGAACCACGTCCAACACCACCTTGGTGAATTGGGCCAGGAACCAGGCCAACAGCCCGCAGTCAATGATGGGGTTGTGGGTGAGGATGCCAAAGGCCATCGTCACGCCCTCCTATCCGCCAGATGGGCAGCCAGCTCCATCAGGAATGCGCTGTGCGGGAACGCAGCCACAGCCTCCTGTGCTGCCGCCGTCTCCTCCGCCACCAGGGCGGCACAGCCGTCCAGGCCCAGCAGATCCACAAACGTCCGCTTGCCCTCTGCCCGGTCTGACCCCACCGGCTTACCAAATTCGTCCTGGTCTGCGATCACATCCAGCATATCATCCCGAACCTGGAAAGCCAGCCCAATATGCCCGGCATAGGCTGCCGCCTGCTTCCGTTCCTCTGGCGAGGCATTGGCGGCAATACATCCCAATGCCGCCGCCGCACCCAGCAGGGCCCCGGTTTTCAGGCCGCACAGCTGCCGCAGCTCCTCCATACCGCTGGAGAGCTGGCACACATCCAGCACCTGGCCAGCTACCATGCCATCCGCACCGCAGGCCGCAGCCAGGGCCAACACCGCATCCGAGCGCTGTTCCCCACTCAGGCCCTCCGCAGAGGCGGCCAGCCGGAACGCCTCCGCCTGTAAGGCGTCCCCGGCCAGCACGGCAAGGGCCTCGCCGTAGGCCTTGTGGCAGGTGGGCCGTCCCCGGCGGAGATCGTCGTCATCCATACAGGGCAGGTCGTCATGGATCAGGGAGTAGGTGTGGATCAGCTCCAGGGCACAACCCAGCGGCAGGGCTAGCGCCCGCTCCCCACCCAAGGCCTCGCAGAACGCCAAGGCCAGCACCGGCCGTACCCGCTTGCCCCCGGCCAGCAGGCTGTAGCCCATGGCCTCCTGGAGCCGCCCATAGGGACGGCCACCGGGTGTAAAGAGCGTGCGCAGATAGGCCTCCGCCTCCTCCCGGTAGCGGTCATAGCATGTCTGAAACCCCTCCATACTCATGCCTCTCCATCAAAGGGGACCTCAATCAGATCCTCCTCGGGCCCCCGCTTCAGGCGGACAACCTTCTGCTCCGCCTTGTCCAGCATCCCGGTACAGGTCTCCACCAGCCTTGTCCCCTCCTCAAAGAGGGCCAGGGACTCCGCCAACAGCACATCCCCCCGCTCCAGGTGGGAGACGATCTCCTCCAGACGGGTGATGTTCTCCTCAAACGTCTTCTCTTTCGTCTCGCTCATGACGACTCCTCCTCGCTCCCGTCAAAATGTATTGGAACCGTTTTGTTTATGGGATTGGACTCTGATGCGTCCACTTCTATTGTTCAAGCTTCCCCGGTTACAGCCTCCTCCACCCGGCAGAGCAGCTTGCCGCTGGACAGCTTCGCAGTAACCCTGCTGCCTATCTCCACATCCTGGGCCCGGCGCAGAGGCGCGCCCCGCTCATCTGTGACCATGGAAAAGCCGCGGCCCAGCACCTTCAAGGGGCTCATGGCGTCCAGTGATGCGGCTATGGTCGCTATATGGCGGCGGGGGGCAGTCAGGCGGAGACTGGCTGCATTGTACAGCTCCTTCTGGAGATGGCCCAGGAGCAGACGCTTGTCCTGGATCATGGCCTGGGGCTCGGCCAGCGCCCGGCTGGCTGCCAATACCTCCAGCTTCTGACGTTTGCCCTGTAGGAGAGCCCGGGGGTCGGCCATCACCCGATTGGAGGCCAATGCCGCCAACCGCCGGCGCAGCAGCTCCAGCCGGCTGCCCTGGCTGCGGGCCATGTGCAGCCGCCGGCTCTCCAGCTTCTCCCGCAGCTCGATTTGATCCGGAACCGCCAGCTCGGCGGCGTGTGAAGGGGTAGCTGCCCGGACATCCGCCACAAAGTCAGCAATCGTCACATCCGGCTCGTGGCCTACGGCAGAGATAACCGGGATCTCCGAGGCGTAGATGGCCCGGGCCACCCGCTCGTCGTTAAAGGCCCACAGATCCTCCATAGACCCGCCGCCCCGGCCGGTGATGATGACATCCGCCACTTGGTGGGCATTGGCGTAGTACAGGGCGGCGGCGATCTGCGGCGGCGCCTCATTCCCCTGGACGAGCACCGGCAGCAGAACCACCTTCGCCAACGGGTAGCGGCGGCGGAGAATACGGATCATATCGTGGACTGCCGCCCCGGAGGGGGAGGTGATCACGGCGATGGCCCGAGGATAGGCCGGCAGGGGTTTCTTATGCGCCAGGTCAAAGAGCCCCTCCTGGTACAGCTTGGCCTTCAGCTGCTCAAAGGCCACATGGAGATCCCCCACGCCGTAGGGGGTCATCTCCTCGCAGAAAAGCTGGTAGGTCCCATCCCGGGGGAACAGGCTCACCCGGCCCCGGGCAACGACTACCATGCCATTTTCCGGCCTGAACCGCAGGCCCTGGGCCTGTCCGCGGAACATGACGCAGCGGATGGCCCCCTTGTCGTCCTTCAAGGAGAAATAGTGGTGGCCAGAGGAATATGCCTTGTAGTTGGATATTTCCCCCTTGACATACACATTCCGGAACTCCGGGACACTCTCCAGGACCGCCTTGACCAGCTCGTTGAGCTCGCTCACCTCGAAAATTTGCCGTTCCACAGCCTCGCCTCCTCTTCCCGCCAGATACCGGTACCTTCTTATTGGGAGGAGGGCGCACGGCATGTGCGCCCTCCCGCTTATTCTGTTTCCGCTGTTACAGAAGCCTCCGCCACAGGCGCCCCTGCGCCATATGAGGCGGACGCCTCCTTCCGGACAAAGGAGCCCAGGATACCGTTGATAAACCGTACCACGTCGGCGCTCTCATACTTCTTGGCGATTTCCACCGCCTCGTTAATCGCCGCTCCGTTGGGGATCTCCGGCATATACAGGATCTCATACATGGCCAGGCGCATGATGGCCCCCGCCACCAGGGGGATCCGCTCAAACCGCCAGCCCTTGGCATACTTCTCGATGTACTGGTCCAGCTCATAGCCGTGGACAGCTATGCCCTTGACCAGCTTGCGGATATACGCGCGCTGGGAAGGACCCGGCAGCGCACCATAGACCTCGTATTCCGCCGAGAGTGCGTCAAAGTGGCTGCCGCTCAGGCGCTGATCCAGCAGCTCGTCGGCAGTTAAGTCGGTGAAGCTTAGCTCATAGGAGAGATGCATGGCAATTTCTCTGGCGACATTCCTTATCATAGCCGGGCCTTTCCCCCTCTCAATACCGTACAGCTGCGCTCACTGGAAGCTGACCCCGCCCACGTGGACGTTGACCGCCTTCACAGTAAAGCCCGTCATGGACTCAATCGCACCGGAAACTGCATTCTGGATCTTCTCAGCCACCTCCGGGATGGCGTAGCCATACTGGATCATCACGTACAGGTCAATGGACGCCCCATCGTCGTCCACCGTCAAGCGCACACCCTTCGCGTTGGATTTCTTCGCAGCCAGGCTCATCAGCCCGCTGATGCCCTCTACCTCGGCAGCGGCCCCGGCAGAGATGGAGGCCAGCACATCCTCAGAGATATGGATGCAGCCCAACTCCTCTGGGTGGGTCATATATTCTTTGTTCTCGCCCATATTGAAACACTCCTTTGATAAGCAGTAAGCGGATTAGCTTATTTATTGTACCACTATCTCCCAGAAAATACAACCAGAACTTTTACCGCTCCCGATCAGGAGCTGGAAGCACCGGCCATTTTCCACAAAGGATTGCATCGGGTCAAATTCGATGATAGAATCAAGAGCATCTATCCAACGTGATACGGAGGGCTTCTATTGAGCATTTGCACGTTTATGGCATCGGACCAGCCGCTGCACGCAGTGGCGCCACAAAAAGAATACCCGCTTCTTCTCAATGTTGATGAGGGGACGTTTGACGATGGCGGCGCACATGACAACTTCTCCCTGCACCCCTTCCAAGACGTTCAAAAATATACGGACAAAACATATGGCGTATGGCTGGAGTGGCAGTATACGGACGGACGCGCAGGAAAACTACTGGAGTACATAAAAAATGTTTTAGAATATGCGTCCAGCATAGAAATCTGGCATGTTTGGTTGATGGATGATTATGAATATGAGGAGAGCCCTGTCATCCAAAAGTGTACGGTCTCTTTTTCAGATATAACCATTGACGATATAAAAGAAATCGATCATGCAGAGGTTTGGAACAGGCCGGATAAGAGGAACCCCAGCAGGCCGTCATTTTATTGCTTAACAATCGAACAGTGACAGCCGCCGGACCGGGGTACCGCCTGTAAAGGGGCCGCCTCCCCAATAGCCCCAGCCGGATGCTACTCCCAGGGCTCCTTGGGCTCTGTCCAGCCCTCAATATAGGGCTTCACCACGCCGATGGCCTTGGGGTTGCACACCGCTGTCACATCGATGGTCCCTTCATATTCCACGCTCTCCACCTTGGCCTCCCGGTACAGCAGATCCAGCAGGCCGCCCTTGTCGTAGGGCAGGTGGACCACCACCCGGCGCGTCCCCTTGTCCAGCGCCCTGTCGATGGCCTCCAGCAGGCCGGGCAGCCCCTCCCCTGTCTTGGCGGAGATGCTGACGGCATCCTCCCCCCGGGGCCGGTCATCCCCCCAGAAGAGGTCTGACTTGTTATAGACCCGCAGGCAGGGTGTCTGCTCCGCACCCAATTCGCCAATCAATTTGTCCACGACGTGGGCCTGCTCCCGCCAGGACGGATTGGACACATCGATCACATGAAGCAGCAGATCCGCATACTCCAGCTCCTCCAGCGTGGCCTTGAACGCGTCCACCAGCTGGTGGGGCAGCTTGCGGATAAACCCCACTGTGTCGGAAATCACGACATCCAAGGTATCGCTGACCGTGAGCAGGCGGCTGGTAGTGTCCAGCGTGTCAAACAGGCGGTTGTTGGCGGGAATCCCCGCGCCGGTGAGGGCGTTGAGCAGGGTGGATTTCCCCGCATTGGTGTAGCCGACAATAGCCACCACCGGGATCTCGTTTTTCATCCGCCGCTGGCGCTGGGTGCCGCGGATCCGGCGCACCTCCTCCAGCTCCTCCTTCAGCTTGTCGATCTTCCGGTGGATATGCCGCCGGTCAGTCTCCAGCTGGGTTTCGCCGGGGCCTTTGGAACCGATGGGGCCCTTACCGCTGGTCCCGGCCTGGCGCTCCAGGTGGGTCCACATCCCTGTCAGACGGGGCAGCAGATACTGGTACTGGGCCAGCTCCACCTGCAAACGGCCCTCCCGGGTACGGGCCCGCTGGGCGAAGATGTCCAGGATCAGGGCGCTGCGGTCCAGCACCTGGACCCCCAGCTCCTCCGTAAGCACCCGGAGCTGGGAGGGGCTCAGGTCGTTATCAAAGATGACGGTGGTGGCCTCCTGGGTGCGCACCAGCTCCTTGATCTCCGCCACCTTCCCCTCGCCGATAAATGTGCGCGGATCCGGCGCAGCCCGGTTTTGCAGTACGGAGGCGGCGGCTTCGCCGCCGGCAGTCTCCACCAGCGCCTCCAGCTCCGCCATGGTCTCGCTGTCGGCATTGTCATCCAGCCGGGGACTGGAGAGGCCGGCCAGGATGGCGATATCCCGCGGCCTGCTGACTTCTTCTGTTTTTTGTTCTCTCATAGCACCTCGTATTGTTTTGATCGTATTCCCATAGTATGCCCAGCCTATGGAGGCGCACCGCCCCCAAGGCGCAAAAAAGCACCGTCCCGCAGACTGCGGCACGGTGCTTTGGGTAATGCAAATTACTTCAGCCCAAACTTCTTGTTGAACCTGGCAACGCGCCCGCCGGTATCGACCAGCTTCTGCTTGCCTGTGAAGAAGGGGTGACACTTAGAGCAGACTTCCACGCGAATGTCCTTCTTCGTGGAACCTGTCTCAATTACATTACCGCAGGCGCATTTGATCGTAGTCTGCTGATAATTGGGATGGATACCTTCCTTCATTGCTCTTGTTCACCTCTTTCCTCTTCAATTGGCCTGTCTATGGCTTTCACCGTCAAACCAATGGTCAGTATAGCACGCCCTTCCCCAAATTGCAAGTGCTTTTTTGAGAAAAAGGGGCGAAAAACCAGAAAAAGATTCATCTCCCCTCCCTTCCCACGAAAATTCTGAAAAAATCGCAGTCCCCCCGGTGACAATCCGCAGGCGCTGTGGTACACTATACGCATCAAAAAACAGATCGGGGTGACACCTATGGAGGAGATCACAGCCGGCCTCGTCCGCCGCCTGCTGCCCAGGCGCAGGCCGGACGGCCACAAGGGGGACTTCGGCAGGGTCTACGTCTACGGCGGCTGCGTGGGCTACACCGGCGCGCCTGTATACGCTGGGGAGGCGGCGGTGCGCTGCGGCAGCGGGCTGGTGTTTGTAGGCGTACCAGAGGATGTCTACCCCATCGTAGCCGCCCGGTGCGCGGCCTCTATGGCCCACCCCATCCCGGCGGGATACGGGGATCTGCTGGGCCGGGCCGCCGCTTGCAGCGCGGTGCTGATCGGCCCGGGCCTGGGCCGGGCCGTGGAGACGGAGCAGACTGTCTGCCGCCTGCTGGCAGACCTCCCCTGCCCTGTCGTACTGGATGCGGACGGCATAAATGCCGTTTCATTGCATATAGATGTGCTGGATGGCCGGCGCGGCCTGGCGGAGACTATACTGACCCCCCACGAGGGGGAATTCCTCCGCCTGGGCGGCAGCCTCTCCCAGGGCCGGGAGCAGGCGGCAGTGGACTTTGCCCGGCAGCACGGCTGCATACTGGTCCTCAAGGGGCCGGGGACCATCGTCGCCCACCCGGACGGGCGCAGGTTCCGCAACCCCACCGGGAACTGCGGCATGGCCAAGGGCGGCAGCGGCGACGTACTGGCGGGGATGATCCTGTCCCTGGCGGGGCAGGGGGCGTCCCCCTTCGATGCAGCTGTGTGCGCCGTGTGGCTCCATGGCCGGGCCGGGGACCTGTGCAGCCAGGAGCTGACGGAGTATGCCATGACGCCGCTGGACCTGGCCGAACACCTGCCGGCCGTATTCAAAGAGCTGGCCCAATAAAATCAAGGAGGAAGGATCGTGCGAAAAGCCCTGCTTTTTGCACCAATGCTGATGCTCCTGCTCACCGCCTGCGGCGGCGGGGAGGAGAAAGACCCGGCTGCCGAGCTGCAAGCCCAGTATGCCGCTGTGGAGTCCGCCGTCATGGAGGCGGATATCACCTGCCACTATGAGGATGAGGTGCGTACCTACACGCTCCTATGCGACTACACCCCGGCGAAGAGCACTGTCACCGTCCTCTCCCCAACGAACCTGGCAGGCATCTCCGCCACGGTAGCGGACGGCACCCTCTCCCTCAGCTACGAGGACATCTCCCTGGATGCGGGCGGCTACTCCGCCGCAGCGATCTCGCCGGTGGCAGCCCTGCCTAAGCTGATGACAGCCGCTGCGTCCGGATATGTGACCGAGCGCAGCGAGGAGACGCTGGGTGAGCGGCCCTGCCTGCGTCTGGCCTGCGACCTGCCGGACGAGGAGGGTATGCTGTACACCACATGGTATGACCAGCAGACCCTGCTGCCCCTGCGCAGCGAGATTGCGTCGGACGGCACCGTGGTCTTTGAAGTGGCCTGGACCCGCTTTGAACTGACCTCCCAGGACAGCGGGCCCGCAGCGCAACCGGACGGCCAGGAGGCTGACACCCCGAAAAAAGATTGGACTGAGGCGGATGAAGCGGCAGCCTATGCGGCAGCCGAGGAATAACCGCTGAAAGATACAAAAGAAAAGAGTGAGCACACATGGAAAGTACCCTGAAAAGAACCTGGGCAGAAATCGACCTGGACGCCCTGGCCCACAATTACCGGGCCCTGCGGGCCCAGATGGGGCCCCACGCCCGCTTCCTGGGCGTGGTCAAGGGGGACGCCTACGGCCATGGCGCCGTCCATGTCTCCCGCACCCTGGAGGAGCTGGGGGCGGAGTACCTGGCCATCTCCAACATTGACGAGGCCAGGGAGCTCCGCCTGGCAGGGGTCCATCTGCCAATCCTCCAGCTGGGCCTGACGCCGCCGGACCAGACCGCCGCTGTCATAGAAAACAACGTGACCCAGGCAGTGTGGAGCGAGGATTCCGCTCAGGCCTTCTCCCAGGAGGCCCTCCGGGCGGGAGGCCGGATGAAGGTCCACATTAAGCTGGACACTGGTATGTCCCGGCTGGGCTTCCAATGCGATGAGAGCCATTTTGCGCAGTCCCTGGAGGCGGTTTGCCGGGTGTGCAGCCTGCCGGGCCTGGATGTGGAGGGCGCCTTCACCCACTTCGCCGTATCTGACGAGGACACAGCAGACAGCCAGGCCTATACCCTGCTCCAGCACGACCGTTTTGAAACCATGCTCCGCTGCCTGGCGGAGCGGGGTGTCACCTTCTCTATCTGCCACTGCGCCAACAGCGGCGCAACCGTCAGCTACCCCCAGTTTGCCCACGGCATGTTCCGGCCCGGCATCATCACCTACGGCATCGGCGACCAGGCCCATCTGCTGGGCTTGAAGCCAGTGATGACGCTCAAATCTGTCATTGGCGTGGTCAAGGACTATGCTGCGGATACCACGATCAGCTATGGGCGCACCTTCTGCACCGGCCGCCCCAGCAGGGTTGGCGTGCTGCCCATCGGCTACGCCGACGGCTTCCACCGTGTCCTCTCCAACCAGTGGCAGGTGTGGACGCCCTACGGGACTGCCCCCATCGCGGGCCGGATCTGTATGGATATGTGCATGGTTGACCTGACTGGCCTGCCCCAGGTAGGCGAAGGGGACGAGGTGGAGATCTTCGGGCCCCACAACTCTGTCAATGAGGCTGCCAAGCTGGCAGGCACGATCTCCTACGAGCTCACCTGTGCGGTGAGCAAACGGGTGCCCCGCATCTACAAAAAGGGCGGTGAGGAGACCGCCCGGGAGCTGCTGCTGAGAGGCTGACAACCGAACCGGATACAGGCCTGCATCCCCTATGCACCGGGGATGCAGGCCTGTCTGTTTATCCGCTGAACTGGTAAAACCCGCGCCCACTCCCAGATGGATATAGAGTATGTACGGCAAAACATAACCGAATTGAGGATCAAACGCCCCATGCCTGATAAGGCCTGGGGCGTTTGTTTGATTGCCTGGCTTAATTCATTTACTTTTCGCGTTGACGCTTTACGATGGCGCACAGTTCCTCCCAGTGCGCCTCCATATCCGCAACCAGCTTGCACTGGGTCCGGCAACGGTCTAAATTCTGTCTCTCCCGGCTGATATGGAAGTACTCATCCCCCACTAAGTAGTCGGTCAGGAAACGGATGCCGCATTCCAGCGTCATCAGCTTGGCCCCCCAGGGCAGCAGTTCAATCTCCTTCTCCGTCAGCGTCCCGCCGGCCCCCTCCAGGAAGGCCTCTGTATAGGCGGTAAACAGATCCAGATCCAAATTGACCTTGCTCAAATCCGTCTCATCCTCCGCACTGTGGTTGGCGCCAAAACGGATGGAATCGCCGAAATCATTGATGGACAAGCCCGGCATGACTGTATCCAGATCAATAATACAGATGCCCTCGCCAGTCTTCGCATCCATGAGTACATTGTTGAGCTTGGTGTCGTTGTGGGTTACACGCAGCGGGAGCGCCCCATCCCGGAGCGCCTGCAGCGCCACCGAGCAGTCCGCCTCCCGGGCCAGCATAAAGTCAATCTCCGGCTGGCACTCCTTGACACGGCCCATGCTGTCCGCTGCCACCGCCTCTTTCAGCTTGCGCAGGCGGTCCTCTGTGTCGTGGAAATGGGGGATGGTCTCGTGGAGCGTCTGGGCCGGATAGCCCTGCAACAGCCGCTGAAACCGGCCAAAGGCCCGTCCGGAGGCCGCGAACAGCTCCGGCGTCTCCGCCGTCTGGTAGCAGATGGTGCCCTCTACAAAGGGGTACAGACGCCATGCGCCGCCGCCCTGGTCTGTATAATAGGGCTCGCCGTTCTTGGGACGGATGACCTCCAGGGCTTCCCTGCTCCGGTCGCCGCCGCTGCGACTGACCTCCTGGCCCAGGTACTCCGTCACGCCGATGATGTTCTCCATCAGCTGGTCCGGCCGCTTGAACGCAGCCGGGCTCATGCGCTGGAGAATAAAACGGCGGCAGCATACATCCTCCGGCTGGGTGTGGACGACAAAGGTGTCGTTGATGTGCCCCTGCCCGAAGCGGATGGCCCCCACCACAGGCGCGCCGAAATCAAAGGCCCCCAGGACCTCGCCCAGATACGTTTCCGCTTTCCCCATTACTGTACCTCCCACAGCCGCGCCGGGTACAGCCCGGACGCGGTCTTCTCCGCAATGGCCGCCACTACCTCCGGCTTGTCCTCCCGGTAGGTGACGCCATACCACTTATCCTCGCTGCGCAGAACCTTCACCCGCGCACGCCCCTCCTCCAGAAGCTGGCTGACCACGCTGGGGAGGAAGTATTCCGCCTTCAGCGGGTTCTCTGCCAGGGCCTTGTCCAGAAATGCGGGGAACCGTGCCTCCGCCTCGTCCAGGAAACTACGGTTGAAGCCCCACATGTTCAGGGACACCACCGTGTCCCCAGACAGGCTGGTCCAGCTCTTGCCGCCGTCCTCGGTGAAGCGGGGATGCTCTCCGTTTTTCTCAATACAGGTCCGCTCGGTGATCCGGGTCAGGAAGTGATCCCCCGTCTCCTCGCACACCCCCCGGGCAACACTGCCGTTCTCGCTGACAGTGTTCTTCAGCAGGTAGCCCACCATGACATACTCATGCACATCCCCGTCCGGATGGTTGGAGAGGTAGTCGAAAATCAGCTGGTAGGCCTCGGGGCCGTAGTAGTCGTCGGCGTTGATGATGGCAAAAGGACCGTCCACCACATGCCGGGCAGCCAGGGCCGCCTGGGCGGTGCCCCAGGGCTTCGCCCGCTCCGCCGGGACACTGTAGCCCGCCGGGAGATCCTCCTTGAGCTGGTGAACATATTTCACATCCATGCACTTTGCCACCCGGTCCCCGACCAGGGCCTTGAAATCCGCCTCAATCTCCGGCTTGATGACGAACACCACCGTCTCAAACCCGGCCCGGCGGGCGTCATAGATGGAGTAATCAATAATCATCTGCCCGTTCTCCCCTACCGGGTCGAGCTGCTTGAGGCCGCCGTAACGGCTGCCCATGCCGGCAGCCATGATGACTAATACTGGCTTTTTCATTGCGCGCCCCCCTTATACCCGTTGGGATTCATGGACTGCCACTTCCAGGAGGAAGCGCACATGTCCTCAATGCCGTACTGGGCCTCCCAGCCCAGCTCGTCCCGGGCCTTGGCGGGATCGGCGTAGCAAACCGCAATGTCACCGGCCCGGCGGGGGTCGATGGAATAGGGCAGCGTCTTGCCGCAGGCCTTCTCATAGGCGTGGAGTACGTCCAGCACGCTGTAGCCCTTGCCGGTGCCCAGGTTGCAGACGAAGAGGCCGCACTTGGTATCCAGCTTTTTCAGCGCCGCCACATGGCCCTTGGCCAGATCCACCACATGGATATAATCCCGCACGCCAGTGCCGTCGTGGGTGGGATAGTCGTTGCCGTAGACGTGGACTTTCTCCAGCTCGCCTACCGCTACCTTGGCGATATAGGGCACCAGATTGTTGGGGATGCCGTTGGGATCCTCGCCGATGAGGCCGCTCTCATGGGCCCCGATGGGGTTGAAGTAGCGCAGCAGTGCCACATTCAAGGAGGGGTCTGCGGCGCAGATATCGGAGAGGATGCGCTCCTGGAACAGCTTGCTGGTGCCGTAAGGGTTGGTGGTGCCGCCGATGGGGAAGTCCTCCCGGATGGGCACGGTAGCCGGGTCGCCGTAGACCGTGGCAGAGGAGGAGAAGACGAAGTTCTTCACCCCGTGGCGGCGCATGGCATCCAGCAGGTAGAGCGTGCTGATGAGGTTGTTGGCATAATATTCAAGGGGCTTCGACACGCTCTCGCCCACCGCCTTGAGCCCGGCGAAATGGATCACCGCGTCAATGTCGGGGTACTGGGTGAACAGCTTCTCCACCGTCTCCTCGTCGCACAGCTCCGCTTTCACGAAGGGGACCTTTTTGCCGGTGATCTTCTCCACCCGGCGCACAGCTTCCTCACTGGAGTTGCAGAGGTTGTCCGCCACAATGATGTCATAGCCCGCCTCCATCAGCTCCACACAGGTGTGGCTGCCGATATAGCCCGCGCCGCCGCTGACCAGAATAGACATACAAAACCGCTCCTTTTTCCATCATATTTTTGTTTGTACCGCTGCCCCCATTGTAACTTCCCCGGGCAGGTATGGGAATAGACGATCTTATCCATTATTTGCAGTTTCGTCCGGATTTACTCCTGACAGCTCCGAGAGCATCTTCACGCTGCGGGCATACTCGCTGGGGGACATGCCGGTGGCCTGCCGGAAACGGCGGGAGAAATAGTGGGGGGACTGGAACCCCAGCCGGGCGGCAATCTGGGTGAAGTTCAGCCGCCCCTCCCGGATCATCCGCCGGGCTGCCTGGATCTTCAGCGCGCCAAAGTACTCCATCACCCCGCCGCCGGTGTGTGTGTGGAACAGCTTTTGCAGCTGGCTGCGGCCCACCAGGTTGTCCTGGCACACCTGCCGGAGGGTGAGGGGCTGGTCCAGCCGCTGGGCCAGATAGCCCGTCACCTGCTCCAGTACGCCGCCATCCTCCCGGGAACGGCGGCCGCCCGCCGCCGGGACGCTCCCCTGGCGGATGAGCCGGATTAAGAGCTCCTCCAGGGCGGCCGCCAGCAGCTGCTCGCCGCCGAAGGGCCCCGCCTCCCGCCGCTGGAGGGCGCGGGTTTCCGGGTTGTTCAGCGGGGTGGAGAAGGCGGCCGCCCCCTCCGCCACAATCCGGGCCAGCAGGGAGCGCTCCCCCTCCCCGGCCGTTGTCACCAGGGAGCGGAAAAAGGCCATCTCCGGCGCGTCACACCGGAAGCTGACCACCACCAGATCCGGGGCCACCCCCGTGGCGGAGAGGGCGTGGAACTCCCCTGGCGCATGGAAGATCAGCTGGCCCTGTTCCAGGGTGCGCCGCCGCTCTCCTGCCGTGACCTCGACAGCCCCCTTGTCCACATACAGCAGCTCCCAGAAGTCGTGCTGCTCCCCCGCAAAGGCGTAGCTGCCGGTATACTCAAAATAGTGAACCGTGTAGATCTCCCGGACCTCCAGGACCCTCCGGGGGGCAAGCGGATGGTAGTTCATCCGGGGATCCCCCCTTTCTGCCCGCCGCCGCGCTGCTGCCTGCACCGCTTGCGGTACTCCATGGGGCTGACCCCCTCCAGCCGCCGGAAGCTCTGGGAGAAGTAGCTGAGGGAGGAAAAGCCCAGGATCTGGGCGATCTGGGAGAGGGTGTGGTCTGTCTCCACCAGCAGGAAGCGGCTCTCCTGGATGCGCCGGGTGATCAGGTAGCTGATGGGCGAGTCTCCAAATTCCCGGCGGAAGGCGTGGGAGAGGTAGTATTTGTTGATGTGGACCATGCCCGCAAGCTGGTCCAGGGTCAGGTTTTCCTTGAAGTGGTTGTCGATATACCGGCGGACCTGGTCACACTCCCGGCTGGATTTGGGCCCCGCCGCAGACTCGGACAGGACAAAGTCCTCCCGCCGCCGCAGGCGCGTCAGGATCACCTCCAGAAGGTTCTGGCAGATCCGGGCGCAGCCCTCCTGCCCCTCCCGCAGCTCCTGGACGATCATCCGCAGGCAGCTGTTGACCGCCTCCTGCTCCCCCAGCAGATGCAGCAGGGCACAGCCGCTGGCATCGGTGAGGGCCTCCCGGCCCTCCACCCCCAGCACGACATACTCCATGGGGCTGCCGTTCTGGCTCAGCTCTGTGTGGGGCACCATGGCGTTGACTACTACCAGGTCATTGATGGCCACAGGGAACCGGTCCCGCCGGACCTGGAAGACGCCATGGCCGCCGGTGATGAAAAAGAGCTCCGCACAGGCGTGGGTGTGGAGCGTGGAGTTCCACTCCTCGCTGTAGTGGGCGTATGTCACATACAGCAGCCTGGCCCGCCCGTCCGGCGGGGCCGCCTCCTCCTGGGGCAGGACATATTGCAGGGTGCTCATCTAGGCCATTCCCCCTCCCTCCGCGCAAGATTGCGAAAATAGAAAAACCAGCACTTTCCCCTCTATTATAAATCCTCCTCCCCCATTGTGCAACTTCTAAAATTTTTTTTGACAGCATGGGCATATTTTGTCGCATCCTGTCCAGCCGCCCCTGCCCCCGGGTAAAAATTTATCCATTCTGTCCAAAAGAGCGGGATATTATCCCTGTTTTTTGCGCCAAATCGCGAAAAGAGCAATATCTATAAAAACCATAGCAACAATGAAATTGCCTAATCCCACCAGTCGTGTATACTCATATTAAACAGGCGCAGGGCTGTCCCCTCCGCCTGACCAATCAAATTTGGAGGAATTGGACATGAAAAAGCTTCTCAGTATGCTCCTGGCGTCCGTCATGGTTCTGTCCCTGCTGGCCGCCTGCGGCGGCGGGAACAACAACCCGGCCCCCAGTCAGGACAACAACCCGCCCCAGCAGAGCGATAACCAGACCCCCAGCGAGCCCGCCCCCGCCCCCGCCGAGGACGTGACCATCCAGGTGGCCGCCCTGGCCTCTGGCTATGAAGAGGCGTACCCCGGCATGTGGCAGGAGGTCTGCGACGCCTTCACCGCCGCTACCGGCATCAAGGTCGAGCTGATCGTTGACAAGAATCTGGAAGACGTCATCGGGCCCTCCATGCAGGGCGGCGAGTTCCCCGACGTCATCCACCTGGCCACCGGCCGCGAGAAGGGCCTCACCGAGCAGTTCATCAAGGACCGCAACATCGCTGACATCACCGACGTGCTGTCCATGACCGTGCCCGGCGAGAGCGTGAAGGTCTCCGACAAGATCGTCGGCGGCTTCACTGACACCTCCGTCACCAACCCCTATGGCGATGGCAAGACCTATCTGGCGCCCATGTTCTACTCCCCCTGCGGCCTGTTCTACAACGCGGGCCTCTTCGCGGAGAAGGGCTGGACCGTCCCCACCACCTGGGATGAGATGTGGACCCTGGCTGAGACGGCCAAGGCCGAGGACATTTCCCTCTTTACTTATCCCACCACCGGCTACTTTGACGCGTTCCTATACGCCCTGATGTACTCCGTGGGCGGCGCGGACTTCTTCAACCAGGCCACCACTTACGCGGAGGGCATCTGGGACACCCCCGAGGCCCAGCAGTGCTTCGACATCATCACCAAGCTGGCCTCCTACACCAACCCCGTCACCCCCGCCCAGGCCAATGACCAGGACTTCACCCAGAACCAGCAGCTGGTGCTGGATAACAAGGCCCTGTTCATGCCCAACGGCACCTGGATCGTGGGCGAGATGGCCGAGGCTCCCCGGGCTGACGGCTTTAAGTGGGGCATGACCGCCCTGCCCGCCGCCAAGGCCGGCGGCAACGGCGCCAGCTACTGCTGGCTGGAGCAGGCATGGATTCCCGCCTCTGCTCCTAACATGGACGCTGCCAAGCAGTTCGTGGCGTTCCTGTACAGTGACGCTGCCTGCGCCATCTTCGCCAAGGGCGGCGCCGTGCAGCCCGTCCCCGGTCTGACCGACAATCTGGATGGCGACAACAAGATGTTCTACTCCATCTATGACAACGGCGCTGACGCGGCCATGGGCAACTTCGCCGCTTACAACGCTGTGGCTGGCCTGGGCACTGTCCGCGAGGTCTTCCTTGATCCCGTCAACAACCTGGTCAACGGCAGCCTCACCCAGGAGCAGTGGGTCAGCGACATCAAGGCCGCCAGCGACCAGATGCGCGCCAACATCATGGGTTAATCTGCAAAATCGAAATCGCATAGTCCGTAAGGCAGGCGGCGGTGGGCATCTTCTGCTCACCGCTGCCCGCCTTTTTTTATCAAAGGACGCGCCATCCCCCCACCGCTGTATCTAAGAGCCTGTTCCGCACCTCCCCGCGCCTGTCTTGGCGGCGTATTTCCCGTCCTGACTGCGTGAAAAATCCTCTCGCCAATCCAAGCACGTTGAGATGCGAACCAGGCTCTCAATAGGAAGGAGAGATCCCATGCAGAAAAGCAAAGCCCGCAGCAGGTTCATCGTCCTGTGTGTCGCCCCGGCGGTTGTCCTGTTTTTCATCTTCATGGTCCTGCCCACGCTCAACGTCTTCCGCATGTCCCTTTTTGAGCGGGGGGCCTATTCCCCTACAGAAACCTTCGTCGGCCTGAATAACTTCAAGATCCTCTTCCAGGACGCCAAGTTTATCTCCGCCATGCAGAACACGATTCTGCTCATCGTGACGGTAACGTTAATCACCTTCTTCTTCGCCATCCTCTTTGCCGCGATCCTCACCCGGGAGAAGATCAAGGGGCAGAATTTCTTCCGCGTGATCTTCTACATCCCCAACATCCTCTCGGTAGTCGTCATCGCCGGTATTTTCTCCGCCATCTACAAGCCGGAGAACGGGATGCTCAACTCAATTTTGTCCTTCGCGGCGGGGCGGGACGTCATGGTGCTGTGGAAGGACCAGCCCATGGTCATCGTCTCCGTCATCATCGCCATGGTCTGGCAGGCCATCGGCTACTACATGGTCATGTATATGGCCTCCATGGCCGCTGTACCGGGGGATCTCTATGAGTCCGCCAGCTTGGACGGCGCAGGGCGCGTCGCCCAGTTCTTCCAGATCACCCTGCCCCTCATCTGGACCAACATCCGCACTACTTTGACCTTCTTCATCATCTCCACCATCAATATGGCGTTCCTGTTCGTCAAGGCCATGGTGGCCAAGGGTATGGCCGATGTGGGATTGAGCTTTATGTACACCCAGAAGGACGCGGGCCTGTATGGCTACGCCATGGCGGCGGGCGTGGTGATCTTCCTCTTCTCCTTCCTGCTCTCGGCCATGGTCAACAAGGTCACAAAGCGGGATATCCTGGAAATGTAAGGAGGGCCGAAACATGAAACAAAAAAACAAGTCCATTACCGCCGAGCCGGTATATAAGGCGTTTATCTACGTGGTCCTCATCACCCTGGCAATCCTCATTATTGTCCCCGTGGGCTGGGTGTTCCTGGCCTCTATCAAGCAGAACAGCGAATTTTACGGCAATCCCTGGGCCCTGCCCGCCGGGTTCTACTGGCAGAATTTCGTGGACGCCTGGAACGCGGCCAGCATGGGCAGCTACATGCTCAACTCCGTCATCGTCACAGCCCTGAGCCTGGTGCTGCTGCTGGTGATCGCCCTGCCGGCGGCCTACTGCCTGTCCCGGTTTAACTTCGTGGGCAGCAAGCTGCTGAACACCTGCTTCATGGCCGGGCTGTTTATCAACGTCAACTATATCGTAGTCCCTATTTTCCTGATGCTCAAGGACGGGGACCTGTGGCTGAAAAACCTCATAGGGAATGGTTTCCTGCTCAACAATATCTTTGTCCTGGCGCTGGTTTACGCCTCCACCGCCCTGCCCTTCACCATCTATCTCCTCTCCGGCTACTTTGCCACCCTGCCCCACGACTTTGAGGAGGCCGCCTACATCGATGGCGCGGGCTACGGCGCAACCATGATCCGCATCATCTTCCCCATGGCCCAGCCCTCCATCATCACCATCATTCTCTTTAACTTCCTGTCCTTCTGGAACGAATACATCATCTCCATGACCCTCATGAGCAGCGCCACGGGCCAGAAGACCCTGCCGGTGGGACTGCTCAACCTGATGCAGGCCCAGCAGTCCGCCGCTGAGTACGGCATCCTGTACGCGGGCCTGGTGCTGGTCATGCTGCCCACTCTGATCCTCTACGTCTGCGTGCAGAAAAAACTCACCCAGGGCATGACCGTCGGCGGGCTGAAGGGATAAGGGCGGTATCCATCCTTTTTTCTTGAAAGAAAAAAGGATCAAAAAAGAACTTTGCACATACGAAATAAACGCAATCTGTCCCTTTGGTACACAGCAGCCAAACGAAGTTTGGCGGAAGGTTTTTTCTTTTGATTCTTTTCTTTTTCCAAAAAGAAAAGAATGGACACCAAATTATGCAGAGGAGTGACAGTATGCAATTTTGGAAAGAGCACACCACCCTGCGGGCGGTGTTAATGCTGGTGTCGTTTGTTGCCGGCATATTCCTGCTGATCTACGGCTGGCGGCAGACCGGCCAGCTGGGCGGCCTGGGGCTGATGCTGGTAGGCGTGGCCCTGCTGCTGGTAACGCTGGCGTTGTACAACAAGCCCTTCGAGGACCCTAAAAAGCGTTGAAAAGGATGAAATTATGGATAAACAACATTTTGGCCGGGTAACAATCCCCACAGATGTGGACGTGGTGCCCGAAACCCTGGAGCTGGTCAAGCGCTGGGTCGCGGACGCCATCCGCGACTGCGACGGCACCGATTACCCGGAGGAGCTCAAAGGGGTGGACGCCAAGGTCTACTCCACCTACTACACCACCCGCAAGGACAACGCCTGGG
>CAJUAC010000033.1 GCA_910583885.1 uncultured Oscillospiraceae bacterium | reverse complement strand
TCAGCGTCTTCTGGATATCCTTTTCCCTTGAATTTCAAATGCTGTTGCCCTGTGGAGAAAAGCTCCATGTTTTGCAGAATTTTTCCATGAGAGGCCCGCATCCTGCGGCGGATCTGGCATCGTTTTTTCGGCAAAATCCGCAAAATTTGTTGAGATATATTGACATTTGGGGAGAGGCCGCTATAATAAGTATGTCAAGCAGTGCTTGGCAAAATAGAGGTTATGATAGAGGCGCGGCCGCCAGGAGTAGCTCCCCACACAAACGTCAAACAGCGGGGGAGGGAAAGGGGATGCCGCCGAAGCGCCACTGCTGTTGTCTGGCGGGGTGGCTGCTGGGCCGCCGGAGAAGATCCGGCGGACTGTCACGGAAACGTGGAGAGCTGTCATGGCGGTGCATAGGGGTACATGTGCGTCCAGTCATGATTGCGTCATGACTGGATTTTTGTTTAGGAGGAACCACACATGAGAACCCCAAGAAACCGGAGGGCCCTTGTCCCAGTGCTGGCCGCTGTAGCCTGCCTGATGATGACCCTCACCGCCTTTGCCGAGGGCGACGGCGCAGCCGCGTCCAACATGTACGCCACCTTCTGGGCCCTGGTGCCCCCCGTGGTGGCCATCGTCCTGGCCCTCATCACTAAGGAGGCCTACTCCTCCCTATTCATCGGCATCCTGGTGGGCGCCCTGTTCCAGTGCAATTTTGCCCCGGTCGCCACATTGGACACCATGGTCAACGAGGGCTTCGTGGCGGCTATTGCGGGCAATGCCGGCATTTTCCTGTTCCTGGTGCTGCTGGGCATCATTGTGGCCCTGGTGAATGCCTCCGGCGGCTCTGCCGCCTTTGGCCGCTGGGCGGAGAAGAATATCAAGACCCGGGTAGGGGCCATGCTGGCCACCTTTGTGCTGGGTATCCTGATTTTCATTGACGACTATTTTAACTGCCTGACGGTGGGTTCCGTTATGCGCCCTGTCACCGACGGCCACAGGATCTCCCGCCCCAAGCTGGCCTACCTCATCGACGCCACAGCTGCCCCGGTGTGCATGATCGCCCCGGTCTCCTCCTGGGCCGCTGCCGTCTCCGGCGTGGCCGCGGATCTGGATACCGGCATCAGCGGTATTGAGCTGTTCATCAAGGCCATCCCCTACAACTTTTACTCCCTGCTGACCTTTGTGTTTATCATTGCCCTCTCTGTCATGAAGTTTGACTACGGCCCCATGCAGCTCCACGAGAGGAACGCCCAGCAGAAGGGCGACCTGGGGGCGCTGGAGGGCAGCAGCGCTGAGGCGGAGAACACCAAGGGCCGGGTTGTGGATCTGGTGATCCCGGTCATCATCCTCTTTGTCCTGTGTACGGTGGGCATGATCTATGTCGGCGGCTTCTTCGGCGTGGACGCCTGGGGCGGCACAGAGAACGCGGGCAGCTTCATCGGCGCCTTCGGCAACACCGACGCTTTCATTGGCCTGCCCTGGGGCGGCCTGGTCTCCCTGGTGCTGATCGTGATCTATCTGGTTGCCCGCCGGGTGCTGACCTTCAAGGAAGCCATGGCCTGCGTCCCCAAGGGCTTCATCGCCATGGTGCCCCCCATCACCATCCTGACCATGGCGGTCAGCCTGAAGAGCATGACTGGTATGCTGGGCGCGGACGTGTTTGTAGAGGGCGTCATGAAGGGCGCTTCCCAGGGCCTCTACAGCCTGCTGCCTGCGGTGATCTTTATCGTGGCCTGCCTGCTGGCTTTCGCCTCCGGCACCAGCTGGGGCACCTTCGGCATCCTGATCCCCATCGTTGTGGCCGTGTTTGAGCCCAGCAGCACCCTGCTGACCATCGGTATCTCCGCCTGCCTGGCTGGGGCCGTGTGCGGCGACCACTGCTCCCCCATCAGCGATACCACCATTATGGCCTCCGCCGGTGCGCAGTGCGACCATGTCACCCACGTCTCCACCCAGCTGCCTTACGCCATCACCGTGGCCGCTGTCAGCTTCGTCACCTTCATCGTAGCCGGCTTCGTACAGAATGCCGCTATCTGCCTGGTCATGGGTACTGCCCTCACCGTGGGTGCCCTCTTTGTCCTCCGGTCGGCTGCGGCAAAGAAGGCCTGACAATAGAAGCCATTCTTTTTTCTTAAAAGAAAAAAGAATCAAAAAAATATTATCCCGCTGTTTCTATGGCAAGAGGGATCCCCAAAAACTGGGGATCCCTCTTTTTTCTCATGTAGTACCAGACAGCAGCTTATACAAAGATCATGATGATTGCGGCTACAATCGCAGCCGCCCCGCCCAAGCGGTTCAGCATCAGCGCCGCGTCAGACGGCTCGGCATCCCGGTACCGCCAGCCATAGGCCAAATACCAGGCCGTCTCCGGCAGGGCTGCATGAAAAATGCCGGCAAGGGCGATGAACACACTCAGGAAAATGCTCTTCCCTTCCCGCAGCGCGCCCCCTTTCAGGGGACCTTCTTTCAACACGCTGAGCAGGATATCCCCGGAAGTATACAGGTGTTCGTCATAGTCACCTTGTAATCCGCCGTAGCCCATAGTGATCCCGCCGCTGTTCTGTGCGTGCCACTGGTAGGAGGAGCCGTCCGGATAGGTAATCGTGACGTCATACCCAGCGGAATTCCCGGAGAAGGCGTATGGATAGATATGCTCTCCATCAGAAATCGTACTGTTTTCGGTATCGATTGTATACGTGACGCCATCCCGTACCACCGTGCTGACGGGGCTGCCCTGAGAAACAGAGCAGCCGGCCGCTGCAAACAGGAGAAGCCATGCCAAGAAAAGCAGGATGTGTTTTTTCACCAAATACCTCCCTTCAACAGGCTCCCTTTCGTGCCTTCACCAGCAGCATCATGGGGCGGCGCAGCTCGTCCGCCATCCCGGGTCTGTCCATCATCCCCGCAGGCGGCTCCGCCTCCTCCACGGCCTCCAGGATGAACCCGCTGTGCAGCAGCCCCATTAAAATCTGGGTCAGTGTATGGTGCTGCTTGACCACTTGGCAGCCTAAAAAATGGGTTTCGCGCGCTCCCGGCTGGAAGTACCGGTCAACGGGCCAGTATTGGGGGGTACCGTCCTCTGCGTACACCCAGTCCTGCCCGACGCCAGCGGTGAACACCGGATGCTCGATATTGAAAAGGAACACACCGTCCGGCTTCAGTGTCCGGTATACCTTCTGGAACACCGGCTCCAGGTCACTGATATAGTGCAGGACCAGATTAGAGAGGACGCAGTCCCAGGTACTGTCCGGATACGCATATTCATCGATCCCGCAGACCTGGTAGCGGACACCGCACTCCGCGTTGCGCCGCCGGGCCTCCTCGATCATCCTCCTGCTGGCGTCAATCCCCAGGACCTCGGCCGCCCCCTGCTGTGCGGCAAACTGGCAGTGCCAGCCGTAGCCGCATCCCAAATCCAGGACAGACTTGCCCTGGAGTGCCGGAAACAACGGCTTGAGCTGGTGCCACTCCCCTGCGGCTGGCAGCCCCTCCCGGCTGCGGGGCATTTGGGCATATTGGCTGAAAAAGCGCTCCTGGTCATATATGGAATCCATCTCAAACTATCCTCCTTGTATAATTGATTTCTTATTATACAATATTTTAGAGTCTACCGCAAGGGGAATAGAAAAAGCGGAGGCGTGCCGGGCGGTACAGCCCGCAAAATGGATGGACTTTTTCAGGCAGGTGCGGTATACTACTGGTACAGCAGGGGCGCGCCCCCTGCCGGACGCTGATATGGAGGAGGGGGAAATCGATGCCCTGGTTTGACAGCTTTGACGCGGCCGCCGCTGGCCGTTTTTCCGGGATGGAGGTTATCTGTGACGAGCCCATGGCCTTGCACACCACGTTCCGGATCGGCGGGCCCGCCAAAAGGATAGCCCGCCCACGGTCCACAGAGGAGGCGGCTGCGCTGCTGGCGCTGGCGGAGGCGGAGGGTTGGCCGGTACTGTTGCTGGGCAACGGCTCCAACCTGCTGGCGGCGGACAGCGGCCTGGACGCACTGGTCATCCACACCGGCCGCCTGGACGCCTTGGAGCGCACAGGGGGGCAGACGATCCGTGCAGGGGCGGGGGTATCTTTGGCCCGGCTGGCGTCCTTTGCCCAGCGGGAGGGCCTGGGAGGGCTGGAGTTTGCCCACGGGATCCCTGGCAGCCTGGGAGGCGCGGTATGCATGAATGCCGGGGCCTACGGCGGGGAGATGCGGCAGGTGGTCCGGTCTGTGACCGCCTGGTTCCCTGGCGAGGGGCTGCGGCAGCTGTCTGGGGAGGAGCTGTGCTTCAGTTACCGCCACAGCATCTTCAGCGGGAAGCAGGGCGCGGCGCTGGATGCGGAGCTCGCCCTGGAGGAGCGGGACCAGGAGGAAATCCGCACGCAGATGGCGGAGCTGGACCGCCGCCGCCGGGAAAAGCAGCCCCTGGAGTACCCCAGTGCCGGCAGCACTTTCCAGCGTCCCCAGGGGCATTACGCCGGTGCGCTGATCGAGCAGTGCGGCCTGAAAGGGGCCCGGGTGGGCGGGGCCCAGGTGTCGGAAAAGCACGCGGGCTTCCTCATCAACACCGGCGGCGCCACCTGTGCCGACGTGCAGGGCCTTATCGCCCATGTGCAGCAGATTGTGCAGGAGCAGACCGGCGTGGCGCTGGAGCCAGAGGTGAAAATGATCCCGTAAGACGGGGCGGGATACGCGAGGGAGAGAGAAAGATGGAAATTTTGATTATTTCCGGTTTATCCGGCGGGGGGAAGAGCAAGGCGGCCTCCTTCCTGGAGGACGTTGGGTTCTATATTGTAGACAACATGCCGGCGGGTATGATCCTGAAATTTGCCGAATTCTGCGCCGCCGGCAGCGGGCGGTACAGCCGGGTCGCCCTGGTGTACGACGTGCGCACGGCAGACACCTTTGACGAGTTCCTGGAGGTGCTGTCCACCCTCCGCCAGCGGGAGTACGACTGCAAGCTGCTGTTCCTGGAGGCGGATGTGGCTTCCATCATCAACCGCTACAAGGAGACGCGGCGGATGCATCCCCTCCAGGAGCTGGCGGGATCCCTGGAGGGGGCGGTCAACCAGGAGATCTCCATGATGGCCCCAGTGCGGGCCCAGGCGGATATCATTATCAACTCCACCACCTACTCCACCGCCCGCCTGCGGGGGGAGCTGCTGCGCCTCTTCGGCGGCAGCCACCGCGCAGGGGCGATGCAGGTGAGCCTGGTATCCTTCGGCTTTAAGCACGGCCTGCCCTTGGAGGCAGATCTGGTCTTTGATGTCCGCTTCATGCCCAACCCCTTCTATATTGATTCCATGCGGGATAAAACCGGCCTGGACCGGGAAGTGCGCGACTATGTCTTCTCCTTCCGGGAAACCGAGCAATTTCTGGAGAAGCTGCGGGATCTGCTGGGCTTTGTCCTGCCCCTGTACCGGGAGGAGGGCAAAACCGTACTGGTGGCGGCGGTTGGCTGTACTGGCGGCCACCACCGCTCTGTGGCGGTGACACACGCCCTGGCAGAATATGTCGCCTCCCTGGGCTATCAGGTGACAGAGAACCACCGGGATATGACGCGGAACTGAGGACAACACCATGAGAGATGAACATACCACGAGCAGCCATTTTGTATACCGCGGCCCCAGCGGGAAGGGCCCCCGGATTGTCGCCATCGGCGGCGGCACCGGCCTGTCCACCATGCTGCGGGGACTGAAGCGGCACACCAACAACCTGACCGCCATTGTCACGGTGGCGGATGACGGCGGCGGCTCCGGCGTCCTGCGTCAGGAGCTGGGGATGCTGCCGCCGGGGGACGTGCGCAACTGCCTGGAGGCACTGGCAAATGTGGAGCCGCTGATGGGGGAGCTGCTCCACTACCGGTTCACCGAGGGGTCGCTGAAGGGGCAGAGCTTTGGAAACCTGTTCCTGGCTGCCCTCAACGGCATCTCCGGCGGCAGCTTTGAGCAGGCCGTCAGCCGGATGAGCCAAGTGCTGGCCATCACCGGCCGGGTGATCCCAGTGACCAACAGCAATGTGCAGCTGGAGGCTGAACTGGAGAACGGGGCCCGGGTCCTGGGGGAATCCAAGATCTTCTACTGCAAAAAGCGGGAGGACTGCCGCATCCGGCGGGTACGGCTGCTGCCGGAGCACCCGCCAGCCCTGGAGCCAGCCCTGGCGGCCATCCAGGCGGCGGACATGATCCTGCTGGGGCCGGGCAGCCTGTACACCAGCATCATCCCCAACCTGCTGGTGGAGGGCATTGCCGAGGCCATCGCGGCCTCCGACGCGCTGAAAATCTATGTAGCCAATGTCATGACCCAGGATGGGGAGACAGAGGGGTACACCAACGCCGACCACATCCGGGCGATCTTCCAGCACTCGCTGCCTGGGCTGTTCCACCTCTGCCTGGTCAACGCCTCCCAGATCCCGGAGGATGTGGCCGCCCACTACGCCCAAGAGGGGGCGGAGCCCCTGCGTTTTGACAAGGCGGCCTGCGCCCAGCTGGGGGTGGAGCTGATCAGCCGCCCGGTCTCGGTGGTGCGTGAGGGCTATGTCCGCCACGACCCGGAGCTTTTGGCTGCTGCCCTGCTGGAGCTCCACGCCCAGCGCAGCGTCCGGATCGCAGGCCTGGGGCGGTATAAGGTGGAGGGGCCTTCCCAATAGGGCCGCCCCTTTCTCATGCAGAGCAGATGCCGCCGCCAGGGGGTACATAAAAGCCCACCCATCCGCAGTGCGGACGGGTGGGCTTGCTTTTTCCGGATTACTCGGTCACGTAGGGCAACAGGGCGATCTGGCGGGCCCTCTTGATGGCCTCCGTCAGCTGGCGCTGATGCATGGCGCAGGTGCCGGTGGTCCTGCGGGGCAGGATCTTGGAGCGCTCGGAAATAAAGCGGCGCAGCTTCGCGGCGTCCTTATAGTCGATGTGCTCACACTTATCCACGCAGAACTGGCAAACCTTCTTCCGCTTGCGGGGCGCACCGGAGCGGGCGGGCCGGTTTTCACGTTCCATAGCCATGGTACGATTTCCTCCTGTCAGAATGTCGCGGCGAAGGCCGCGCAGTTAAAACGGCAGATCGCCGTCCTGGTCGTCAATATCAGCAAAGCCGCCGCTCTCAGCAGCCGGGCCGCCATACTCCCCTCCGCCGGCAGGGGCAGGGCTCCCACCGTAAGAGGGCGATGCACCGCCGCCATAGGAGGTGGGCATCCCGTAGGGGGGCGGTGAACCGTAATCACCGCCGGCGCTGTCGCGCTTGCTGTCACCGAAATAGACATTATCCGCCACTACCTCGGCAGTGCGGCGGCTATTGCCGTCCCGATCCTTCCAGTCCCGGATCTGGAGACGGCCCTCCGCCACAGCCATACGGCCCTTGGCGAAGTACTTGCAGACAAATTCCGCCGTCTGCCGCCAAGCCACCACGTCAATAAAATCGGTATTCTTCTCCCCGGAGTCCCGGTTCTTAAAATCCCGATCCACGGCAATCGTGAAGCTGGTCACGGAGATACCGGACTGCGTGGTACGCAGCTCAGGATCCCTTACGAGGCGGCCCATGATAACAATGCGGTTTAACATGTGATGCTCCCCCTTACTCGCCCCTGCAGACGATCATGGAGCGCAGGATCCCGTCAGTAATGCCCAGGACACGGTCCAGCTCCCGGGGGAAAGCGGGGTTACTGGAGAAGGACATGAGGACGTAGTACCCCTCGGTCTTGTAATCGATGGCGTAGGCCAGCCTGCGCTTGCCCCACTCCTCGACCTCTACAGAAGAGCTGTGCTGCTCAGCCAGCGCCTTGAACTTTTCAACAGTGGCGGCAACAGCCTCCTCGCCCACAGCGGGGTCGATGATATACACGACTTCGTAGTTTTCAGTAATCTTTGCCATAGTTGCACCTCCTTTTGGACTGATGGCCCCCATTACCGATGGGAGCAAGGATATGCCTGTGAAACACAGGCCTTATTATTATACTGGATAATCTGGAAAAGTCAAGCTCTTTTGTCGGTTTTTTTGCTAATTTGCTATAAGAGCATCAATAGGCGCGCGGGACGGAGGACCGCCGGGGGATCCAGCGGCTCTTGCCGCCTGCCCTCTTTATGCCAGGCTGTCCACCAGCAGCCTATCGCTCACATTGCGGGATATCCCGGATAATGCGCCGGAGATCCATCGCCATCCCATCCCCCTCGGTGCGGGTGAACCCGTACTGGGCAAAATATCCGGACAGCGCCTGGTCACAGCGTAAAACGAGGGTCTCCCTGTTTTGGGAGCGGGCATACTGCACAGCCTGTCCCAGCATCTGTACGCCGTAACCGCGGCCCCGCATGGCAGGCAGGATCTCGTATGCAGTAATCCGCACACTTTCCGGCTCCAGGGCCATCGAGACCTTCCCCACAACCTCCTCATGTAAAAGGGCTTCCAGCCCCCCGCCAGTGGGCCGGAACCAGAGCCCCGGTTCTGTCGCTGCGTCGCTTTTGTGCCAGCTCTGGCGGCCAAAGGTAGATGCGCTGGCAGGGATATGGGATGCGTCGTCCCGGAACACAACGCGTACCGTCTCCCCCTCGATCTCCAGGAGGGACACAGCGGTATTGTCGCCGTGGCCGGTTGTGCCGATCCCCTCCAAGTCCATCCCCTGGAGCGTGCCCAGCAAGGTGCGCAGCGCGGCCCCGTGGCTGGTGGCCGCCACTGTCTCACCGGGATGCTCTGCCGCGATCTGCCGGATCCCGGCGAGCATCCGGTCCCGGACCTGGGCAAAGGTCTCCGCCCCTTCGACATGCCAGAGGTCAGGACGCCGGTTGAAATCGATGTACATCTGCTGGTCTATCCGCAGGATCTCCCCCCAGGTTTTCTGTTCCCAGGCACCCAGCCGGATTTCCCGCAGCAAGGGCAGGGGGTGGAAGGCCAGGCCCTTGGGGACATAGACGGCAGAAGCGGTGATCCGGGTACGGGTCAGGTCACTGCCGTATACGGCGTCGATCCTCTCCCCAGCAAAACGTTCTTGCAAGTAGGCCAGCTGCTGATAGCCTCTGGGTGTGATGATACTGTCATACTGCCCGTGGGCAATGCGGAACAGGTTCCCTTCCGCCTCAGCGTGGCGGATCAGGAAAATTTTGGTGGTCATGGTGAATGATACCTCCTATCTGTACAATAAGCCGGCCTCAGCAGGCTCTCCTTTTCTTGACACTATTATAAAGGATATGACAGCAATTAGCAAATGAAATGATGGGGCATGGGCGCTTAATTTTGACATGGCCGGATATACTATGGGCGGACGAGAGGAGGAATGTACAATGAACGGTTTTGTAAAGGGTATGCTGCTGGGCGCTGCGGCCGGTGCTGCGGCTGATCTGGCACTGCATACGACCTGCGTTAAAAAGACACCTGCCGGCAAGGCGATGCAGACGGTCACAAACGCGGTGGACAGTGCCGCTGCCTCTGTGAAGCACACCATGGGGCGCTGAGATAGCGCCCGGGGCCCCGGCCTGCTGGCAAGCGGCCGGGGCCTGTATTTCCCTGCAAAATTTTAGGAAAAACTGAGAATTTTCTCTTGACTTTCTCGGAGGATGCGGATATAATAGTCTATGCTGTTAAGCAACAAACAATGAGATAGGCTGTGAGAGCCGGGCAACTATGTGGAGATGTCGCGTAGCTGGTCGAGCGCGCACGATTGGAAATCGTGTATACCCCAAAAGGGTATCGAGAGTTCGAATCTCTCCATCTCCGCCATGATAAGTTGACAAATTCTGAAACCTATTCCTTTTAGGTTTCAGAATTTGTCAACTTTTTTCATTTTTTAGCGCATATTTACAATAATCTTATGGATTTGGCACAGTCTTTGAGCTGTGCCGTTGTTATTTGGACTTAAATTCTGGAAAGGATACAATACTATTCTATAAATTTTTATTTTATAGTTTTACTTGCAACTAAGTACAACAATATTTTTATTTTCACTCGCAAAATTGCAATATTGTATTGACTTATACAGGAAATATGATAAAATACAATAGAAAGGAGCGTGAGCACATGACAACAAGTGCAAGAATACAAGAAAAAATTGCAGATCTTCTTGCAGACGGCTGTTCGCATACTGTTCAAGAAATAAAAAGTTTCCTAGAGCAAGGTGGAATTTCTGATTATTCAGAAGGACAGTTTTCCGGTTCGATAAACACATTACTTAGAAATAAATTTATCAAAAGGATCGATCGGGGAATTTATGTAATAAACCCACATCAAGAGGGGGAATCTTTTATGAAAACCTGTTTTGTAGTATCTCCCATTGGAGATGTAGGAAGTGAAACAAGAATCAACGCGGACAAGCTGTTCAAGTATATTATTAGCCCTGTTTGTGAACGCTGTGGCTTCGAAGCAGTACGTGTAGACCAAATTAACGATTCAGATTCCATTACACAAACTATTATTGATAAACTTTTATCATCAGAGCTTGTCATAGCTGATATTTCTAGCCATAACCCAAATGTATTCTATGAAATAGGTTATAGAAAATGTACGAACAGACCTATCATTCATCTTAAAAAGAAAGGAGAGAGCATACCGTTTGATGTAAATACCATAAGAACTTTTGAATATGATTTGACTGATTTGGATAATGTAGAGGAAACAAAAAAGCGTTTGGAGCAAACAGTAGGAACATTTTCTTTTGAAATTCATGAGGATACATTAGGACAAGATGAAGAACAAAGCAGGCAAATATTTCCTCAAGGCATTCTTACTATGTTATATCAAATTCAGGATTCTATTTCTGAGTTAAAAGAGCAAATTAGCAAAAAAGATACAGAAACTATTCAAGCAATCATGCAAACCAGTTTAAATAATGTAAAAAAGGAAGAATCTACAGATGCTATTATGATGAAAATGTTATGGTCAAAATTGATTAAGGATCCAGAATCGTTCCACAATTTAATATAAATTGCAGAAATAACTAATAAATCTAAAAAACAGAGGGCTTGGCTGCCAAACAGCCAAGCCCTCTCCGGCATAGTCGCTGATTAATAGGGGATAAACGCCAGATCCATGTCCACCTTCCCGGAGATCCCAGGGATTGACCCGCTGTCACTGTACTGCCAGATCCGGTAATTGTAGTACATGCTGGGCGTGGAGGCGTACTGGGCAAACCACACGTCATAGGCCGTCAAGCGGTCCAGCTGGTAGTGGGTGTACCCCACGGGGAGGTTGTAGTAAATCATCGGCGTGTAGCCCGCCATAGCCACGGTCTCACAGAAGGTGATCGCGCAGTCAGTCAGCGTGGTGTTGTCCAGTCCCTTGGTCCGGGCCCCGCTGGAGCTGATGGTCTCCCAATCGTAGACCAGCGGGTAGTCCAGGTACTGGCCGCCCAGATTCTCCAGGACGAATGCAGCTTCCTCTGCAGCCTCCTGGGTGTTGATGGCCTGGGAGAAGAAGTATGCGCCCACCTTCAGCCCGGCAGCCTTGGCCCCGGCGATGTTCTGCAGGAAATAGGGGTCCAGATTGATCTTCCCTTCCTCGCCGTAGCCGCGGTAGCCCAGGCGGATCATCACGAAGGAAACGCCCGATCCCGCCACCTTCTGCCAGTCGATCTCCCCTTGATGGGAGGAGACGTCAATGCCGATGGCCGTGGTGTAGTTGATATCGTTGTAGTGCATGATGCTGCCGTCCGGGACAAAGAGGTTGGTATTGTAGGGGGCTGCCGGTACATTGCGCAGCAGTGGCAGGGTTTTCTCCCGGTATTGGATGTACCCGGACAGGGCGGGGTCGTTCTTCTCCGTGTACTCCCAGCCGCTGATGCGGGAGACAATCGCGCACACCTCTGCACGGTTGATGCCGTCGTTGGGGTAGTAATAGCGCAGGCCGCCCACAGCGGTGCCGTTGAGGATGCCCTCCTCATAGAGGGCGAGGGTATAGCCGTCATCAATGTCCGCAAAGGGCGACGCACCCGTCCGGGGCTGCAAATTCATGGCGACCGCAGCAATCCGGGCAATGGTCAGGCGGCTGATGGGGCCGTCCAGATCGGTGATCTCACCGGGATAGACGCACCCCAGGCTCTCTGCCAAGGCGAGATAGTTCCCCGCCCAGTGGCCGCTGGGGGTGTTGCCGGGATCCTGATACCCAGCCGCCACCAAAATCAGCTTCAGCGCCTCTCCGGCAGTCAGCTGCTTGGCGGATTGGAAGGTGCCGTCAGGATAGCCGCCTACAATCCCCTTGGCGCTCAGCTCCCGGACATAGCTGAAAAACCAGTCGTTGTCCTTGACATCGCTGTAGGGATTGACCCAGGTAGACAGGTCAACCTCCGGCTTACTGGGGGCCTCTGCGTCCCACTGGGCTGTAACATGTAAGGGAGCCAGCGCCAGCTCCTCCCCAGTGAGGGGGGCGCTGCTGCCGGTGGTGTACCAGCCCAGGAAAGTCCGCCCCCGGAGGGTGGGTACAGGCATCTGGCCATAGGCCGCGCCCACGGGATAGAAGACGGTCTGGTTTTCCACAGACCCGCCGCTGGGATCAAAATGAATATAGGTATACGCCTCCGGCCCGTCGTTATCATAGATGCCGTACAGGAACAGAAACGCATCCCGCAGACGGCGGCTCACCAGGTTCTCCATCACCGTGGTCCCCTTGTGGCACCAGGTGGCGATAGCGTTGACGATCTCCGCTTCGCTGTACTGGTAGATGCCGCTGATGAGGTAGGAGCAGAAGCGGTATTCCGGGTTGATCCACTGCGCCCCCAGGTTGTAGGTCAGATCCACCATGGCATCAAACTGGTACTGGGTGACGGAGATGCTGTAATCCATCAGCAGGGTGTTGACCCAATCCTCCATTGTCACCAGCGCTTCCCGCAGAAGCTCCTCCGCTTTCTCCTCTGACACGCCGCTGGGGTAGTCCGCCGGGTCGCAGAGGGTGCCATAGCCTATGTACCACGCGCCGTCGTCGCTGTACGGCATGGCGCGGAAATCCTCGTACTCTTTAATAAGGGCTACGCCCTCGTCGCTGGTGGTATATGTCTCCACCGCCAGGGCTGCCGCCGGCAACATGGTCAACACCAGCAACATACAAAGCCCTAAAGATATCATTTTTTTGATACAGCCCCTCTTTTCCATCAATTTTCCCCTTCTTCCGGCTAAAAAAGCCAAAAATAAATCGACACCAGTCTACCATAACCGACAAAAGATTGGAAGTAAATTCACAAGGAATTAACAATTTTGTAATATCTTCGCCGCGGAGGATCGTTGAAACGGATGGTTTTCCACCGCGCATCCCCTCCCCACTTGTGCAGATTTACTAAAGCAGACCTTGACAACCCTGCCAACCTGTGCTACCCTGTGGCTAAGACGTGAATATTGGTTCACAAGTTCAGACAGGGAGGCGCACCATGGCATACAACGGTTTTGCGATAGACGAATATCTGGACGCGGCGGCGGTGACAGCGCAGCTGGACGGGCTGATCCGGCAGCCGGTATACTCCATCCGGCGGGAAAAGCTGGCGGAGTATGTGGCGGAGTATTTCGATGCGAAGTGCCTCACGTCCAAAACAATGGTCGGGCAGGCCCGGAAAGTGATCCCCGGCGGCGTACAGCACAACCTGGCCTTCAACTACCCCTTCCCCATCGTCATCACCAAGGCGGAGGGGGCAAAGCTATATGACATCGACGGCAACTGGTACTATGACCTGCTCCAGGCCGGCGGCCCCACCATCCTGGGCAGCAACGTGCCGGAAGTACGGGACAGGGTGATCGAGCTGCTGCAAACCTGCGGGCCCTCCACGGGGCTGTTCCACGAGTTTGAGTACAAGCTGGCCAAGAAGATCTCCGACCTGGTGCCCTCGGTGGAGATGTTCCGGATGCTGGGCTCCGGCACGGAGGCGGACATGTGCGCGGCCCGGATCGCCCGGCTGAAGACGGGCAAAAAGAACATCCTGAAGATGGGCGGCGCGTACCACGGCTGGTCCGACCAGCTGGCCTACGGGATGCGCATTCCAGGCACCAAGGGCATCCTGTCCAAGGGCGTGCCCGGCTTCGTGTTCAAGCACACCAATGAGTTTTTCCCCAACGACCTGGAGGACCTGGAGCGCAAGCTCAAGGCCAACCAGCGCACTGGCGGCACGGCGGCGGTCTATCTGGAGCCCATGGGGCCGGAGAGCGGCACCCGGCCGCTGTCCAAGGAGTTTGTCCGCGGGACAGCCCAGCTGGCCCGGAAGTACGGGGCCCTGCTGGTGTTTGACGAGGTAGTGACCGGCTTCCGCATCGGGCTGAGCGGGGCCCAGGGCTACTTCGGCGTAGACCCGGATCTGACGGTGTTCGGCAAGATCATTGCCGGTGGCTACCCGGGCGCTGGGGGCGTAGGGGGCCACGCGGACTGCATGGCCCATCTGGGGGCCGGGCTGGACTCGTCAGGCAAGAAGGTGGCAAAGGCCATGTGCGGCGGCACCATGGCCGCCACCCCCCTCTCCTGCGCGGCGGGATACTATACCCTGTGCGAGATCGAGCGTACCAACGCCTGCGAGGCTGCGGGGCGGATGGGCGACCGGCTGACGCGGGGCCTGCAGGGGCTGATCCAGAAGTACCATTTGCCCTTTGTGGCCTTCAACCAGGGCTCTATCTGCCATTTGGACAGCGTCGGGACCATGCATTTTGCCATTGACTGGAAAAAGCCCTGGGCCATCCGGGAGGTACTGAAGCAGACCAGCATCCGCCAGCGGGAGATGGAGCATATGGGGGCGGCCTACATGGCCGAGGGGATCGTCACCCTGGCCGGATCCCGGCTCTACACCAGCGCCGCCTACACGGAGGAGATGGTTGACGACGTGCTGGCCCGGTTTGACCGGGTGCTGTCCAACTGCGGCCCATTGGAGGGATAGGCCATGGCGTATACAGAAAAAGAGGCCAGGGAGCTGGTCATTGAGGCGGGGCGCAGGCTCCTGGCAGCGGGGCTGGTGGCCCGCACCTGGGGCAATGTCAGCGCCCGGATACCGGGGGGACGGTTTGTCATCACCCCCAGCGGCATGGACTATGCGTCCCTGCGGCCGGAGCAGCTGGTGCTGGTGGACATAGAGGGCTGCGCCTATCAGGGGCATATCAAGCCCTCCAGTGAGCGGGGCATCCATGCCGGGGCCTACCGGCTGCGGCCGGAGATCCAGTTCATCATCCACACCCATCAGGACAACGCCTCCGTTGTGGGCGTGGCCGGGGAGGGCCTGCCGGATCTGGGCCACCCCCGTCTGGGGGGCTGGATCCCCTGCGCGGCCTACGGCCTGCCCTCCACGAACCGCCTGCGGCGGGCGGTGGAGGCCCAGGTGGCGGCGTGGCCGGACAGCCCCGCCGTGCTGCTGCGCCGCCATGGCGCGCTGTGCATGGGGGAATCCATGGAGGACGCGTTCTCCGTGGCGGAGGCCCTGGAGGATGCCTGCGGGGAGCATATCCGGCTCCGCGCCGGAAGGGAGCCGATCCCTGCGGGCCGGATCCTTGACTACGGCAGCAGTGAGCGGCGGGGGGATGCGTTCCTCCTGACCCTGGGCTGCCGCCGGCAGGCGTTCTGGCTGGAGGACCGGAAGTTGCCTCTGGCCGCCGCCCTCCACGCCGCTGTCTACCGCTCCACCAGCGCCCAGTACGTCGCCCATGAGGCTGCCCCGGCGGTGGCGGCGGTCAGCCGGGAGGGCAGGGCCCTGCGGCCCCTGCTGGACGACCTGGCCCAGCTGGCTGGGGTGGACGTGCGCTGTGTACGCTGTGAGCCCGGCGAGGTGGCAAAGGCTCTGCGGGGCAGGAATGCGGTTCTGCTGCGGGATGCAGGGGCGCTGTGCATAGGCACGGACTCCAGCGAGCTGGAGGCGCTGCGCCTTCTGCTGCGCAAGGGCTGTGCGGCGCGGCGGTTTGCGGACACAGCGCCTGGCTGCCGTCCGCTCGGGCGGCTGGATGCCCTGCTCCAGCGCACGCTGTTTGTCGCCTCTTACGCGGGGAAGAAGCGGCTATGCTGAAAAAACTGCCGCCGGAAAAACTGGAGGAGATCCTGGAGGCGGGCATTGAGGAATTTGCCAGCTGCGGCCCCGGCCAGGCCAACATGCGTGCCATTGCGGCCAGGGCCGGCATCAGTGTGGGGGCGCTCTATAAATACTACGGGGACAAGGACGGCTTTTTCCGCGCCTGCCTGGACCGCAGCCTGGAGGGCCTGGACACCGTACTCTCCGAGGCGGCGGCCCGGGAGGGTCCGGTGCTGGAGCAGGCCCGGCAGATTATCCGCGCCCTGCTGGCTTTCTCCCGGGAGCACCCAGGCTATGTGCGCCTGTACAGTATGCTCACCGTAGCCGGTGGGGAGCAGGCCGCCGCATTGGCGGGGAAGATCGAGGGCGCGGCAGCCCGGCTCTACGCCGGGCGCATCGCCCAGTGCCAGGCCAACGGGGACCTGCGCCGGGATATGGACCCGGCGATGTTCGCATTCTTTTTTGACAGCCTGCTGATGATGGTACAGTTCTCCGGCTGCTGCGGCTACTACCGGGAGCGGTTCCGGCTGTACGCCGGCGGGGAGATTGCGGAGCGGGAGGCTCTTGTGGAGCGGGAGCTGCTCAAATTCTTTGAATCCGCCTTCACCCTGGAGCGGGACAGCATCGTCCACCGGCAGGCATGACGGGAGGGAGCATGGATGACCTATGTACTGGCGTATGATATCGGCACCACGGGGGTAAAAACCTGCCTGTTCGGCATTGGGGAGCAGATCACGCTGCTCTCCAGCGCCCAGGAGGGCTACAAGCTGTACCTTCTGCCCGGCGGCGGCGCGGAGCAGGAGCCGGAGGAGTGGTGGGCAGCCATGTGCAGCACCACCCGGGCGCTGTTCGCAAAGACGGACGTGTCCCCCCAGGCGGTGGCAGGGCTCTCCTTCTGCTCCCAGATGCAGGGGCTGGTACTGGTGGACCGGGCCGGGAAGCCGGTGCGCCGGGCCATGAGCTACATGGACCAGCGGGCAGGTGCGGAGCTGAAAAAAGGGCTGGCCCACGGCCCCCAGATCGCCGGGGCCAACGTGGGGAAGCTGCTGAAGTGCCTGCGGGCCACCGGCGCAGTGCCCAGCAGCGTGAAGGACCCGGTCTGGAAATATAAGTGGGTGCAGTCCCATGAGCCGGAGAACTTCCTGCGGGCGGACAAGTGGCTGGATGTAAAAGAGTACCTGCTCCTGCGCTGTACCGGCAGGGCTGTCATGACAGAGGACTCCGCCTATGCCGCCCTGCTCTATGACACCCGGAAGGGGGCCTGGAGCGGGGAGCTGTGCCGGCTCTTTGGTGTGGACATGGCCCATCTGCCCCCCATTATCCAGGCATCCAGCCAGGTGGGCGGCCTGACGGGGCAGGCAGCGGCGGAGCTGGGCCTCGCCCCAGGTACGCCGGTCTTTGGCGGCGGCGGGGACGCCTCCCTCATCGGCGTAGGGGCCGGGGCCACCGCTGTAGGCAGCACCCATATCTACTGCGGCACCTCCGGCTGGGTCTCTACGGTCACAGACCGGCAGCGGGTGGATGTATCCGCCATGATTGCCGCCATTGTGGGGGCCCAGCGGGGGCGGTACAACTATTTCGCCGAGATGGAGACCGCCGGGAAGTGCCTGGAGTGGGTGAAGGACCACCTGGCCTTGGATGAGATCGGCGTCTACCTGGAAAAAAAGGACATCGCGGGCGGCCAGGAGGCGGTGTACGCCAGCCTCTACGACTACCTGACCGAGACGGTGGAGCAGATCCCGCCGGGGGCGGGGGGCGTGCTCTTCACCCCCTGGCTCCACGGCAACCGCTGCCCCTTCGAGGACCCCGCCGCTGCCGGGATGTTCTTCAACATCCGGCTGGACACCGGCAAGACTGAGCTGATCCGGGCGGTGCTGGAGGGTGTCTGCTACCATCTGCGCTGGATGCTGGAGTGCCAGGCGCGCAAGCTGCCGGTCTCCGACCCGATCCGCTTTGTGGGCGGCGGCGCGCTGTCCCCGGTGACGGCGCAAATCCTTGCTGATGTCATTGGCCGGACCGTCCAGGTGACGGCCAGCCCCCAGAACGCGGGCTCCGTGGGCGCAGCGGCGGTGGCCGGTGTGGGGCTGGGGATTGTCCGGGATCTGGATGCAGCGGCCGGCCTGATCCCGGTAGAACGGACCCATACGCCCCGCCCGGCCAACCGGGCCGCCTACGATCAAAATTACCAGGTATTCCAAAAGCTCTACCCGTCCAACAGGGCCCTTTTCCGGGCGCTGAACGGCGGCTGATACAAAGGGGGGTCCTGTATGACTGAGCTTCTGCGCACACTGAAATTCCTGCTGTTTTCCCTCTCCGCCGGGATCATTGAGCTGGGGGCCTTCTCTCTGCTTAATGAGCTGACCGCCTGGAGCTATTGGCCCTGCTATCTGATTGCCCTGGTGCTGTCGGTCCTGTGGAACTTCACCCTCAACCGGCGCTACACCTTCCAATCCGCGGGCAATGTACCAAAGGCCATGATCCAGGTATTGGGGTTCTACTGCGTCTTCACGCCCCTGTCCACCTGGCTGGGTGGCTACCTGGCGGACACGCTGGGATGGAACGAATACCTTGTGACCCTGTTGAATATGGCCGCCAATTTTATCCTGGAGTTCCTCTTTGACCGGTTTGTTGTCTTCCGGGACTCCCTTGACACCAACAGCGTGGCTCAAAAGCACCCGCGGAAATAGAAGCATGAAGCCCCGGGACCATCTGGTTCCGGGGCTCTGCCGTTTGATCCGATGCCTCCTCCTCAGGAAACCGGAGGGACGCCCAGCCCTCTCTCACCGTTTCCGGCTGTAGGGCGTCCCCTCCAGGGGCAGGCTGTAACGCCGCTTCCCATCGTAGCGGAAGTAGGCGTCCGCAATGGCGGGGGCGGTAGGGATGGAGGTGATCTCCCCGATGCCGATGGCCCCACAGGCCACATCCAGCCCAGGCTTCTCTACCAGAATCGCGGTGATCGCTGGAACCTGATCCGCCTTGAACAGCCCCAGTGTGCCGAATTTGGCCGTTGGGCGGCAATCGGCCAGCGGGTATCCCTCTGTCAGGGCAAACCCCATGGACATGACCACACCCCCCTCAATTTGGCCCTCGCAGGAGGTGGGGTTCACCGCCTTGCCCACATCGTGAGCGGCCACCATCCGCTCAATTTTGCCGTCCTCCCCCAGGATGCACAGCTGGGTAGCGTAGCCATAGGCTACATGGCTGACGGGGTTGGGCACATTGGCTCCCAGGGGGTCGGTTTTGGCCAGGTACTCGCCGTAGTAGGATCTGCCCTCCAGATCAGTGAGGGCCCTCCCCTCCAACTCCTTTTTCAGCTCCACACAGGCCCGGCGGCAGGCCTCGCCGGTGATGAGGGTCTGCCGGGAGCCGGAGGTGGTACCGGCGTCAGGGGCCTCGAAGGTGTTGGAGCGCTCGTAAACCACCTGCTCCCGGGCCAGCCCCAGCTGGCCGCAGCACATCTGGGTCAGCACGGTCCCCAGCCCCTGGCCGATGCAGGAGGCTCCGGCCTGGATATGGACCCTGCCCTCCGCCACCACCAGGCGGCACCGGCCGGTGTCCGGGATGCCCACGCCTACGCCGGCATTTTTCATGGCACAGGCCAGGCCCGCGTATTTCGCCCCGTCATAGTAGGGCTTTACCGCCTCCAGCGTCTCCACCAGGCCAGTCTCCGGGCCTACGATCTGGCCGTTGGGCAGCACCTCGCCGGGCCGGATGGCGTTGCGGTAGCGGATCTCCCAGGGGGAGATCCCCACGATATCCGCCATCTCATTGAGCAGCGTCTCGATGCAGAAGCAGGTCTGGGTCACGCCGAAGCCCCGGAATGCCCCGCTGGGGGGATTGTTGGTGTAGTAGGCGTAGCCGTCAATCTGGAAGTTCTCATAGTGGTAGGGGCCTGACGCATGGGTGCAGGCCCGCTCCAGCACCGGCCCGCCCAGGGAGGCATAGGCCCCAGTGTCCGCGATGACATTGGCGGCCACCCCCTGGATGAGGCCGTTTTCGTCGCAGCCAATAGCAAATTCCATCTCCATAGGGTGGCGCTTGGGGTGGATGAGCAGGCTCTCCGCCCGGCTCAGCTTGCACTTGACAGGCCGTTTGGTGAGGTAGGCCGCCAGGGCGGCCAGGTGCTGGACGGTCACGTCCTCCTTGCCGCCAAAGCCGCCGCCTACCAGCAGGTTCCTTACCTTTACCTTCTCCGCCGGCAGCCCCAGCATGGG
This sequence comes from uncultured Oscillospiraceae bacterium, assembly GCA_910583885.1. GTDB lineage: Bacteria > Bacillota > Clostridia > Oscillospirales > Oscillospiraceae > Pelethomonas. The sequence continues at coordinate 7,443 of CAJUAC010000033.1, read as the reverse complement.
TGCAGTCTCGTGCTGGGTGTCGTAGGCCCCCTGGTCGGCGGAGAGGATCATCACCCCGTCCCCGTCCGGATAGGCCACGGCGCACTCCGGCTCCAGGAAGGCGTGCTCTGTACAGGGGGTGGTAAACTGCCGGGTGATGACGTGTTTGCTGCGGGCGATGGCCAGGGCGGCATTGCCCCGCTGGATGTGCTTGTGGGCCAGCAAATTGCCGGAGCGGTGGACCAGGGGCGCATCGTGGGCCATGGCCTCCTGGGGGGAGCGGACCGGGGTGAGAACCTCATACTCCACCTGTACCATGCGCTTGGCTTTCTCCAAAATCTCCGGGCTCTCTGCCACCACCAGACAGATGGCATCCCCCAGATAGTGGGTCATGCTGCCCACGGCGATCATGGTGTCCCAATCCTTCACCAGATGGCCCACCTTATTCTGCCCCGGGATATCCTCTGCGGTGAACACAGCAGCCACACCTGGCAGGGCCAGGGCCTCCTCCCGGTGGATGGCCTTGACAAGGGCACGGGGGTGGGCAGAACGGACGGCGGAGGCATAGAGCATCCCGTCCATGGATACATCGTCCGGATAGAGGCCCGTCCCCTGGACCTTCTCCGCCACATCCACCCGGTGGACCCGCGCCCCCACCTCCCAGGCGCACGTATCCTCCGGCAGGCGTCCGGCACGGAGGATCGCCGCTGTCCGGCGCACGCCCTCGACAATCTTCACATATCCCGTACAGCGGCAGATGTTGTTGCGCAGGGCGTGCCGGATCTCCACCTCTGTGGGGTCCGGGTTCTGATCCAGCAGTGCCTTGGCCGCCATGACCATACCCGGGATGCAAAAGCCGCACTGCACTGCCCCCGCCTCGCCAAAGCCGTAGGTGTAGGCTGCCCGCTCAAACTCCCCCAGGCCCTCCACGGTCATCACCCGCTTGCCCTCCAGCTTGTCGGTGGCCAGCACGCAGGCGCGGACCGCCTTGCCGTCTACCAGGACCGTACAGGTCCCGCAGGCACCCTCGCTGCACCCATCCTTGGCCGAAGTGAGATGCAGCTCGTCCCGCAAAAAGCGCAGCAGCTTCTGGTTCCGCTCCGCTGTCACGGTCCGGCCGTTTACAATAAATGTCGCCATGTCTCCTTCTCCTTTTTTGCGCATTGCGGCATGATGTACCGAATTACCTCCTATTATAGCGGAATCCTTGGGCAGTTTCAACAGGCTTTGGATGGAATCTGCCGGGGATGTACAAACAGCAGGAGGGCCCGGCCAAGCCGGGCCCTCCTGTTCGGATAGCAGATTGCTTACTTAACGAAGTTGACAGTCACGTTGGCGAAGGTCTCGTCGCCAGCCAGGAAGGCATCATAGTCGCCCTTGACCTCCAGGGAACCGCCGGTCTTCATGCCGTCCACCAGGGTGTTATAGGCGTCCTCGGTCAGCACCTCAAACTGGGAGGAGGCGAAGGGCAGGCCCACCGCGTTGTCGTCAACACCCAGGTTGACGGCCTGGCCGCCGATGGTATCCCACTGGCCGTCGTAGAAGCGGCCCAGCATCAGGCTGGCAGCCTCGGCCAGCCCCTTCATGGCGGAGGTCATGACGGTGCCGGACTCCCCGGCCTGGTCCACGTCCACGCCGATGGACAGGCCGTTGTTGGCGGCAGCAGCGGCGAAGACACTGTTGCACATAGAGCCGCCGCAGGCGAAGACGACCTCGGTGCCGTTGGCATACCAGCCGTTGATCTGGGTCTGGAGCTCAGCGGAGGCGGAGTAGCCGTCGCCGTACAGGTAGCTGTAGTTCATCTCAACTGTGGTGTTGTTCTCAGCAGCGGCAGCCTGGGCACCCTGGACAAAGCCGTAGCCATAGCGGTTGACAGCGGGGTTGGTGCCGCCGCCGCCGCCGGTGAAGCCCAGCTTGGTGTAGCCCTCGGTTACAGCGGCATAGCCGGCCAGGTAGCCGCACTGCTCCTCATGGAAGGCCACGCCCACCACATTGGCCAGGGGGTTGCCGTTGGCGTCGTTGAGGGGATAGCCGTCAATGAACACGAACTTCACATCGGGATACTCGGAGGCGGCGCGCACCATGGCGGCCTCCTGGAGGAAGCCGGGGGCCACGATGACCTCTGCGCCGCCGTCGATGGCGGCCTTGTAGGCCTGGTAACGGTCCTCGTCAGTGGCGCTGTCGCCGTTGGCGGGCTGATAGTACTTATAGGACTTGCCAGTCTCGTTGGCGTAGAGCTTCACGCCGTTCCAGGTGCCCTGGTTGAAGGACTTGTCCTTCAGCTGGCCCACGTCAGTGACCATGGCGATGACATACTTGTTGTCAGCACTGGTCATGGTGTCGCTGATGTCGTCGGGATTGACTGCGCCGGTGCCCTCGGGGGCGCTGTTATCGGGGGCGCCGCTGTTGTCGGGGGTGCCGCTGTTGTTGTCCGTCCCCTGGTTATCGGTGCTCGGGGTGGAGTTGCTGTCCTTGCCGGTGTTGTTGCCGCCGCAGGCTGCCAGGGCAAGTACCATCGCCATTGCCAGCAGCAGGGCTACTAACTTCTTCTTCATTGGAATCAATCAACCTTTCTTATGTAGTTCGTACCCCGGTGCAAAGAGACGGACCCGGAGTACGTAGGCCATTATACAGGATTTGCGCCTATAAAGCAACCAAAAAAACGGGGCAAAATAGGGATGATTTGTGTCCTGACTGAAAATTTTTTGTGAATATGGTGAAGGGCAGCCTATTTTTTTGCCATCTTCACCGCAGTCTCCAGGGCGATTTTCATCATGGTGGTGAAGGTCGTCTGCCGGTCCCCAGCGGAGAGCTCCTCGCCAGTGACGATGCTGTCGGAGATGGAACAGATGGCCAGGGCCCGCTTGCCCAGCTTGGCGGCGGTCATGTACAAAGCCGCCGCCTCCATCTCCACCGCCAGCACCCCCATCTCCGCCCACTTCATCGTGGAGTTGGACGCGTCATAGAAGGTGTCAGAGGAGAGCAGGTTGCCCACGGGCATCTCCACGCCCATGGCCCGGGCCACGCCCACAGCGGTCTCCAGCAGTGTGAAGTCGGCAATGGGGGCGAACTGGCCGGGCAGGCCGTACTGGTGGGCAAAGTGGGAGTTGGTACACGCGCCCTGGGCGGCCACCACGTCCCGCAGCTTCAGCCTGCTGCTGATGGCCCCGGCGGAGCCGATGCGCAGGATATTCTCCACGCCGTACTGGCTGTAGAGCTCATAGGAGTAGATGCCAATGGAGGGCATCCCCATCCCGGAGGCCATGACGGAGACCGGCACGTCCTGGTAGAGGCCCGTATAGCCCTGGATACCCCGGACGTTGTTGACCAGCCGGGCCTCCGCCAGGAAGCTCTCGGCAATGAACTTGGCCCGCAGGGGGTCGCCGGGCATCAGGACAGTCTTGGCGAAATCGCCCAGCTGGGCGGCATTATGGGGGGTTGGCATGGTAGTTGACCTCTCTTTCAATTTAATAGGTGTGCAGGCGGGTTCTTGGAACCTGTATTCATCAGTACCCGCTGCCCTCGATCCCCTTGACAGCCTTGACAATGCGGCTGGTGCCCAGGCGGGACGCGCCCAGGCGGATGAAGTCCTCCGCATCCTGGAGGCTGGAGATGCCGCCGGCCGCCTTGATCTTCACATGGGGAGCCACATGGGCTGCAAAGAGGGCCACGTCCTCCCGGGTCGCGCCGCCGCCGGCAAAGCCGGTGGAGGTCTTGATAAACTCCGCACCGGAGTTGGAGACGATTTCGCACAGCTTCACCTTCTCCGCATCGGTGAGCAGGCAGGTCTCAATAATCACCTTCAGGATCCGTCCGCCGCAGGCGGCCTTGACAGCGCGGATTTCCTCCAGCAGCGCCTCCCACTGCTGGTCCTTCACCCAGCCGATATTGATAACCATGTCAATCTCATCGGCTCCGTTCCTCACGGCATCCTCTGCCTCAAAGCACTTGGCGGCGGCCGTGGAGTAGCCGTTGGGGAAGCCGATGACCGTGCATACAGCCAGCTTGTCCCCCACATAGTCCTTCGCCTGGCGCACGTAGCTGGCCGGGATGCAGACAGAGGCGGTGTGGTACTTCATGCCGTCGTCACAGACGGCGCGGATTTCCTCCCAGGTTGCCCCCTGGGACAGCAGGGTGTGGTCCACCGTGGACAGGATCTTGTTCAATTCCATAGATAGCTCCCTCATTTCTCCGCAAGGGCGGTGGTATCAGTAGTCTATGCCATATGATACCACATTACCCAAGAAATGAAAAGCATCTTTTCACCTGCTGTTGGGGCAGTTATGAAACCTTTTTTAAGATGTGGATTCTCCGTTTACATTTTTCGGCCGTTGTGGTATCCTGTTTCTATCGAGGCCCTGCGGTATATGCGGGGAGGCGGTGCAATGAATGATGGAGGAGTTACATATGAAGAAACCTGTTTTGGTCGTCCTGGCAGCCGGGCTGGGCAGCCGGTATGGCGGACTCAAGCAGATGGACCCTGTGGGCGGGTATGGGCAGAGCATCATCGACTACTCGATCTATGACGCCCGGCGGGCCGGCTTTGAGACGGTCATCTTCGTGATCAAAAAGGAGCTGGAGGCAGATTTCCGCGAGACTGTGGGCGGGCGCGTCAGCCGGGGCATGGAGGTGCGCTACGCCTTCCAGCGGATGGACGACCTGCCCAAGGGCTTCCGCATCCCCTTTGGCCGGCAGAAGCCGTGGGGGACCACCCATGCGGTGCTGGCGGCACGGGATGCCATCGATGGCCCCTTCGCAGTCATCAATGCCGACGACTACTACGGGCCGGAGGCCTTCCGGCTGATTTTCGACTACCTCGCCAACCACCGGGATCGCCCGGACTGCTTCCAGTATGCCATGGTGGGCTACCACCTGGGCAAGACCGTGACCGAGCACGGCAGTGTAGCCCGGGGCGTATGCCGCCTCAACAGCGACGGCCTGCTGGAGGAGGTCATTGAACACACCCATATTGAGAAGGAGGGGGACGGCGGCCGCTCCACCCGCGACGGCGGGGAGACCTGGGAGCACCTGCCGGGGAATACCCTGGTGTCCATGAACTTCTGGGGCTTCCAGCACAGCTTCCTGGTGGAGGCGCAGGAGCGTTTCCCCCTCTTCCTGGACCGGATTCTGGAGGAAAACCCGGACAAGGGGGAGTGCTACCTGCCTCTCGTCATCAGCGATATGCTCCACCGGGGCCGTGCCCAGGTGCGGATGCTCTCCACCACCGACAAGTGGTACGGCGTCACCTACCGGGAGGACAAGCCCTCGGTGGTCCAGGCGCTGAAGGAGAAGACGGAGCAGGGGCTCTACCCGGAAAACCTCTGGGGCGTGTAAGCTTCTTGGGCATCCGGCGCAAAATACCCGTTTTTTCTGTGGAATCCCCGGCAAAAAAGAGTATACTAAGGAACAGCCCGGCCGCGCACCGGCGGCCGCAGACACTTTATATGGAGAGAGGGCTCCCCCATGATTTTTTACTTTTCCGCCACAGGCAACAGCAAATATGCGGCTGAACGCATCGCCGCAGCCACGGATGACCGCCTGATCTTCCTGCGGGACGCTATCCGGGGCCGCAGCTACCGCTACGACGCCGGCCGCGAGGAGCGCATCGGTTTTGTGGTACCCACCTACTTTTTCGGCCTGCCCAGTATATTGAACTTTTTCCTGGAAAAGCTCCAGCTGTCCGGCTATCAGGACCAGTACGTCTATTTGGTCCTCACCTGCGGCGGCAGCACCGGCAACGCTGCGGAGCAAATGGCAAAGCAGCTGAAGAAGAAGGGGATGTCCCTGTCAGCCCAGTTTGGTATCCCCATGGTGGATAACTATGTCCCCATGGGCCAGATCGCAGACAAGGAGTCTGCCGGGCAGAAGCTGGACGCGGCGGAGGAATTGATTGATGAGGCCATCCGGGCCATCCGGGCGCGGGGGCTGGGTGACTACAACCGCTGTAAGGGGGTTGCACCGGCGGTGCTGACAGCTATGGCGTACCCCTTGTACGCCCACGGCCGGTCTACCAAGCCCTTTGTGGTGACAGACCAGTGTATTGGCTGCGGGCTTTGCCAGGAGATCTGCCCCTGCGGGGCGATCACCCTCGCCGGCGGGCAGCCGCTGTGGGTGAAGCCCACCTGTGTACAGTGCCTGGGCTGCCTGCACCGCTGCCCCACCCAGGCCATCCACTGGAAGAAAGCGGATGAGGAACGGGGGCGGTACTACAATCCCCGTGTGGAGCCCTGAACTATGCAGCCCAGCAGAACGGGAGGGAGCGGTTTGATCCGCTCCCTCCCTCTATTCCTGGATCCACAAACGGGATCCCTGCCCAAAGTCCTTTTGAACCTTTTTTCCTTCAGGAAAACGGACAGCCGCCTTTAAAACAGCGCCACCACCGCGCCGTCGTAGGTGTCTGCGATGAAGGTGCGCACCTCGTCACTCTGGAGGGCCTTGACCAGGGCCTGGATGCCCTCGCTGCTCTCATTGCCCTCCTTGACTGCCAGCACATTGACATACGCCTCGGCAGCTGCGCCGCTGGCAGCCTCCACAGCGATGGCGTCGGAAACCTTCAGCCCCGCGTCAATAGCGTAGTTGCCGTTGATAACCGCTACATCCACGTCCTGGAGGGTGGTGGGCAGCAGGCGGGCCTCCAGCTCCTCAATCTTATAATTGTGGGGGTTCTCCGCAATATCGCTCGCAGTGGCGGACAGGCCCACGCCCTCCTTGAGGGTGATGAGCCCCTCCTGCTCCAGCAGCAGCAGGGCGCGGGCCTCATTGGTGCCGTCGTTGGGTACCGCGATCTGGGCCCCGTCGGCCAGCTCCGCCAGGGAGGCCGTCTTGCCGGCGTACAGCCCGAAGGGCTCATAGTGGATGCCCGCAGCGCTGGCCAGGTGGGTGCCGTGCTCGGCGTTAAACTCGTTCATGTAGGTGATGTGCTGGAAGTAGTTGGCGTCCAGGGACCCGTCCTCCAGGGAGGTGTTGGGGGTGACGTAGTCGTCGTACTCCACAATCTCCAGGGTGTAGCCGTCCTGGGCGAGGATGTCCTCCACAACCTCCAGAATCTCCGCATGGGGGGCGGGCGTCGCGCCGACCTTGATGGTCTTGCTGTCGCTGCCGCCGCAGGCGGCGAGGGCTAGGGTCAGGGAGAGGGCCAGTACAAGTGAGACAATTTTCTTCTTCATTTCCGTTTACTCCTTTTGGTTTCGGTTGGATTGATACGCCGGTCTGACTTCACAGACCAGGCGGTACCGATGGATTGGATGATCTGGACCAGGATCACCAGCAGGATGACCGCCACATACATGACCACCAGCTGGTGGCGTCCGTAGCCCCGCATGAGGGCCACAGCCCCCAGCCCGCCGCCGCCGATGGCGCCGCTCATGGCCCCATAGCCCAAAATGGTGATGGCGGCATTGGTAGCCCCATTGATGAGGGAGGGGCGGCACTCCGGCAGCATCACCTTGGTGACGATCTGCCAGG
>CAJUAC010000032.1 GCA_910583885.1 uncultured Oscillospiraceae bacterium | reverse complement strand
CGGCTCATGGCAATCGCTGACTTGATCCGGCAGTATGTTCCCTCAATCAAAACGATTGGATGCTTTGCAAGAATTACTGATGTTACGCTGAAATCGGACGAGGAATTGGCGTCCCTCCATCAGGCCGGATATGACGGACTGACAATCGGAATTGAAACCGGCGATGATGAAGCCCTGCAATTTATGAATAAGGGTTATTCCGCTGCGGATATTGTGAAACAATGCCAGCGGTTAGACCGGGCCGGTATTCATTATAGCTTCTTCTACTTGGTAAGCATCTCCGGCGCTGGACGTGGCGAGATCGGAGCGAAGGCCACCGCTGACGTTTGTAATCAGCTTCATCCGACGCTCATTGGCGTCAATATGCTGACTATTTACCCGGAATCGGAGCTTTACCAGGAAGTTCAGCGAGGCAACTGGAAAGAAGAAAGTGAGATTGAAAAATACAAGGAAATTCGCACTCTGCTTGAAAATCTGGAAATACCCACGCAATTTGCCGCCTTAGGCGCATCAAACGCATTTCAGTTTCAAGGAACCTTGCCAGAGGACAAGGAAGCCCTGTCCACGGCTCTTAACAAGATTATTAAAACTGCAAAGGAAGATGATTTGCGGGAGTATCGTGTCAATTTGCGTCATCTGTAAAAGGCCCAGCCTTAATCATTGGTTCCCGATGTATCCCCGCCGGAAATTGCCAGTGAGGCCACATAGAGCGATGGGGCGGACAGGCAGCCGGTGCCGCTGTGGATCCAGGCCCCATCGTTCCCCAGGCCCTTGGCCTGTTGCAGCAGTTCAAAGAAGTTTCCCGCAATGGTGATCTGGTTCACCCCTCCGCACAGCTGCCCCCCCTGGACACGGTATCCGCGGGAGAGCAGGGAGAAATCCCCGGAGGTGGGATTTGCCCCTGCGAAAACGCCGTTGACCCCAGTAATCAGCAGGCCATTTCCCATATCTGCCAGCAGCTCCTGCCGTGATAGCGTCCCGGGACGTAAGATCAGGTTGGTATACCCGGGGCCCACCTCCTCTGCATAGGTGGGGCGGAAGCCATTCCCACCGGGGACCAGGCCGCACCAAGCGGCACTCTGCCGGTCGCAGAGGTAGGTCCGCAGGATGCCGCCGGAGAGGATCGTCTTGGCGGTAGTGGGGATGCCCTCGTCATCAAAGCGGCGGCGGCAAAGCCCTTCCGGCAGGAAAGGGTCTTCCTCTAGCACGGTCAGCTCCCCGGCGATCCGTTCCCCCAGCTTCCCCGCCAGGATGCTGGTACGGGACTGGACATTCTTGGCGAAAAAGGCGGGAAGGAAGGCGTCCAGCAGCTGGCAGACCACCCGGCTGTCCAACACCACCGGGCTATGTCCGGTGGGATAGGAGGATGCCTCCAGCATCCCGGCGGCATCCCGGGCGGCCTGGCGCGCCAACAGCTCCATATCCGGGTAGCTGCCTGGTGCCAGGGGGCAGCTGCGCCCGCCCAGCTGGACCACATCGCCCTGCCGGGCAGTGAGGCTGATCTCAAAGTGCCCGCCGCTGTTGAGATCGGTGACAGACCGCCCGGTGCTGTCTGCCAGGGTCACGCGCCCCCGGTATTCGGACAGGGAACAGCTGTGGACAAGCTCCACCCGGCTATCAGCGTCATAGGCGGCCTGTTCCGCTGCGGCCAGCCGTGCCACGAGCTCCGGCAAGGGGGGCAGATCCCCTGGCTCCTCCGGCTCTGGCAGGTCCGGCAGCTGGAGAGGGAGGAAGGGCCGCTTCTTCCCCAGGGCGCTCTCCCGGATCAGACGGACAGCCTCCCCGCACCCCTCGGGGCGGAGGTCGCACACATAGGCGCTGCCAGAATACCCGCTGACCTCCCCTTCAATAAACAAGCAGCACTCCTCCGCCTGCGTCACCTGCTCCGGTTCCCCGCGGTAGACGGAGACATCACGGCTGCGGGCCTGCTTGATATAAAAATGCATCTGCCCCACGCCAGCGGCCTGCGCGGCGGGGAAAAAAGCCTCCAGATACGTCCTGAGCATTATGCCAGCCCTCCTACCAGAATAGTTTTCACGCGGATGGTGGGCTGCCCGGCACAGATTGGCAGTGCGCCGCTGTTGTTGTAGCAATAGCCCTGCCCCAGTGCCAGGTTGTCCCCCACCATATCCACCTGCTGGAGCACCTGCCCGCCGCTGCCGATGAGGGTGGCCCCGTGGACCGGCTCGGTCAGGCGGCCATGTTCAATAAGCCAGCAGTCCGATGCGCTGAAATTGAATTCCCCATTGGCGGGGTTGACGGAGCCGCCGTTGATGCCGCCGACAAAGAGGCCCTGTTCCGTGGCGGCGATGATCTCCTCCCGGGTGCTGCTGCCGGGGGCAATGAATGTGTTCGTCATGCGGGATTCCGGCGGATAGCGGTAGTTCTGCCTCCGGCCGGAGCCGGTGGCGGGTATCCCCATGCGGCGGCTCTCCAGCTGGTCCACCAGATACCCCTTGAGTACGCCATTCTCAATGAGGACATTGCGCTGGGCGGGGTTCCCCTCGTCATCAATTGCCGTGGAGCCCCACGCACCCGGTATGGTCCCGTCATCAATCAGCGTTACCAGCGGGGAGGCCACCTGGCACCCCAATTTCCCGGCGAACTCCGACGCCCCCTTGGACACGGAGTTTGCCTCCAGGCTGTGCCCGCAGGCCTCGTGGAACATCAGCCCGCCAAAGCCGCTGTCCACGACCACGCTCATCATGCCGCCGGGGCACCGGCGGGAGCGGGCTGCTGTGATCGCCTTTTGGGCGGCAGAACGGGCATAGCCCTCCACGTCCAGATGGTCATAGAACTCCAGCCCCGCCATGGCACCTGGCCCAGCGAACCCGCTCTGGATCTCGCCTCCGGCCTGGGCATAGGCGGTGATTTGTATACGGGTTTTGCACTGCCTGTCGCTGGACAGCAGGCCGCTGGTGTTGGCCACCAGGATCTGCCGGTCCAAATCCAGGTAGCGCACAGCCACCTGTGTGACCCCGTTGCCGGACGCCATCCCCGCCGAGACAGCCCGGCGGATGACCTCCAGCTTCCGTGCGTAGTCTGTACCTGCCGCCAGTTGGGGATCCCCATAGGCCGCCAGCTCCCTGAGCGGCGCGCGGTTCCCGCTGCCGGAGCCATCTGACAGCTCCCGCGCCAGGCGCAGTAGGGTCCCCTCCCGCAGATCGTTGGTGTAGGCGTAGCGGAAGTGCTGTCCGGAAAAGACGCGGATGCCCACACCAGCCTCCCGGCCGGAGGAGCTGGTGTCAATCTGGCCGGAACGGCCGCGGATGACGGTATGCCGGCTCTCTTCACAGAAGACCTCTGCGAAGTCCGTACCGCTGGCCGCGTCCAGGACCCGTTCCAATACAGTGTTTGAAAGCAACATCTCTCAATCTCCCCTGTGCGTGTGTATTGTTGTGCATCGGTGTGCTGCCAAGCCGCAGCGCCGCCAATTCCGCAGGAATGCGCCCTGTTGGGCATAATTGGATTCCAAAGGGTGGAAAAAATATATCATAATAATAGCGATCAGTCAATAAGAGATCAATTCATTCTATAGATTTACTATATTTTATAAAGGCAGCAGTGCTTGCCGGTATAACATATGGAGCAGATGCCACACAGCATCTGCTCCATGTTCTAATCGCATTCGGCTTGCTGGCTGCCGCTATCCACAGATCCCCCGTCAAAGAGCGAGAAAAAGTCCTCTGAACATTCCGCCCCCTGGCAGCCCTGGGCACTTAACTGAATGTTGATGGCTGAGGCCACCAGCGTAATCATGGACATCGGCGCGCCGATGGTATTGGGCAGCATACGGGTCCGGGTAGGCGAGGTGAGTACTAAGTCACAGTTCGGGACGATGGGCGACCGCTTGGAATCTGTCAGGCCCAGGATTTTAACCTCCCGGCGGCGGGCGTACTCCACCAGCTTGGCGGTCATGCGGTAATAATCCGGGTAGGAAACAGCGATCAGGAGCGTATTCCCTGTGAGCAGGGGCAGGGCGGCATAGATGGCATTGTCCAGCTCCGTGTTGACATTGACGACCCCCCGGCCCAGGAGCGTGAGCAGCGTGGCGAAGTAATCGCAGATCGTAGCAGAGACACCCCGCCCGCAGAGGATGACCTGGTCTGCGGCCAGGATCATGCCGGCGGCCTGGAAGACATCGTCCAGGGACAGGTTGTGGATAAACGCGGAGAATAGGGCCGCCTCCTCATTACGGATCTCCGACAGCAGGCGGCGGAGATCCCCCAGCTCGTACTCCGGGGCCGCAGGTGTGCTGAACTCCACGCCTGGATGCCGCAGCAGGTCCAGCTGCTGGGCTGCGTATTTACGGAACTCATATTTGAGGGTGCTGAAGCTGGCAAAGCCCAACAGGTTACATGTCTTCAGGATGGTCATCTCCGTGATGGAGAGATCCTGGCTGATCTCCCGGAGAGTGGCATAGCTCATCCGCTCCGGGTCCTCCAGCATATAATCCGCGACCTCCCGCTGCTTCCGGGTCAGAAAGGGGTATTTCTCCTGGATCTGCTCAATTACCGTCATCACACATGTCTCCTTTTGTAGCGCTCTCCTGCCGCAGCAGCAAAAGCTATGCAGGGATTATACCATTTCCGGAAGGCTCTGGCAAGGCCGGGGTCACGTTGGAGGGGAGCCCGAACGCGGGGGAAGGGAAGCCGGCGATAGAGGCGGGGACAGGGGCCCCTACAGAAAAATGTGGGACCCTCTTGCGGAAGGGGGAGATTTCTGCTATAATCTGGGTGAAAAGCAAAAATGCGGCAGCTTGCGGGCGCGTCCAACACCCGCAAGCCTGCGCAGGTGGATAGATCACCTACACAACGGCCCCAGTTGGCCGCACCGCATGGATATTATACGACAGTCCGGCCCTTCATGCAAGGGGCGGTTTTGCCGTTTTGTCTGTGCCGCAGAAAGAGCCTGGCTCCTTACGCTGTGTAGGATTTCTCCTGCACGGCGTTTTTGTTTTTCACCCAGCGTCCGGGGGCCTGCGCCCCCGGGCCGCTGTGGTGGGACAAAAGGAAAGGAGGACCGCATGGATGAAGCGGCGTTTTGCGCTGTTCCTGCTGGCGGCCGGGCTGTTCCTCACCTCCTGCGGGCGGTATGTCCCGCCGGGTGAGGGGCAGCTCCAGGGTACGTTTACTGCGGCGTTCCTGGAGCAGCTCACACGTGTCCCAGCAGAGCAGGCGCAGTTCTTCGTCGACGGCGTCTCACTGGAGTGGCAGTATCTGGACGGGGAAACGGCCATCTCCTGCTGCCAGGTGTCTATGAGCAGCAGGCAGTACCGCTGCCAGGTTGAGACGCTCCTGACCCATGTGCACCAGGAGGATGGCACGTGGGCCCTGGAGGGGTGGACGATGGGGGATTCTGTGCTCCAACCCATCGAGGAGGCGCCATGAAGCAAGGAGGGCCGGCAAACACCGGCCCTCCTTGTTTATACCCGTTTCCAGACAGCGCCGTCCTTGGTGTCCACCACTTCGATGCCCATGTCCTTCAGCTGGGCACGCAGCTGGTCCGCCAGGGCGAAGTCCTTCGCCTTCTTTGCCTCAGCCCGCCGCCGCACCAGCGCATCGATCTCCGGGTCGCCCTCGCCGGTGATGAGGATGCCGCCTGCCGCGGAAGCGTTGGACACCGCCTTGGCGTCGGCCTCCCGCTTCTGCGCCGCCTTCTCCAGCAGGCGCAGGCCCAGCACCTGGTCGAAGTCCCCCAGCAGGGCCAGCTTTGTCTCCGCGTTGGCCTCTGCCTTCAGCACGTCGTAGAGGGCGGTGATCCCCAGGGAGGTGTTCAGGTCGTTGCCCATTGCCTTGCGGAAGTTCTCCCTCTGGGCGGCAACAACGGCCTCATCCACCGCGCCATCCCCCGGCACCAGCGCGGCGGCCCGGGCGACCAGCTTGCGGTAGGCCCCCTGGGCGTTATCCAAGTTCTCCCAGGAGAAGACAAGGCCCTTGCGGTAGTGGCTCTGGAGGCAGAAAAAGCGGTAGGCCAGGGGATCATACCCCTTCTCCTCCAAGAGGGAGACTGTCAGGAACTCCCCTTTGCTCTTACTCATTTTTCCGCTGTTGGTGTTTAAATGCAGCACGTGCATCCAGAAATTGCACCACTTGTGGCCCAGGTACGCCTCGCTCTGGGCGATCTCATTGGTGTGGTGGGGGAAGGCGTTGTCGATGCCGCCGCAGTGGATGTCCAGGTCCTCCCCCAGGTGCTTCATGGAGATGCCGGAGCACTCGATGTGCCAGCCGGGGTAGCCCACCCCCCAGGGGGAATCCCACTTGAGGGCCTGATCCTCAAACTTGGACTGGGTAAACCAGAGGACAAAATCGTTTTTATTGCGCTTGTTGACATCCTCCTCCACACCCTCCCGGACGCCTACTGCCAGATCCTCCGCATCGTGGTCGTTGAAGATATAGTAGCGCTCCAGCTTGCTGGTGTCGAAATATACGTTGCCGCCGGCCACGTAGCCATACCCCTTCTCGACCAGCGCGGAGATGATGCGGATATACTCGCTGATGCAGGCAGTGGCGGGCTCCACCACGTCGGGACGCTTGATGTTCAGCTTTTCGCAGTCAGAGAAGAAGGCGTCCGTATAGAAGCGGGCGATGTCCATGACGGATTTGTTCTCCCGCTTGGCGCCTTTGAGCATCTTATCCTCCCCGGTGTCGCCATCGGAGGAGAGATGGCCCACGTCGGTGATGTTCATGACACGCTTGACGTGATAGCCCTCAAAGCGCAAAAATTTCTCCAGCACATCCTCCATGATATAGCTGCGCAGGTTGCCGATGTGGGCGAAGTGGTACACGGTAGGGCCGCAGGTGTACATTTTCACGATGTCCGGATGGTTGGGGACGAACTCCTCCTTGCGGTGGGTGGCGGAATTGTACAGATACATATGCTGCATTCTCCTTTAAATCGGATGTTATTTTTCAGCCAGCTTTTTTTCCAGTTCTTCGATACGTTTGGCCAGGGCGTCGATTTTTTGCAGGGTGGGGTTGATGACGCTGGTCTGATCCACCTCGTCTGCGTAGCGGCGCACCTTCTCACCGTTGACACGGACGATCTGGGCGGGCACGCCTACAGCGGTGGCGTTGGCCGGCACGTCCTGGAGCACCACTGCGCCGGCGGCAATGCGGGCGTTGTTGTGGATGGTGATAGGGCCCAGCACCTTGGCCCCAGCACCGACCATGACGTTGTCGCCCAAGGTGGGATGGCGCTTGCCCATGTCCTTGCCGGTGCCCCCCAGGGTGACGCCCTGATAGAGGAGCACGTCGTCACCAATCTCTGTGGTCTCGCCGATGACGATGCCGGTGCCATGGTCAATGACCAGGCGGCGGCCGATGGCTGCGCCGGGATGGATTTCAATGCCGGTCCAGAGCCGGCCCCACTGGGATACGCACCGGGCCAGGAAGCACAGCTGGCGGCGGTGGAGCCAATGGGCGATGCGGTAGTAGATAATGGCATGTACGCCGGAGTATAGCAGGAAGATCTCCAGCTTCCCGCGTGCGGCGGGGTCACGCCGCTGGTATGCGCGTAGGGTTTCCAGTAACATAAGGGTTCATCCTCTACAATACGGACAGGGCCCGCGGCAGCAAAAACGCCCCTCCCGTCCTTGGTGGACGGAGAGGCGCGGTGCGCGGTTCCACTCTCCTGCTTTGCTCATATAGGCCAATATCGCGGCCCAAACGGAGGGTATTGCCCCTCCCGCTCCCGGACGCACTTTCCCCGCACCGCCCAGAGGGCCGCTTGCAGCCGGCGGCGGCCCCTCTCTGCCTGTTGGATGCGGGTACTCTTTCCGTTCATCGCGGATCTATCCCTATTATATTACCAGCGGAGGGCCGGTGTGTCAAGAAGTGAAATGCGTGATTCCAGGACATCGGATTGATTTTGATAGGCAAGGATAGTATAATACTAGGTATCTTTTGATATGGGGAGGACACTTATGATGAGACGAGTTAGTTACCCGGTGCAGTTCTAAAAACTGGCAGCAGGTTGCACCGGGATTCCTGTTGCCAGGGACTGCACCTGTCATAGAGGCTATTTGATAAATGAGAGGAGAGCAGTTTAATGAATCAGGAACAGTTAAGAGCCCTTTGGAAGCACGAGGAAGATATAGCGCATATCCACGGCTGGGATTTCTCGCATATCCATGGGAGATACAGCGTGGGGACCGGATTGCCGTGGGATTATGGGGCACTGGTGAGGGGATATTTAACAAGCGGTTTGGATATCCTGGATTATGACACAGGCGGCGGTGAATTTTTACTGGCCCTCAAGCATCCGTATCACAAGACGTCTGCAACAGAAGGGTATCCGCCCAATGTCAAATTATGCAGGGAAAAATTGCTGCCCTTGGGGATCACCTTCAAGGAATGCAGCAACCCCGCTGCCATCCCCTTTGAGGATGAGTCCTTTGACCTGGTCCTGAACAGGCACGGCAGCTTTGACGCAGCAGAGATCTTCAGGCTGCTGCGTCCTGGCGGGATGTTTATCACGGAACAGGTAGGGAGCGAGAATGACCGGGATTTGGTGGACATGGTGCTGCCTGGGACAGACAAGCCGTTTCCGGATTTGACGCTTGAAAAACAGCGCCAGGGGTTTGAAGACGCAGGATTTCAAATCCTAGAGGCAGGGGAGGCCTACCGCCCCATAACATTTTATGACGTGGGTGCGTTTGTTTGGTTTGCCCGCATCATAGAGTGGGAATTCCCTGGATTTTCGGTGGACAGATGTTTCCGGCAGCTGCTGGACATGCAAAAAACCATCGATCAGAAGGGGGAGGTGGTCGGAACCATTCATCGGTACATGATCGTTGCAAAAAAATAGCGTTTATGCGCTCATCTGTATGCGGCTGAAAAGGCTGGCAGCGCGATTTTTTTAACAGGCAAAAAAATTTTCCAGGCTGTTATAGGCCTGGAAAATTTTTTGTGGATATCTGGGTTTATGCAGCCCCATCCTGGCTGGGCGTCTGGAAAAAGGGGACTGCAGCATCATCCCGTCTCATAAACAGCAGGCCAAAGGAGCCCGGGCCACAGTTGCTTGCGATAGCGGAGGATGCTTTTTGACAGTAGACCCGTTCAAAGGGGCAATACTGCTTGATTAGGTTTTTAATGTACTGAATCTTTTGCTCATCCATCCCAGAGTATGTGATGAACAGGATACGCCGGTCAATATTTCTGGTATCCTGGAGCGTCTTCCTGACATACTTTTTCGCCACATGGGAAAAATTCCCCATCTCCATCCACCGGACTGCCATCCGGCTCTTTTTCAGCTCAAGGACTGGGTGCAGCAGCAGCGCGTCGCAGAGGATCTGTACCCGCTTCGATATCCGCCCGGACTGGCACATCATATGGGTGCTGTTGATGATAAAAGCAGAAGAAATAAAATGCTCTATCCGTTTTACCGATTCCACGATCTCCGCCTTTGCGGCATGGTGCTCTGCCATATAGGCTGCACACAGCACGCTCAGCCCCATACTGCTGGAGAGGTGCCCGGAATCGATCACCGTGACGTTTTCAAAGGATTTTGCTGCCTCAAGGGCGTTTTGATAGCCGTCACTGACATACCTTGCCATGGTAATATGGATCACATTCTGTGCCTCTGTCAGCTTCTCCGCAAAAAACCTCTCGTAGTCCTCCACATCAGGCGGCTGGGAATAGCCCGTTCGCCCCCCGGCCATATGCATCAGCAGGTCATCTGGGTGCATCTCCTCCCCGTCCAGGAAACGGCCTTCATCTGTACAGACGTAGTAGGGGCAGATGGAGATGCTGAACTCTTTCCTAAGAGACTCCGGAAGGTCGCATACACTGTCCGTTGTGACCAGGATGAAGCGCCTTTGCGCCTGCTCAAAGATCAGGATATCCTTTTCAATATCCGCTTGCCGGGCCTCTTCGTTCAGCTGTACCAGCCCTTTGGGCAGGATGCTCAGGACAGCGGCCTCCAGCAGCGCACCGCTGACCGGCTTGGCCAAATAGCCGCTAAAGCCCTCCTTCCGGTAGAGGAGCTGGTTGTCACTGCCGGCATTGGCGGTCAAGGCGACCACAGGCACATCCTGGCACAAGCCGCCCGGCTGTACCCGCAGCGCGTGCAGGCACTGGATCCCATCCATCTCCGGCATCATATGATCCATGAGGATGCAGTCATAGTGGTGGTTCTGCGTCAGCCGCAGGCACTCTGCGCCGCTGGAGGCCGTATCGATCTGGATCTTTGTGGCCAAAAGCAGCTTGGTTACGACCATCAGGTTCATGTCGTTGTCGTCTACCACGAGGATATGTGCATCAGGCGCCTCGAAGCTCTGGCGGTAGGGCTCCCCGTCATGCGTCCTTGCACGGGAGGTCAGGGTAAATGTCCCCAGTGCCCGCTCATCGATGATATCCTGGTCCAGCATGACGATGAACTTCGACCCCTTGGTGTAGACACTGTTTACACTGATTTCACCGCCCATCAGGTTCACCAGCTGCTGGACAATGCTCAGCCCCAGTCCGGTCCCTTCAATGTAGCGGTTCTTTTCCTCATCAACCCGGCGGAATGCGTTAAAGATGTAGGGGATATTTTCCTTTTTGACCCCCTGGCCAGTGTCTTCCACAGAATACCAGACACGCACCCTGTTGAGCTTCTGGCGTTCGCACCGGACGGAAAGGGTGACAGAGCCCTCGCTGGTATACTTTACCGCGTTATTCAGCAGGTTGATCAAAATCTGTTTGATGCGCACCTCATCCCCGCAGAGCATACTGGGGATGGAAGAATCCACCTGCAGTTTAAATTCCAGGCCCTTCTCCTTTGCCTTGATCCATATCATGTTGACAATCTCGGAAAAAAGGGCGCCCGTCTCATAGGAGACATTGACAATTTCCATCTTCCCGGATTTAATCTTTGATATATCCAGAATATCGTTAATCAGGGAGAGAAGCAGCTTGCTGGCCCCTTGGATGTTCCTTGCGTTTTCCGCCACTTCCTCCGAAATATACTCCCGCAGGATGATCTCATTCAACCCGATAATCGTATTGATTGGCGTACGGATCTCATGGCTCATACTGGAAAAGAAGTGGTTCTCTGCCCGGTTGAGCTCCTCAATCTCCTTTTTCTGCTGCTGGGAGAGCGCGTTTTCCTCTTCGTACATTCTGTTTAAGAACATGAGGATCACGCTGGTGAGCAGCCCTACCATCACCATGGAAAACGCAGAATCAAAGAAGGAGTTGTTATGCACGTTGGTTGCAGCAACGTCTGGAAAATAGAAGGCGATGCCATAGCAAAGCAGCGTCTCCACTGTACACAGCACAAAGAACACAATCATGCGCCGTCCCTGTAAAGTGATGCAGACATAAATAAAACAAAGGACAAACCACTCCGGCACCCCACTATAAAACCCGCCTGCAGAAAAGAAGGTGATAGGAAACAGCGTAAGCAGCAGCACCGAGATAGCTGTGGCCCCCATTTGGATGCGCCTTTTGCGGATGCTGAATTTCACAATCAGTACCATTGCAAGGAGGCTCACGGGCAGGAGCACAATATTTAATATGCTCCTGCCCATAGGCAAGGTAAATATCAGCGCAATCATGCAGATACTTGTCACAATGCGGAACATTCGCTCACGCAGTCCGATCCTGTGATCGGTGATAATCTCAAACCATTTTTTTATCACGAAGCCCTCTACCCCTTAGAACATGGTATTTTAGAAACAACAACGGAAAGCGTTATTGTACAGCAATGTGCGCGCAGAGCTCTTGATACGCACGTATCAATGCGGCGTGATGCGCATGGATATAGTCTATGTCGCCCCGTTTTCCTGCCAGCTCCAGCTCTTTTGCCTGGGCAGAAAGTATTTCTGCGCCGATGGTCAGCGATGTGCTCTTCAGTGCATGGACCTTGACTGCATAGTCCGCCCAATTGGCGCTTTCATACAGGGAAACAATTTCCGCAGCTTTTTCCGCACACTGGGAGCAGAACATCCGCAGCATTTCCCGGTAGAAATCCTCATCCCCGGCGCAGTAGTCCAACCCCAGCTCCACATTGACATCAAATTGGGCAAGATAGTCATAGGGGGATGCCTGTCCGCCGGACGTCTCAGGGGAAGGGCTGCTGTTTGCTGGCTCTTCGCACGAAATTTCCGGCGCATCCTCCACCGGGATGACCTCCGCGTCTTCCGCTGTGGGCACTTCATTGTACTGGATGCAGCTCTTGGGCAGTACCTTCCGCAGCACCCGCTCCAAAACTGTGCGCTCGATGGGCTTTGGGACAAACTCTGTAAAGCCCTCGCTGCGGAACATCTCCCTTGCGCCGCTGACCGTATTTGCTGTCAGCGCAATGATTGGCAGATCCTGATAGATGCCGTTTTGGATTTCACGGATCCGCTTCAGTGTCTCCACGCCGTCTACCCCCGGCATCATATGGTCTAAAAAGATGATGTCATAGTTGGCGCTGCCGCACTGCGCCACCGCTTCCCTCCCGCTCAGGCAGGTATCCACCTCGATCCCATAGCTTCCCAGGACGCCCTTGGCAACTACCAGGTTCATCTCTTCATCATCCACGGCCAGCGCCCGGACCCCCACGCAAGTAAAGGGCTTCCGCCCTGCGGCCTGCGCTTCTGCGAACCCACGCTCCCCGGTCTCCCCATTCAGCAGGTTTGCAACAGAGAGGGCGGAGAAGGGCTTATGTATGATCAGCAGCTTGCTGTCACTGGACAGGGAGAACTCCCGCTCCGCAATCACGACAACGCGGAGCGTATCCGCCTGCTCCTCATAGTATCCCGGGTTCTCTTCATATTCTGACTGCGTAATGAATAGATGGGTCGGCTTGTGGCTGCGCTGCAATTTGAGCAGCCCCTCAAAATTGTGCGTCTGATACCCTCGGACGCCCAGCCCTTCTACCAAATTTAAGATCAGCCCGTCATAGTATTCCCGGACCTCGTCACAGGTGTACTTTTCCGGCTCGAAATAGCACACAATACAGAGCTGCTCCGGATGGTTGAGCACGATACACGGCCGCTCGTCCGCCACGCCCTGGGGGATCACGATATGGGCGGACAGGCCCTGCTGGTCCTTGCAATCAAAGTGGATAAAGCCGCCCATTGCGGTCAGAAGCCCCTGGGCGATGGGGAGCCCAAGCCCAAGCCCCCCTGCAAACCGGTTGCTCCCGGAATCCGCCTGATAAAAGACATCGTACATCTGCGTCAGCTGGGAGTCTGTCATACCGATGCCGGTGTCTCGGATATCGACAATTAAATTGATGCCGTAATTCTCCTTGCGGCATTTGATACGGATGTTTACGCCGCCCTCTTCCGTAAATTTCAGGGAATTTTCTACCAGAATTTTGAGCACATGGGAAATTTTTTCCGCGTCGCCGATGAGGGCCGCCGGGACCTTGGGGTCAATGTCAAACACCAGCTCCAGATGCTGGCGGTTGCTTTGCAGTGCGGTCATGGTGATCACATCGTTCAGCACCGAGGTGATCATATATTCCTTCTTTGCCGGGGTCAGCGTGCCTTCCACGATCTCCGTGTAGTCCAGCATATTGTTGATCTGGTTGGACAGGCGCTTTCCCGCCAGCTTGATGGATGTCATATCTGAACGGATATCCTTGGGAAGCTCCCTCCCCAGCGCCACTTCGCTGATCCCGATTACCATGTTGATCGGTGTGCGGAGCTCATGGGATACGTTCGACAAAAAAACGGCGTTCTGCTTTCCTGCCGTCTCCAGCTCCTGGAAGATATGCTCATACCACTTGCGCTGCACAATCCGCTTGTTGATCCAATACCGCCCAAGCGTTGCCCCGCCAAAGGTGACGACCATACCGAGCACCAGGCGGAAGACCGTCTGGAGCTCCATCTGATAGGTAATCGTGTGGAGGATCAACGCGTGGTACAGCAGCTCCAGCGCATATAGGGCCGCTACTGCGTGCAGGATCCATTTTTTATTCAGCATGAACAGTGAGAGGATCAAAATGCAGGCAATTGCGGGGATATCAAACAGGCAGGCGCCATGGACGCCGAAGAAGAAAAATTCAATCAGCATCAGCCCGGTACAAAGGTTTTCATAGAGCGTATCTGAACCTACCTTTGCAATGTGCAGGAACCATACGCTGAAGCAGCCTGCCAGGATCAGCGGGATCATCCAAAATTCCCACGCCATGGCCGCGATGACCACACACAGCATCCCGCTGAATACCGTGGCGATGACAGCCAGCAGCAAATGCTTGCTTGTCTGCTCCTCAGCCCTCATTGCTTTTCAAACTCCTGTGCAACCCGCTTCATCAGCTCCTGCGGGCGGAAGGGCTTTTTCAGATAGTTCACCGCGCCCAGCCGGATGGCGCTGACAACATCCTCCTCCAGGCCCGACGCTGTCAGAAAAATCACAGGGATATCCGTAGCAAAATTCTTCATGCGCTCAAAGGTCTCGATGCCGTTCATCCCGGGCATATCGATATCCAGCAGGACCATATCGACCCGTATGTTCTTCATCTTATTCAGCGCTTCGCCTCCGGATTCCGCTAAAACCACCTGATACTCCTTGCTCAGGACCATTTTTGTCCTCATCAGATTCATACTGTCGTCATCTACTACTAAAATGCGTTTTTTCATGTAAATGCCTCCCTGTCTTCTTATTGGGTGGTTTCAAAATCCAACGGGGTCTATTTTAAATGAAAATTACAGGAAAATCAAGCCTGTATTTCGGCCCTGGAGGGCAGGATCCCCCTTTGCATTTTTGCTCTGGATTGCCCCAATGTAAGGAAGGCCCCGGAAGATGCAGTCCCCCCTTACCGCCACAGCTTGATGACCCCGGAGTCCTGGAACTGCTTGAGTAGCAGCAGGCACAGCGGCAGCAGGATCATCCCGCCCACGCCAAGGAAATGGAATCCCAGGTACATTGCCAGCAGTGCGGTAATAGGCGGCAGGTCCACCTGCCCCGCCAGCAGGCGGGGCTCCAGCAGGGTGTGGACAATCAGGCCCACTGCGTACAGTGCCAGCAGCGCGACCCCCCGCCCGGTGTCCCCCAGCAGCAGGCAGCCCAGGGCCCAGGGCACCAGTACAGTACCTGTCCCCAGTACTGGCAGGGCATCCACCAGGGCGGTAAATGCTGCCGCCAGCAGTGCGTAGTCCATCCCCATCCAAATAAATCCGGCCAGCAGGAGCACAAAGGTCGCCAGCAGGAGCAGGCATTCTGCCCGCAGCCACTTGAGGATGGTAGAGCGGAAGCAGTTGGCCGCATCCCGGCATTTTGCCTGCCAGGCGGCCGGCAGCTGCCGCTTGAGGAAGGCCAGGATGGCCGGATAGCTGAGGCTGGTAAAGTACAAGGCCAGCACGGTAGTCATCAGGAACAGCCCCATATCCGGCAGCGCGGCCAGCAGGGAGGATGCCGCGCCCATCAGCCAGCCCCCCACGTCCCCCGCCAGGGATGGCCCATCCTCCATCAGCTGCTCCGCCAGCGCGTCCAGGGCGGAGCGCAGGAAGGCGGGGCTGGCGGCGTACCAGTCCTCCACACGGTCGATTAGGCCGTTCCAGACTGCCGGGAACCCGGCGATCGCCTCCGGCAGCCGGGCGGACCACTGGCGCAGCTCCAACACCAGCCGCCCCAGCACCAGGCCGGCGCCGCCCCCCAGCACCAGCAGGAAGAGGGTCGTCACCAGGGCGGCGGCGAAGCTCCGGCGCACCCGCATCAGCCGGCGCAGGCGCTGGACCAAAGGCTCCGCCATGGCGCTGAGGGCCAGCGCCAGCAGGAAGGGCATCAGCGGCCCCAGCAGCCACCGGAAAAAGACGATGGCCCCGGTGAGCCAGAGTACGCTGGTGATTGTCCTCTGTAAAAAGACACTTAATTGCGACATATAGACAGAATGCACCTCTTTTATTTTCGTATGGATGGAAAATTTGGTGATATTCCCAATGGCTTTTCTGTTGTAACCAGAGCAGACTTGTGGTACAATAACGCAAAGTGAAGACATGTGACCACAAGGGGGAAACATCATGGGCGTTAAGACAAAATATTACATTGTGGCCGCTGAGGCATTGCCGGAGATCTTCGTCAAGGTGGCAGAGGCCAAGCGGATGATGCAGACCGGCGAGGCGGACACCGTAGGCGCCGCTACCCGGCAGGTGGGGATCAGCCGCAGCGCATTTTATAAATATAAGGATGCTGTGCAGCCCTTCAACAACATGAAGACCGGCCACATTATCACCTTTTACATCATGCTCAAGGACAACCCCGGCGTGCTGAGCAACGTCCTGTCTATTTTTGCCGGGAGTGGTGCGAATATACTGACCATTAACCAGTCGATCCCCACCAACGGCTGCGCCGCAGTGACCATCTCAGCGGAGACCTCGGATATGGAGCTGAGCCTGGAGGAGCTGGTGGCCCAGGTGTCCGCACTGGACGGCGTGGTAAAATTTGAGGTCCTGGCGGCCTGACCGGCTGTAAGCCGCTACTATAAAAGAAGGAGAGCACTGTTATGGCAAATTTCGCAATCATGGGATTTGGCACGGTGGGAAGCGGCGTGGCGGAGGTCCTGCGCATGAACGGGGCAGCCATTGCCGGGAAGCTGGGGGAGCCCCTCCGGCTCAAGTATATTCTGGACGTGCGCGACTTATCCGGCACACCGTACGCCGGCGTAGCGGTCAAGGATTTCTCCGTCCTGGAGGACGACCCCGAATTGGATGTGGTGGTGGAGTCTATCGGCGGGGCCAAGGTGGCCCTGGAGTTCACCCGCCGGGCCCTGCTGGCGGGGAAGCATGTAGTCACCTCCAACAAGGAGCTGGTAGCCACCCACGGCAAGGAGCTGCTGGCGATTGCCAAGGAGAAGAATGTCAACTACCTCTTTGAGGCCAGCGTCGGCGGCGGGATCCCTGTGCTGCGGCCCCTGTTCCAGTGCCTGGCGGGCAACCAGATCCAGGAGGTGGTGGGCATCCTCAACGGCACCACCAACTATATCCTCACCCGCATGGTCAAGGGGGGCGTCCCCTTTGACGAGGCCCTCAAGGAGGCGCAGGCCAAGGGGTACGCCGAGGCAAACCCCGCTGCCGATGTGGAGGGGCTGGATGCGGGGCGAAAGATCTGCATCCTCTCCGACCTGGCGTGGGGCAGGGAGGTGCTGCCCGGCGACATCAGCACCCAGGGCATCACCGCCATCGACCTCCAGGACGTGGCCATTGCCAGCGGCGCAGGCTACCGCATCAAGCTGCTGGGCCGGGCCATGAAGCTGGCCGACGGCCGGCAGACGGCCTTTGTAGCGCCCCATCTGGTGCCGGAGTCCTGCCCGGTGGCCACAGTGGATGATGTGTTCAACGCCATTATGATCCGC
This sequence comes from uncultured Oscillospiraceae bacterium, assembly GCA_910583885.1. Taxonomy (GTDB): domain Bacteria; phylum Bacillota; class Clostridia; order Oscillospirales; family Oscillospiraceae; genus Pelethomonas. Next base: position 11,376 of record CAJUAC010000032.1, on the reverse strand, counting down.
GGCAACGCCGTGGGCGATGTCATGTTCTACGGCCGCGGGGCCGGGGATCTGCCCACCGCCTCCGCTGTCATGGGGGATATCATGGACGCCCTGGAGCACCGGGAAAAGCGCCGGGAGCTGGGGTGGAGCCAGCCAGCGGAGCTGATCCAGCTGGAGACCGAGCTGCCGCTGTACTGGTATCTGCGGGGTGAGCTCACCCCGCCGGCAGGCTGTGAGGTGCTCAGCGGCAAGGCGGTCATCGTCGGGCCCGTGCCGGGCGCGGAGGCGAAGGCCCTTGCCCGGCGGGTGGGGGCGGATACCCTGCTGCCTGTCCTGCGATAACCAAACCGGTCCCTTGGGACTATACTATAGAGGGAAGTGCCGGCAGAACCAGCCTTCCCTTGTCCCAGACATTTTCCAGAGAGGGGAGCAACCCACATGAAGCTGATTGTACAAAAATTCGGCGGAAGCTCCGTCCGGGATGCCCAGCGTATCCAGAACGTAGCCGGGATTATCGCCGATACTTATAGGGCAGGGAACCAGGTGCTGGTGGTCCTGTCCGCCCAGGGGGACACCACCGACGACCTTATTGAAAAGGCAAAGGAGATCAACCCCCACGCCTCCAAGCGGGAGATGGATATGCTCCTGAGCACTGGCGAGCAGATCTCCATCGCCCTGTGCGCCATGGCGCTGGAGGGGATGGGGCTGCCGGTGGTGAGCCTGGCCGCTTGGCAGGTGGGCATCCACACCAGCAGTGCCTACAGCGACGCCCGGATCAAGAAGATCGACGCCGAGCGCATCCAGCGGGAGCTGGACAAAAAGAAGATCGTCCTGGTGGCGGGCTTCCAGGGGGTCAACCGGGTGGGCGATGTGACCACGCTGGGCCGCGGCGGATCCGACACCAGCGCTGTAGCGCTGGCCGCCGCCTTCCGGGCGGATCTGTGCCAGATCTATACCGATGTGGACGGCGTCTACACCACGGACCCCCGCATCGTCCCAAACGCCAGGAAGCTCCCGGAGATCACCTATGACGAGATGCTGGAGCTGGCAAGCCAGGGGGCCCAGGTCCTGCACAACCGCAGCGTGGAGCTGGCAAAGAAATATCATGTGAATATGGAAGTCGTGTCCAGTCTGGAGCGCAAGCCCGGCACGAAAGTCAAGGAGGTCGTTAAAATGGAGAAAACCAATATCGCTGGCGTGGCAAAGGATACCAGCATCGCGCGAATCGCCGTGGTGGGCTTGGAGCACAGCCCCGGTGTGGCGTTCCATATCTTCTCCCTGCTTGGCAAGGCCAATATCAATGTGGACGCGATTATCCAGTCCATCGGCAGGGACGAGAGCAAGGACATCAGCTTCACCCTGCCCCGGGCCGATGTGGAGGAGGCGGTGCAGGTCCTGGAGGCCCAGAAGGACGTGCTCCACTTTAACCATGTGACAGTAGAGGACAAGATTGCCAAGGTGTCGATTGTCGGCGCAGGGATGATGACCACACCCGGCGTGGCAGCGAAGATGTTCGAGGCCCTCTATGACGCCAATATCAATATCCAAATGATTAATACCAGTGAGATCCGCGTCTCTGTGCTGATTGATGAGAACGACGCGTCCGCCGCCGTCCGTGCGGTGCATGAGAAGTTCTTTGGCGACGAGATGTAAAGCGGCACCCGCATCTTTAGAGCAGCCCCCGGACAGAACGGGGGCGCAGGACAGCCGGGGCAGCGCTGCTATGGCCAGCTAAACCGGCGGATTTCCTGATTGTTTAACCAGGCCCTCCTGTGCAGCGGCATCCAACCTGCGCAGGAGGGCTTTTTGCCGTCTGTCCGGGGCCTGCCGGGCTGCTCCCGGTTTTCTGGATGATTCGGAAATTTCAGTGGAAATGTTAGTGGGAGTATGATATAATAGGAAATGAGAATAAATTGGTAGGGATGAAAGGGCCATGCGGCCAGCAGGCACGCCGCCGGTTTGGAGTGCCTACGCTTGTATACAGCACTTGTGCTGTTAGGCTTCTGATGGAGAAACTTGTTGGGAAAGGGGTGAAGAGGATGGGGCAGAAGGGAGAAACCGGCGAGCAAGGCTGGATAGAGTGCCCCGTTGTGCAGGCCGAGCCGCAGGAAATCGAAAGCGGGTGAGCCCGCCGGTGCGGCCCAGCCTGTGTGTGGATAGTTACGGCTTCGCCCATATCATATAGGCAGTGCGGTCGATACGGCCACAGGGGCTGCGGGGACGCAGCCTGGCAAAAAAGATGAGCAGCAGAAGGATCATCGGTAACCACAGCAAAGAAGACACCAAAAAAGAAGAAGAGGAGAGATACCAGATGTTGAAAAATATGAAGCTCCGCAGCAGAATGCTTGTATCCTATTTTATTATTGTGGCGCTGCTGCTCATTGTCGGCGTGACATCGATCATTATGCTGCGGCAGGTAAGTGACAAGCTGCAGCAGTTCTATGACAGGCAGTTCCAGACTGTAGAAGCGGCACTGGATATGCGCAGGACAGTGTTCTCCGCCCGGGGCAACATCCTCGCCTCTATCCTGGAGTTCAACGAGGATACGGTCACTTCGGCTAAAAACGATTTTGCGAACCTCTACACCCTGCTGGAGACCATCAAAAAAACCTATGAGGGGGATAAAGCCCAGCTGGAGACTGTGGAGAAGAACCTGAAGGCAGCGGAGCCTGCCCTGACCTCGGTGACAGACCTGGCCAGGAAGCAGGAGGATGATGCGGCACTTGAGCTCTATAAGGGCAGCTACAAGCCCTATATGGATGAGGTTCGTGACATCATGGCCCAGGTGGGTGAGGTCGCCGACAGGAATGCCGCAACCAAGGTGCAGGACGGCGAGAATCTGGCCAAGATCGCCGACCTCATTATCATTATTCTGATTGTGGCTGCAGTGGTGGCCAGCGTCAGTTTGGCTCTGGTCATGAGCGACAGCGTGCGCAAGCCCGTGGAGGAGATGCGCCGGATGGCTGAGCATATGGCCAGCGGCAGGATGGACGCGGAGATTACATACCAGTCCGGCGATGAGATTGGCCAGATGGCAGATAATATGCGGAATATGACCGGGATCGTCAGAACCCTTATTGAGGATATCCAGTACTGCATGGAGGAGCTGGCCCATGGCAACTTCACAGTGACAAGCAGGCACCGCAATGCGTATATCGGCGACTATGGGGCCATCCTGCAGGCGATGGCCGACATGAAGGCTTCTATGAGTGAGACGCTGCTCCAGATCGAGATGGCGTCGGATCAGGTCAACGCGGGCGGCGAGCAGGTGTCCAACGGCGCACAGGCCCTGGCGCAGGGCGCCACAGAGCAGGCCTCCTCTGTACAGGAGCTGGCTGCCACCATCGAGGATGTGAGCCGCCAGGTGAATTCTACCGCTTCCCACGCCAAGACTGCCAAGGAGGAAAATGACCAGTCCCACCAGCAAATCACTATTTGCTCCGATGATATGGACGCCCTCATGCAAGCCATGGGCAAAATTGAGAGCCGTTCCAACGAGATCAGCAAGGTGATCAAGACCATCGAGGATATCGCATTCCAAACCAATATCCTGGCGCTGAACGCTGCGGTAGAGGCTGCCCGCGCCGGTGCTGCCGGCAAGGGCTTCGCCGTGGTAGCGGACGAGGTGCGCAACCTGGCCAGCAAGTCTGCTGAGGCCTCCAAGAGCACCGCCATGCTGATTGAGGATACCGTTGCGGCAGTCAAGGAGGGGATCGACCTGTCCCAGGAGACCAGCCATGCCCTCCAGGCCGTGGTGGAGAGCTCCAAGAAGGTGCTGGAAGCGGTCAACCTGATCTCCGACGCAACCGAAGAGCAGGCCAATTCCATCTCGCAGATCTCTGTGGCGGTAGATCAGATCTCCAGCGTGGTACAGACGAACTCCGCTACCTCTGAGGAGTCCGCCGCAGCCAGCGAGGAGCTCTCCAGCCAGGCCAATGTACTCAAGGAGCTCATCAGCCGCTTCAGCCTGGAGAGCGGCAGCTATACCAGCCCCAGTCCGCGGCCCAGCAGCAGTAATAGCAGCAGTAGCAGCGCTGCTTCTGTGGGGTATGAGGATTCCTTTGGGGATCGCAGCTTTATGGGCGGCAGCAAGTACTGATGGAAAACGCGGCAATGCCTGCTTTCCGCGCAGTAGGAGGCCGCTGGTATACCGGGGGCCAGCCGCAAAGAGAGGGCCGGGGATCTGATACCAGATCCCCGGCCCTCTGCTGCCCGGTTAGGGTTTTCCGCGCAGGAGCTCCTTCAGCTGTGCCAAGAGGTCGCCAGAGCCGCTCAGATTGATGCTGCCCACATTGGCGCAGATGCGCTCAATGTATTCCAGCTCCTTGAGACGGGAGAGGGTCTGGCTCTCCTCCATCAGCCGGGCGGTATTGAGCAGGGAGCGGGTGGAGGCGACCTCCTCCCGGCGGGTGATCACGCTGGCCTGGGCCCGCTTTTCGGCGATCAGGACTGTGTTCATGATATCCCGGATCTCCCCAGGCAGGATGATGTCCTTGATGCCGCCGCCCGTCACCTCCAGGAACAGGGAGGGCCCCTTCTCCTGGAGCTGCCCGACAGCATAGGCAGAGGCCTGCTCCTTGTGTTCCAGGATCTCGTCCAGCTTGTGCCGGCCGGCGTACTCCCGCAGGGCCAGCTGGGCGGCGACATGCAGCTGCTCCTCGTAGCCGTCAATCTCGGTGATGACCTTCACATAGTCGGTAATCCGATAGTGGCAGACAAAGTTGATACGCAGGGTCACTTTGTCCTGGGTCAGCATCTCCTGGCCAGTCACATCCATCTGGGTCAGGCGGGTGTCGACAAAGCCAACGTCAACCTTCACGCCGTTTTTCCAGAAGTAATATGTACCTGGCTCCAGGATGCGCTCCAGGCGCTGGTTGAAATACAGCTGCGCCCGCTGGAACTGGGCGACTTCTACTTTCGTGTACCACACGCTGGGCAGGAGCGGGAAGATGTAGGCCGGCACCTCGCTGCCTACGTCCGGGGTAGAGGTATCCACATACTGGAAGCGGTGCTGCTGCTGGACAGTCCAGAAGGCGTATTTCCCCGGGCCCAGGGCCTCAGAAAATTTCTCGTCAGTAAAATGGAGTGCCAGCTGCTGATCCGTTACCTCCGCTGTGCAGACCTGGCTGGTAATTCCCGGGTCGCTGAGAAGGGTGTCCAGGGAGCACTGGCAGGGGGACAGCATCCCATCCAGCGGCATCGTCTCAATCTGGCTGCCGCCAAACAGATGGTATTTCCCTGGGCCTAGCAGCTTCACATACCGCCCGTTCCGGAACAAAAGGCCCCGCTCGTTTTCATTGATGATTACTTTCCTCATATCAGTCACCCTCCTGTAAGAGTTGGATTGGCGTTTGCGCTCCCCCATGGACACCTCGCGGCTGGCAGCTTCCGTGCGGCGCGGCGCAGGCGGAAGGCACAGGCCTCTGGCCCGGGCTGCGCAGGCATGGGGTCCGCTGCCAGGCAGGGCGGGCGGCCATTGCCGCAGGATGCCCAGGGGCCCCTGCTGGCGGGGGGAGCGCGTAAAGCGTCTTGATGGCTCCACGCACAGGGCGCGGATCTGCAATATCCAAACCATTTGGCGATACGCCTTCCGGCGCACGGCGGGATTTGAACCCGCGATTCTTCCGGGGAGTTGAACCCCACGCTTTTCAGCGCTGCCATCCCGCAAGGCCTGCTGGCATACGCTTTGGAACATCCTCGCGCACCGCAGTGAAGGCTTCCCAATCACAGGCATCAGCGGCCTTGCAGGAATAGGCTACCAAAAAATGGCGGGAAATGCACGGAAAAAAAGTTGCGAACTCTCTGACAGAAGGAAAAGGCGGCTGGCCTGGAAAGGGTATCCAGGCCAGCCGTCTATATTTTCTTATTCCGATGCCCCTAGGAGCCCTTCTATCTGGCCCTCACTGTAGAGCCTGATCCCATGCTTGGCCAGGCGCTCTGCCGTCACGCCCTGGCCAGGTACCACCTGCCCGGTAAAGGTCCCATCGTAGATACATGTGCAACCGCAGGAGGGGCTGCGCTCCTTCAGCAGGGCCTTGCCGACACCGTGCATCACGGCAGCCTCCAGGGTAAGCTCTGCCCCAGTATGGAATGCCGCCGTCACATCCGCCCCGGCTTTGGAGAGGACACGGGTTCCTACCCGCTCGGAGGGGGTACGGGGGGTGGGCAGGCCGCCCAAGTGCTCCGGGCAAATGGGGATCAGCTCATAACGCTGCCCCAGCGCCTCCACCTCCGGGATGAGGTTGCTGCCGCCGTCATACCGGCAGGGCCGCCCCAGCAGGCAGGCGGAGACCAGCAGCTTCTCCTTGAGCGGGAGCTCCCTGCCATCCAGGGCTGCATAGGTGAGCCGGTTATTGGCATCATAGCACATCTTCAAAGAGAAAAAGGGGCTGTCCGGATCCTCCAGGAGCCGGAAGAAAATCCGGTCCCCCTCCCAGATGGGCAGGTTGTAAACTGCTTTCTTCCCGACCCATTCCAGATCCCCCTCGCTGCACTCCGCCAGCTCCCCGGTCCAGCCGGTGGCGGTGAACAGGTGGAGGTACTGGGTTTCCAGGCCCTCGCAGTCGAATGTGACGATCCCGCGGAAACGGTAGTCCGTCAGCGTCAGGCCTGTCTCCTCCAGGGTTTCCCGCAAAACGCATTCCTCGGGGCTCTCGCCCTCCTCAAACTTGCCGCCTACCCCAATCCACTTGTCGTGGTTGATATCGTTTTTCTTTTTTACCCGGTGGAGCATCAGGTACTCCTGCTTCTCATTTTCCAGGTAGCACAGGGTATAGTTCATCATCCCTTCATCCCCCAAATTAAGTAGCTGATCCCGTACAGCACCGGCTGGTGCAGGACATAGATGGGCAGGCTGTGCCGCCCAGGCCAGGTGAGCACGCCGGGCAGGGATCTGGTGAGCAGCCGGTTCTCCTGGTGCCGGAGGCACCAGCCGCCCAAGACGGTCCCAATCAAAAACAGGAAAAACCAAGGCAGCAGCGGGAAGTAGTCCGCGCTGTAAAAGCCGGGGGCGGTGAACCCCAGCGGATAGAGCCATCCTACGGGGACCGGGGTTGCCCCCGTCCACCAACCCGTCAGGAGAAAGAGGGCGGCACTTGTTGCAGCCAGGATGCCAGGCCGCCATCTTTGCACGTATTTTCCCAGGAAGTGGTAGAGCACCATAGAGATACCCATAAACTGCAAGATACCGAAACGGATCACCTGCCCGCCCACCAGGGCCCCCAGCTCCACCGCCGTACCGCATACCAGCACCACAATGCCGTGGCGTATGTTGTTGCGGGAGAACCTTGCGCAGGCCCCGGCCAACAGGATAAAGCTGCAACAGATAAACCGTTCCAGGATGTTCAGCGGTGTGGAAAACAGCTGGCTGGCGGATAATACGCCGAAAATATACAGATCGTATAGGAAATGGTATACAATCATCAACAGGATAGCCAGGCTCCGCCAGGCGTCCAGGATTGGGAAGCGCCTCATGATGCCTCCGTTTCCAACAGGCTGCCCGCCGCCCCAAGGGGGGAGGGCAGGGGGCGATCGTTCCTCATAGGATCCTGCCCCTTACACATTGAACCGGAACAGGATAATGTCCCCATCTTTGACCACGTACTCCTTCCCCTCAGAGCGGATCATACCCTTTTCCCGGGCGGCGGCCATGGAGCCCACCGCCATAAGGTCGTCATAGGCGATGACCTCAGCACGGATGAAGCCCCGCTCAAAGTCGGTGTGGATCTTCCCGGCGGCCTGGGGGGCCTTGGTGCCCCGGGTGATGGTCCAGGCCCGGCACTCGTCCTCACCGCTGGTCAGGTAGGAGATCAGGCCCAGCAGATCATAGCTGGCCTTGATGAGCCGGTCCAGCCCGCTCTCCGCTATGCCCAGATCCTCCAGGAACATGGACTTCTCCTCCGCTGGAAGCTCGGCGATCTCCGCCTCCAGCTTTGCGCATACAGGGATCACCTGGGCACCCTCCGCCTGGGCCCGGCCAGCGACCTGCTGGTAGTAGGGGATATCCTGGCAGGCGGCGAAGCCCTCCTCATCCAGATTGGCGGCGTAAATGACCGGCTTGAGAGTGAGCAGGTCACTGGTGGCGATCAGGGCGCGCTCATCCTCGCTGCATCCATAGGCCCGGGCGGCCTTGCCGTCGTTGAGCCAGGCCAGCAGGCCCTGGAAGACCTCCACCTCCCGCAGGAATTTCTTGTCACCCTTGGCGGCCTTCTGCGCCTTGTCAATGCGGCGCTCGACCATCTCCACATCGGCCATAATCAGCTCCAGGTCGATGATGTCGATGTCCCGGAGGGGGTCCGCGCCGCCCTCCACATGGATGACGTTCTCATCGTCAAAGCAGCGGACCACATGGACGATGGCGTCTGTCATGCGGATGTTGGAAAGGAACTTGTTCCCCAGGCCCTCCCCCCGGCTGGCCCCCTTGACAAGGCCGGCAATATCCACGAATTCGATGACTGCCGGGGTTGTCTTTTTCGGATGGTACATCTCCGAGAGCTTATCCAGCCGCGCATCCGGCACAGCAACCATCCCCACATTGGGGTCAATGGTGCAGAAGGGATAGTTGGCGCTCTCCGCGCCGGCGTTGGTGATGGCGTTAAACAGGGTCGATTTGCCCACATTGGGCAGGCCCACGATGCCAAGTTTCATAGTTCCCACTACCTCCTGATTGTTCAAGTATTTATGGCGTTTACATGGTGGCTGCTGCACCATCCTGGCATTTTTATCAGGTGATGGCCTGCTGGACATCGGTGAAGCAGCCCCATTCCCGGAAATTTTGTGCAAGAAAAGGGCCCATGCAATGGGGTTATTGTAGCATAATGCCCCTGATTTCACAATAGGGACCCGGGCTTTTCTGCAAAAAGGTTGTGAGGGCAGCTTAAAGCCTCCCCCGGCAGGGCCAGGGGAGGCCTTGTATGCTTAGTCCACAATATCAACGGAAACTTTTTGGCCGGTACGCTGGGCGCAGGAGCGGACCAGAGTACGGATCTCCTTGGCAATGCGGCCCTGCCGGCCGATTACCTTGCCCATGTCGTCGGGGGCGACACGCAGCTCCAGCGTCAGCTCCTGCTCCCCCTCCACCTCCGTGACAGAGACGGCGTCGGGGTTTTCTACCAGGTTCCTGGCGATGTAGAGCAGCAAGTCCTTCATGCCATGCCCTGTCTCCATTAGAGTACGTCGACCTTCTTAAGCAGGGTGCGGACAGTGTCAGTGGGCTGTGCGCCGGTCTTGATCCACTCGCGGGCGCGCTCGGCGTCGATCTTGATCTCTGCGGGGGCGACACAGGGGTTGTAGGTGCCGATTTCCTCGATGAAACGGCCATCCCGGGGATAGCGGCTGTCAGCAACCACTACGCGGTAGAAGGGGGCCTTCTTTGCGCCCATACGGCGCAGTCTGATCTTAACCATGATGTGTTTCCTCCAAAATTTTCTTTTGATAATCAATTGTTGTATCACAAATGCTGGCGCATTTTTGACTATGTGGCGGGCTACTTCAGGCGCTTCTTCCGCCCAAAGCCATGCATCTTCCCCATGCCGCCCAGCTTGCCCAGGCTGGGCATCTTCCCCAGGCCCAAAGGCATCCTGCCCTTGGAGAGCTGCCGGGTGAGCTGGAGCATCAGCTCGTACTGCTTGAGCAGGCGGTTGACATCGGAAACCTCCAGGCCGCAGCCGGCTGCTATGCGCTTTTTCCGGCTGGCGTCCAGCAGGCCGGGGTTCTCCCGCTCCTTGGGGGTCATGGACAGGACAATGGCCTCCTGGCGGTTGAGGAGCTTGTCATCAATCTGCGCGCCAGCCATCTGCTTGCCCATCTGGCCTGGCATCATGCCCGCCAGCTGGCTGAGATCGCCCATTTTGCGCAGCTGGTTCATCTGCTCCATGTAGTCGGAGAGGGTGAAGCGGTTCTTTTTCAGCTTCGCCTCCAGCTCAGCTGTCTTTTTCTCATCAAAGCTCTGCTCGGCCCGCTCAATCAGGGAGAGCATATCGCCCATGCCCAAAATGCGGGAGGCCATACGCTCCGGGTGGAAGAGCTCGATCATATCCAGCTTTTCACCCGTGCCGACGAACTTGATGGGCTTGCCGGTAGCGGCCCGGATGGAGAGGGCTGCGCCGCCCCGGGCGTCGCCGTCCAGCTTGGTCAGCAGGACGCCGTCGATGCCCAGCGCCTCGTCAAAGGCGGTGGCCGCGCTGACCGCGTCCTGGCCGGTCATGGCATCCACCACCAGCAGGATCTCATTGGGCTGGACCGCACCCTTGATCTTTTTCAGCTCCTCCATGAGCTGCTCATCAATGTGGAGGCGGCCGGCGGTGTCCAGCAGCACGGTGTCATAGCCGTTGTCCCGGGCGTGGCGCACAGCGTGCTGGGCGATTTGGACCGGGTTGACCTGGCCCAGCGCGAACACGGGGATATCCAACTGGCCGCCTACGACCTGCAATTGGCTGATGGCGGCAGGGCGGTACACGTCGCAGGCCACCAGCAGCGGGCGCTTGCCCAGATTCTTTTTCAGATATCCGGCCAGCTTGGCGCCGTTGGTGGTCTTGCCCGCGCCCTGGAGGCCCACCATCATGATGACCGTGGGGGGATGGGAAGCCATGGACAACTTCTCGTTGCCGCCGCCCATGAGGGCGGTCAGCTCCTCGTTGACGATTTTGATGATCTGCTGGGCGGGGGTCAGGCTCTCCAGCACATCCGTGCCGACAGCGCGCTCAGTGACCTTGGCCACAAAGTCCTTGACCACGCTATAACTGACGTCAGCGTCCAGCAGGGCCAGGCGTACCTCACGCATGGCCTCCTTGACATCGGCCTCGGTGATGCGCCCCTTGCCGCGCAGGCGCCGAAACGCGGCATTCAGTTTTTCGGAAAGGCCTTCAAATGCCACTGGCTCTCACTCCTTCCTACTCTTTCAGTGCCTGGGCCGACAGGGAGATCGTGTCGGCCAGAGCGTCGATGCGCCGGTCCTCATACTGCCGGTAGTTGATGGTTTTCAGCTCTGCGGCGGCATTCTGGATGGCGGCGATGTGGGTCTGCATCTGGAGGAAGCGGCGGATGAGGCCGGTCTTGTCCTCAATGTCCTGCATAACCCCCTCCGCCCGGACGATGACGTCCCGGACACCCTGGCGGCTGATGCCGCTGTTCTCCGCAATCTCAGACAGGCTGAGATCCTCATTATAATAGAGGTCAAAAAATTCCTTTTGCCGCTCGGTCAGGAGATCGCCATAAAAATCGAACAGCATGGTCATGCGGTAGGTCTGGTTTTTCATGCTGCTGCCTCCTTTGTGTAAAGCGGCTGTGCTTTACAAGCTTGCTTATCATACCCCACTTTCCCGAAAAAGTCAAGGGGGGCAGCAGAAAAAGCCAGGGCAACAGCATTTGAAATTCAAGGGAAAAGGATATCCAGAAGAC
>CAJUAC010000031.1 GCA_910583885.1 uncultured Oscillospiraceae bacterium | reverse complement strand
AGTCCGCCTTCTTCACCCTGGCCAAGGTCATGCCCCAGGAGCAGGCCATCCAGTATATGAAGGACGCCGCCACCAAGTCCTACTCCAAGAAGGGCGAGGACGTGGTGAAGATGAACCATGAGGCCATTGACGCCGGCGCTACCGCCTTCACCAAGATCGACGTGCCCGCCGACTGGGCCAACGCTGTGGACGCCAAGGCTGGCCACGACCTGTCCGGCAAGGCCGAGCTGGTCACTATGGTCAAGGATATCCTGGAGCCCGTGGGCCGCATGGACGGCGACAGCCTGCCTGTTTCCGTGTTCATGCCCCATGTGGACGGCCAGTTCGAGCTGGGCGCTGCCGCCTATGAGAAGCGCGGCGTGGCCGTCAGCGTCCCCACCTGGGATCCTGAGAAGTGCATCCAGTGCAACACCTGCTCCTATGTCTGCCCCCATGCCACTATCCGCACTTTCGCCCTGACTGAGGACGAGGTCAAGAACGCCCCCGAGGGCATCAAGACCTCTCCCGTCAAGGCCGGCAAGGGCAAGGGCGTGTACACCTACGCCATCGGCGTCAGCCCCCTGGACTGCATGGGCTGCGGCGTGTGCGTGGAGGCCTGCCTTGCCAAGGAGAAGGCCATCAAGATGGTGCCCCAGGAGAGCCAGGCCGAGCAGGCCAAGGTCTGGGATTACCTGGTCAAGACCGCTCCCAAGGCCGACATGCAGGACAACACCGTCAAGGGCAGCCAGTTCAAGCAGCCCTACCTGGAGTTCTCCGGCTCCTGCGCCGGCTGCGCCGAGACCAGCTATGCCCGTCTCGTCACCCAGCTGTTTGGCGACCGGATGTATATCTCCAACGCCACCGGCTGTTCCTCCATCTGGGGCGGCCCCGCTGCCACCAGCCCCTACTGCACCAACAGCGAGGGCAAGGGTCCCGCATGGTGCAACTCCCTGTTCGAGGACAACGCTGAGCACGGCCTGGGTATGTTCGTCGGCCAGAAGGCCATCCGCAATGCCCTGGCTGAGGACACCAAGAAGCTGATCGCCATTGAGTGGACTGTCCCCGCCCTGAAGGAGGCCGCCCAGAAGTGGCTGGATACCATGGAGGACGGCGAGGCCAACCAGGAGGCTAGCAAGGCGTATGTTGCCGCCCTGGAGGCCGGCATCTGCACCGTGGACGAGGTGGTTGCCTTCACCTCCAGCCCCGAGGCCAAGAACGTCTTTGGCGACAAGGCCCCCGAGATGGCTGCCCACGCCCAGCAGCTGAAGGCCAGCGGCGCAAAGTTCTGCGACTGCGACGCCTGCAAGCTGGTTGCGTCCATCCTCTCCAAGAAGGAGTACCTGAACAAGAAGAGCGTGTGGATCTTCGGCGGCGACGGCTGGGCCTACGACATCGGCTACGGCGGCCTGGATCACGTTCTGGCCTCCGGCGAGGATGTCAACGTGTTCGTCTTCGATACCGAGGTCTACTCCAACACCGGCGGCCAGGCCTCCAAGGCCTCCAACATCGGCCAGGTGGCGCAGTTCGCCGCAGCCGGTAAGGAGATGAAGAAGAAGAGCCTGAGCGAGATCGCCATGCAGTACGGCTATGTGTACGTGGCCCAGGTGGCCATGGGCGCCAACACCGCTCAGACCCTCAAGGCCATTGCCGAGGCCGAGGCCTATCACGGCCCCTCCCTCATCATCGGCTACGCCCCCTGCGAGATGCACTCCATCAAGGGCGGCATGATGAACTGCCAGAAGGAGATGAAGAAGGCCGTTGAGTGCGGCTACTGGAACCTGTTCCGCTTCAATCCCGCCCTGGCTGCCGAGGGCAAGAACCCCTTCACCCTGGACAGCAAGGCTCCCGCCGGCGGCTATCAGGAGTTCCTGATGAACGAGGCCCGCTATGCCCGCCTGACCCGCGAGTTCCCCGAGCGCGCCGAGGTCCTGTTCGCCAAGAACGAGGCTGCTGCCAAGGAGCGTTATGAGCATCTGATGAAGCTCATCGACCTCTATAAGGCTTAAGTGGTGAACATCCTTTTCTTGAAAGAAAAGGATCAAAAGAACTGAATATGTGAAACCTTGTTTCGCGTATAGGAAGAAACCCAAGAGGGCCGGAGGAATTTCCTCCGGCCCTCTGCCTATTAAAGCTTGGCGATTACGCCCTTTTACACGAGCTCCCGCCGCTCCCGCATAGCGTGCAGTGCGCAGGGGGTGTCTATATCCTCCAGCTCACAGGCCGGCACCTCGAAGAGAAGCAGCTCCTTCTCGTGCCGCCGGATGACACTGCTGCCGCCGTGATCCTCCCGCAGCTCCAACAGCTCTGGGAAGTACTGCCGTGGGAAAATACAGGGGTTGCCCCGCACGCCGTCATGCCCCAGACCCACCAGCTTGTCCGGATGGCGGCGGAAAAAGGCCACCTCTGCCGCTATCGTCTCCCGCCGCAGCAGCGGCTGGTCGGAGACCAGGAACAGCGCCGCATCCACCTCCCCCAGGGCCTCCAGCCCCAGCCGGATGGTGTGGCTGATGCCCCAGTCCGGGTGCGGGTTGCGCACCGGAAGGAACCCGAACCCCTCCGCCAGCGCCTCCACCTCCGGATACTGCGTCACCACCGCCACCGTGCGGAACGCCTCCCCAGGCACCGCCTCCAGGGCGCGGCGGACCAGGGTCCGTCCGCCTACCTCCATGGCAAGCTTGTTCTCCCCAAACCGCCGGGCATCCCCAGCGGCCATCACCACACATCCAATTTCCATCCGCTACGCCCCCATTTCCTGGCTGTAGTATGCCCGCGCCCTGGGCAGGCCATGCACTCACCCGGCAACCCGTTTTTCGTAGGCGAATTCATGCAGCGCCGTGCCGTCGTCCAGGGTTTTGTCAAAGCTCCCCGGCATCCGCTGGAAACCGGAGGTCTCATAGAGCCGGATGGCCGGGCGATTGCTGTCCACCACAAACAGGCGCAGATACGCCGCTCCATTTTCCCGCGTCAGCCGCTCCGCCTCCCCAAGCAGGAGACGCCCCAGCCCCTGCCGCAGGCAGTGGGCGCCAACCCCCAGCCGGTTGAGATAGCGCGCCTTGCCGCCGCGCTCCGCCCAGGCAACCTGTTCCTCCCCTGGGTCCTCGGCGCACAGGGCGAATGCCCCGGCAATCCCACCGCGCTCGAGTACATAGAGCTGTTGCTGTTCGATGTCTGCGGCAAAAAATTCGTTGGGGTAGATCTCATCCCAAATCCGGATGCCGTCCCGCTCCATCTGCTCAATGATGCCGGTGTACACCGCCTGGATCTGCGGCAGGTCGGCCATCACAGCCAGCCGGACTCCCATATCCATCCCTCCCAGTGACTATTTCCATCTACTATACCACCCTTTCCATCCCGCTGCAAGCCTGCGGCAGGCCGGATTCTCAAAATAGGAACGTGTTTCCCCTGTACAACTCCCTGTTTTTGTGGTATCATAACAACAATCAAAATGGACAGCATACATTTTCTGTGCCTTTTACCAACCCCAACCACCCGACAGACAGGAGGCTGATGCCCAATGAGCAAAAGCGTAGGCCAGAGCAAGACCCGCGTAGACGCCTTTGATAAGGCGGCGGGCCGTGCGAAATACACCGATGACCTGTGCGGCCGGAATGCCCTGGCCACCCGCCTGATCCATTCCACCGTGGCCCATGGCCTGGTGACGGCGGTTGACACGGCGGAGGCGGAACGCGTCCCCGGCGTGGTCAAGATTTTCACCTGTTTCGACGTGCCGGAGTACTATTTCCCTACCGCCGGGCACCCCTGGTCCACGGACCCCCACCATCAGGATGTGGCCGACCGGCTGCTGCTGTCCCGCCATGTGCGCTTTTACGGCGACGATGTCGCCGTTGTGGTGGCCCGGGATGAGGTGGCCGCTGCCCAGGCCGCACGGCTGGTGCAGGTACACTATGAGGAACTCCCCTTTGTGCTGGACGCGCAGGAGGCCATGGCTCCCGATGCGCCCCAGCTCCACGAAAACTATCCCGGCAACGTGCTGGGCCACACCCAAATCCGGAACGGCAGCTACGAGGCCGCCAGCCAGGAGCCGGGCCTCATCAAGGTAGAGGGCTGGTATGATACCCCTACCGTCCAGCACTGCCACATCGAGAACCATATCTGTACCGCCCACATGGAGGGAGGGCGGATCGTTGTCACTTCCTCCACCCAGATCCCCCATATCATCCGCCGGGTGTGCGGCCAGGCCCTGGGTCTCCCCTGGGGGAAGATCCGGATTATCAAGCCCTACATCGGCGGTGGCTTCGGCAACAAACAGGACGCCCTCTATGAGCCCCTGTGCGCCTGGCTGACCACCCAGCTGGGCGGGCAGCTGGTGAAAATCGACTGCGCCCGGGAGGAAACCTTTGTCAACAACCGGGTCCGCCACGCCATCCGTACCCATATCATCTCCTATGTCCGGCCAGACGGGACCTTCGCGGCCCGGAAAATCGAGTGCTTCTCCAATCAGGGGGCCTATGCCTCCCACGGCCACGGCATTGCGGCCAAGGGGATGGGGGCTTTCCCCCAGATCTACCCCTGTCCCAACGTGGAGGGCGACGCCTGGACGGTGTTTACCAACAAGCCAGCCGCCGGGGCCATGCGGGGCTATGGCATCCCCCAAGCCATGTGGGCCGGCGAGGCCCATCTGGATGACGTGGCGAGGGCCCTGGGCCGGGACCCGGTGGAGTACCGCCGGCAAGTGGCAATGCCCCAGGGCTATGTGGACGCTTTCAGCAAAAATGAGAACTATTTTGACAGCTTCCGCCAGGTGATGGACCGGGGCATGGCCGCCATCGGCTACCAGCAGAAGCGGCAGGACTACCAGAACCAGTCCGGCCCGGTGCGCCGTGGGATCGGCATGGCGCTGTTCTGGTACAACACCGCCGTGTGGCCCATCTCCCTGGAGTCCTGCTCCTGTCGGATGGTGCTCAACCAGGACGGTTCCGTCCAGGTCCAGACCGGCGAAACAGAGATCGGCCAGGGCTGTGACACCGCCTTCGCCCAGATGGCTGCTGACGCCATCGGCATCCCCTTTGCGGATGTACATATGGTGTCCACCCAGGATACGGATCTCACCCCCTTCGGTACCGGGGCCTACGCCTCCCGGCAGACCTACGTGGGCGGCTTCGCCCTGCGCCAGACCGGGGAACTGCTGCGGGATAAAATCCTGTCCTGCGCCGTGGAGCTGACCCGGCAGGCCAAGGAAAACCTGGATCTCATTGACGGGAAGATTATCCGCATCACCGATGGCCGGGAGCTGATGGGCCTGGGCGAGCTGGCCACCGAGGCCCTCTACAGCCTCACCCACTCCCAGCACATCACCGCCGAGAGTACCTACCAGATCAAGAACAACGCCTACTCCTTCGGCTGTACCTTTGCGGAGGTGGAGGTAGACGTCCCCCTGTGCCAGGTGAAGCTGCTGGATATTGTCAATGTCCACGACTGCGGCAGGCTCATCAACCCCGCGCTGGCGGAGGCCCAGGTCCACGGCGGCATGTCCATGGGCATTGGCTACGGCCTGAGCGAGCAGCTGCTCTTTGATGAAAGGACGGGCCGCCCCCTCAACAATAACCTGCTGGACTACAAGCTCTCCACCTTCATGGACCACCCCCATCTGCGGGCGGAGTTCGTGGAGAACCCGGAACCCACCAGCCCATACGGCACCAAGGCCCTGGGGGAGCCCCCGGCCTGCTCCCCGGCCCCGGCCATCCGCAATGCTATTTTGCAGGCCACCGGCGTGGCCCTCAACAGCGCGCCTATGACGCCCCATGTGCTGTTTGCGGCGTTCAAACAGGCGGGGCTGCTGTAGGGCGGACATTCTTTTTCTTAAAAGAAAAAGAATCAAAAAGAATTTTTACGCAAGGCATCCGCCTTGCTTGCGTCCTATTATCAAATACAACAGCAAAGCGGATGCTTTGCGGGTAACATTTTTCTTTTGATTCTTTTCTTTGTTCACAAAGAAAAGAATGGATACCAGGAGGTAGATGGTATATGTACGATATCAAAGCGTTATATGAGGCCGGCTCTGTCCAGGACGCGGTGCGCCTGCGGCTGGAGCATCCCCAGGCCCAGATCATCGCAGGGGGCACGGATGTGCTGGTGCAGATGCGGGAGGGCAAACGGGCCGGGGCGGAGCTGATCTCCATTTTCGGGATTGACGGGCTGCGGGGCGTATCCATTGACGGGGAGGGAAACATCCGCATCGGTTCCCTCACCTGCTTCACCGCCATCACCCGGAACCCTATTATTCAGGAATACATCAACGTACTGGGCGAAGCGGTGGACATGGTGGGCGGGCCCCAGATCCGCAATGCGGGCACCATCGGCGGCAATACCTGCAATGGCGTGACCAGTGCAGACTCCGCCTCCACCCTCTTTGCCTGGGATGCCATCGTAGAGCTGACAGGGGCGGACGGCGTGCGGCGCATCCCTATCCAGGACTTCTACCTCTCCGCCGGAAAGGTGGACCTCCGCCCGGATGAGATCCAGACCGCCATCCTCATCCCCAAAGAGAGCTATACGGGCTGTCACGGGCACTATATCAAGTACGCCATGCGCCATGCGATGGATATTGCCACCACCGGCTGCTCCGTGAACGTGGTGCTTAGCGAGGACAAGCGGACCATCCAACGTGCCCGGATCGCCTACGGTGTGGCTGGCCCTATCCCCATGCGCGCCCCCGCCGCCGAGGCGGCGGCAGCGGGGCAGGCGCTGACAAGCGGAACCGTGGAGGCTTTTGCGGCAGCAGTGCTGGAGGATATCCATCCCCGGGACAGCTGGCGGGCCAGCAAGGACTTCCGGGAGCATATCGCTGTGGAGATGGCCAAGCGGTGCCTGGTGGAATCCAGTAAGCTGGCGGGAGGTGTAATCGCATGAGCGCACAATACAAATTGATCCGCTGTAAGATTAACGGCAGGGATGTGGAACAGATGGTGGATGTGCGGGCATCCCTGACAGACATGCTCCGCAACGATTTCCAGCTGACCAGTGTGAAAAAAGGCTGCGAGGTGGGGGAGTGCGGGGCCTGCAATGTCATCATTGACGGGGCGTGCTTTAACTCCTGCCTGTACCTGGCTGTTTGGGCGGACGGCAAGTCCATCCGCACTGTGGAGGGCCTGCTGGGCCCCAACGGGGAGCTGTCGGACATCCAGCAGGCGTTTATTGACGAGGCCGCCATCCAATGCGGGTTCTGTACACCGGGGTTTATTATGACTGCCGTGGAGATCCTGGAGAGCGGCAGGGAGTACTCGGACGAGGAGCTGCGTAAGCTCCTCAGTGGCCACCTGTGCCGCTGCACCGGCTATGAGAACATCCTGCGGGCGGTGAAAAAGACGATGTACAAGCGGCTGGGCAAGGAATACAGCTGAGGGCAGGGCCCTCCCCTGCTTATTCCTCCATGTACTCCGTATAATCCTGCTCACAGGCAAACAGTACCCACCGGCCCTCTACATACCCCATGTAACCGCTGTTATTGTAATATCCCTTCATAAACGATGCTCCTTTCCAGATGCGTTTCCGCTGCTTCTGAATAAAGGATATCACATCTATCGTCCGAAAATACGGACAGTAACTGAGAAATACAAACATTTTTCAGCTGCCTGCGCGTGATGTTCCCTATGCCCTGCTCACAGGAGAACTTGGAATGATGAAACGAGGACAGTCTGATGGATTACAAGAAAAGCTATTTGATATACAATATTTGCCTCTATACAGGGCTCGTTTTATGCATGATCTCCCTGATGACCCAGGTGAATTGGCCCGGTATCGCAGGGATTGTTGTTCTGCTGTCGGGGATGCTTCAGACTGTGATCTTCTATCGCTGTCCCAATTGCCATGCCGCCTTCCAGATCAGGGGCAGAAGGCCGAAGCATTGTCCGGAGTGCGGGCATCCGCTGGACGGTTCACACCAGGAATGATTGACGAGGCGGCCGCTTCTCCCGAAGCGGCCGCCTCGTCAATGGGGGCTTTATGCCATTTTCGCCTTGATATCAGACAGGCGGTTGAGGGCCTCATAGAGGGTTTCATCCTTCTTGGCAAAGTGGACGCGGACAATGTCCTGGACGTCCTCCCGGAAGAAGGAGGTGCCGGGGACGCAGGCGACGCCCACCTTGTGGGCCATCTCCTCGCAGAAGGCCACGTCGCTCTGGCCCGGCTTGAGGTAGGGGCCGATGTTGGCCAGAACGAAATACGCGCCCTGGGGGTCGGTGAAGGGGATGCCGATATTTTTCAGGCCGTCGGTAAAGATCTTCTTCATATGGGCATAGTGCGCGCCGAACTCCTCATAGTAGCTGTCCGGCATGTCCAGGCCCACCACGGCGGCCTCCATCAAGGGGGAGGGTGCGCCCACGGTGTTGAAATCGTGGTACTGCTTGATGCGGTCCATGATCTCCTGGGGGGCGATGGCGTAGCCCAGACGCCAGCCGGTGACGGAGTAGGTCTTGGAGAGGCTGGAACAGCTGACCGTCCGCTCCCACATGCCGGGCAGGCTGTTCATGTAGACATGCTTGTTCCCCTCATAGATGATGTGCTCGTACACCTCGTCCATGATGGCGTACACGTCGTACTTGATGCAAAGGTCTGCAATCAGCTTCAGCTCGTCGTAGGTGAAGACCTTGCCGCTGGGGTTGGAGGGGTTGCAGATCAGGATGGCCTTAGCCCCCTGCTTGAAAGCGTCCTCCAGAACATTGGCGTCAAAGTGGAAGGAGGGCGGCACCAGGGGGACGAACACCGGCTCACAGTCGGCCATGATGGCCTGGGCGTGGTAGTTCTCAAAGTAGGGGGAGAACATGATGATCTTGTCACCGGGGTTGGTCAGGGCGAAGATCGTGTCTACCATGGCCTCCGTGGAACCGATGGTGACGACCATCTCCGTGTTGGGGTCCAGGGTGCAGCCCATGAACCGCCCGCACTTGCGGGCCAGGGCCTCCCGGAAGTTGGGCGCGCCCATAGTGATGGGGTACTGGTGGGGGCCCTGGGCGCTGACCTCAGCCAGACGGTCGGTCATCGCCTTGGGCGGGTCAAAGTCGGGGAACCCCTGGGCCAGGTTGATGGCCCCGCAATCGATGGCGATCCGGGTCATGCGGCGGATAACGGAGTCCGTAAACAGCCGGTTCTTTCTGCTCATTTCCTGCATGGTAAATCAGTCCTTTTGATTGGGATTCCGGGGCCGCCGGACGGCCCCGGTTATTTTTGATGAATGGCGGCCTCAGTGTGTGCCCAGCTCATCGCCGGGGACGGCGGCCAGGCCGCTGGATGCCAGCACGGCGTTGAACCGCTCCGGGTCGCCCACCCGGAAGATCATATAGGCCAGGCCCTCCTTCTGACCGAACACGGAGTACATGTACTCCACGTCGATCTCCGCCCGGGAGATCACCTGCAGCACCTCGTTCAGCCCGCCGGGGCGGTCGGGCACAGCCACCGGCACCACCGGGGTCATTGTCAGGATGAAACCGCGCTCCAGGAGGATGGCGGAGGCGCGCTGGGCGTCGTCCACAATCAGGCGCAGCACGCCATAGTCGGCAGTCTCCGCAATGTTGATGGCCCGCAGATCCACATGGTTTTCCGACAGGATCGCGGTGATATCGGCCAGCTGGCCGGCGCGGTTCTCCAGGAATATAGAGATCTGATGGATCGTCATACCAGTTCGCTCCTCTCTCAAATCTTGCGCTTGTCGATGACACGCACGGCCTTGCCCTCGCTGCGGGTGATGGTCTTGGGCGCTACCAGACGGACCTTGGCGTAAATGCCCAGCATCGCCTTCAGGGCCGTCACAAGGCCCTGCTCCATCCTGGTAATCCGGCCCAGGTTGTCGGAGAAGTTCTCCGCCGTCATCTCCACCATGACCTCCAGGGTGTCGGAGTTGTTCACGCGGTCAACGAGAATCTGGTAGTTGGCGGGATAGCCCTGCTCCAGCAGGACAGTCTCGATCTGGGACGGGAAGACGTTGACGCCCTTGACAATGAGCATATCGTCACTGCGGCCCATGGGCTTGCTCATCTTGATGTGGGTGCGGCCGCAGGCGCAGGGCTTCCGGCTGAGCACGCAGATATCCCGGGTGCGGTAGCGCAGCAGGGGGAACGCCTGCTTGGTGATGGCGGTGAACACCAGCTCACCCTTGCTGCCCTCGGGCAGGACCTCGCCGGTATCCGGGTCGATGATCTCTGCGATGAAGTGGTCCTCATTGATATGCATTCCCGCCTGCGCGGAGCACTCAAAGGCGACGCCCGGGCCGCTGGTCTCGGTCAGGCCGTAGATGTCATAGGCCTTGATGCCCAGCTTGGACTCGATATCCCGGCGCATCTCCTCGCTCCATGCCTCGGCGCCAAAAATGCCCGCCTTGAGCTTGATCTGGTCCCGCAATCCCCGCTCATGGATGCTCTCGGCCAGATAGGCCGCATAGGAGGGGGTGCAGCACAGGATGGTGGAGCCCAGGTCCACCATAAACTGGAGCTGGCGGTCCGTATTGCCGGAGGACAGGGGCAGCGTCAGGCAGCCCACCTTGTGGCTGCCGCCGTTCAGGCCGGGACCGCCGGTAAAGAGGCCGTAGCCGTAGCTGACGTGGCAGACATCCTCATCCGTGCCGCCAGCGGCCACGATGGCCCGGGCGCAGCAGTCCTCCCACAGGTCAATGTCGTGCTGGGTATAGAAGGCAACCACCCGCCGCCCGGTGGTGCCGGAGGTGGACTGGATGCGGGTGCAGTCCTTGAGGGGCATCCCCAGCAGGCCGTAGGGGTATGCCTCCCGCAGGTCGTCCTTGGTGAGGAAGGGGAGCTTGTGGAGATCCTCCACGCCCTGGATCTCGCCGGGGGCGATGCCCTTCTCCTCCATCTTTTTCCGGTAGTAGGGGACATGATCCCATACATGCTGCACCTGCCTGACCAGGCGTTCGTTCTGCCAGGCCAGGAGCTGATCCCTGGATGCGGTCTCGATTGCTGGCTGATAGTAACGCTCCATAGATGGTCTCCTTGGTTATCAATATGTGTTTCATGGGCCCTGGGGCCTGATTATCCCACACAACTTTACCATTTCCGAGGGGCAAAGTCAACGGAAAGTGGAAGAAAATCCGTCGAAACCCTCATATACATGCAGAATACTCCTGGGGCAGACATAGCGGCTGGAAAATGTCCTGCATACAGCAAAAGGCGGGGCCTGGGCGGTCAATTCTACCGCCCAGGCCCTGCCCGGCTTTCGGGGGACAGGGTCAGGTCCGGACCTGGCCGCCCACGTGGAGGATCTCCCCGGTGATATAGGAGGCTGCGGGGCTGGCCAGGAAGAGGAAGGCATTGGCCAGATCCTCTGGCTCCCCGATGCGGCGCAGGGGGATCTGGTTGATCAGCGGGGTGATAACGCTCTCCGGTACGGCCTTCATCATATCCGTGTTGGTGATGCCCGGCGCCACCGCGTTGACTCGGATGCCCTGGGGGCCCAGCTCCCGGGCCAGGGAGAGGGTCAGGCCGTTGATGGCAAATTTGCTGGTGGGGTAAGCCACGCCGCTGGGCTGGCCGAAGCGGCTGACCACGCTGCTGGTGTTGATGATGCACCCGCTCTTCTGGGCGGCCATGGTGTCGTACACCGCCCGGATGCAGTAGAACACCGCGTCCACATTGAGGGCCATCACCTTCCGGAACATCTCCGGCGTATAGGCGGAGAGGGGGTCAGAGGATGAGAGCCCGGCGTTGTTCACCAGGATATCAATGCGCCCATAGCGGTCCTGGACGCCCTGGAACGCCTCCTTCACCGAGGCATAATCCGTCAAATCCGGCGCAATCCCCTCCACCTTCCATGTGGGGTCCTTGGCCTTCAACGCGGCCACCGCCTTATCCGCTGTCTCTTGGCGGGAGCCGCAGAGGACGACGGAAGCGTGGTTTTCCAGATATTTTTCCACAATGGCATAGCCTATCCCCCGTGTGCCGCCGGTGATGATAGCAACCTGATCCTTCAACATACTAATATCCTCCCTATGGCAAGGTATTTGATTTCCGATTTGATCCATCTCCTTTTGCAGAAGAAAGAGCGCACCTGTTGATACAGTATGCGCCGCCGCGCTCTGTTTTACCCCCGGACAGGCCAGGGAAACGAGCGCAGCGGCGCAAATAGGATGAATTTACTTGTTGCAGAGGGCGGCGGTATCCATGGCGATCATCAGCTCCTCGTTGGTGGGGATGACGAAGATCTTCACCTTGGAGCCGTCGGCGGACACATCCACCTCCTGGCCGCGGACATTGTTCTTCTCCGCGTCCATCTTCACGCCCATGTACTCCATGCCCTCGCAGATCCGCTTGCGCAGGTCGATGGAGTTCTCGCCGATGCCGGCGGTGAACACAATGGCATCCACACCGCCCATGGCGTTGGCGTAAGCGCCGATGAACTTCCGCACCTCATAGATGAACTTCTCCAGGGCCAGGGCGGCGCGCTCATTGCCCTTGGCAGCGGCCTCATCCAGGTCACGGAAGTCGGAGCTGACGCCGGAGATGCCCAGCACGCCGCTCTTCTTGTTGAGGATGTTCAGCATCTCCTTGATGTCATAGCCGTACCGGCCCATCAGGTACTCCAGGATGGTGGCGTCCACGTCGCCGGAGCGGGTGCCCATGGGGAAGCCGGCCAAGGGCCCCAGGCCCATGGTGGTGTCCACGCACTTGCCGTCCACCACGGCGGAGAGGGAGGAGCCGTTGCCCAGGTGGCAGCAGATCACCTTGCTGTGCTCCGGATTGCCCAGCATGTCGATGGCGCGGGCGGAGACATAGCGGTGGCTGGTGCCGTGGAAGCCGTAGCGGCGGACGTCGTCCTTCTCATAGTACTCGTAGGGGATGGCGTAGATGTAGGCCTTGGGGGGCATGGTCATATGGAAGGCGGTGTCGAACACGGCCACCTGGGGCGTCTTGGGCATGATCTTCTGGCAGGCCTCGATGCCCATGAGATTGGCGGGGTTGTGGAGGGGCCCCAGGGGGATGCACTTCTTGATGGCCGCGATGCAGGCGTCGTCAATGATGCAGCTCTCGGTGAAGGCCATGCCGCCGTGGAGGACGCGGTGGCCCACAGCGGCGATCTCGTCGGTGGAGGAGATGACGCCCTTGGCGGGGTCCACCATGATGTCCAGCACCGCCTGGATGGCCTCGCTGTGGGTGGGCATGGGGATATCCTGCTTCACGTCCTCACGGCCGGGGACCTTGTGGGTCAGGCGGCCGTCGATGCCGATGCGCTCGCACAGGCCCTTGGCGAAGACCTGGCCGCCCTCGGACTCCATAAACTGGTACTTCAGGGAGGAGCTGCCCGCGTTGATAATCAGAATTTTCATGCTCAAAGTTCTCCTTGTCCTTCGATTGTCATTGTTTTGTTATTTTTTGTTTCCGGGCTGTGACTTGCTTTTCCGGCAGGAGACAGGTAAAATGGTCACAACATATATTGTAGACCATTCTCGCCGGTTAGACAACCATTTTTTTGGGATTTTCCAGAAAAATTATGGGACAGACCGGCGTATTGTCGTTTGAGGGGAGGCGCTGGCGTGGCAGTGGCAGGTGTGATCGCGGAATACAACCCTTTCCACCGGGGCCACGGCTGGCTGCTGGCGGAGCTGCGCCGCCGCCTGGGGGCGGATACGGCGGTAGTCGCCTGTATGAGCGGCAATTTTGTCCAGCGGGGGGACTTTGCCATCCTGTCCAAGCACGCCCGGACGGAGGCGGCCCTGCTGGGCGGTGTGGATCTGGTGCTGGAGCTGCCCACCCCCTGGTCCGCTGCCGCAGCGGAACG
The DNA here is from genome assembly GCA_910583885.1 of uncultured Oscillospiraceae bacterium. Lineage (GTDB taxonomy): Bacteria > Bacillota > Clostridia > Oscillospirales > Oscillospiraceae > Pelethomonas. Next base: position 15,521 of record CAJUAC010000031.1, on the reverse strand, counting down.
GTTCGCACAGGGGGGCGTGGCAGTGCTGGCGGCCACAGGCGTCGTCACCCACCTGGTTTTCGGCAGTGAGAGCGGCGAACTGGCCCCACTGCAGCGGGCAGTGGACTGCCTGGAGAGCCCTGCCTACTGCACCGGCCTGCGGCGTTACGCGGACAGCGGCCTCCCCTTTGCCGCCGCCCGGCAGACGGTGGTCCGGGAGCTTATGGGGGCGGCGGCGGACTGCCTGTCCCGGCCCAACGACACCCTGGCGGTAGAGTACCTCCGGGCGCTCCGCGCCGCAGGGGACCCCATGGAGCCCCTGGCCCTGCCACGGGTGGGTGCGGGCCACGACAGCGGGGAGGCCAGCCCTATGCCCTCCGCCTCCCTGGTCCGGGAGACAATCCTCACTGGCGGGGATTGGCGGGCCCTCCTGCCCTGCGGCACTGCCGATGTCCTTGACCGGGAGATCGCGGCAGGCCGCGCCCCGGTATCCATGAGGATCTGCCAGCGTGCCGTCCTGGCCCGCCTGCGGCAGATGGAGGAGAAGGAGTTTTTGCCCTACGACGGCGGCAAGGAGGGGCTGTACCACCGCTTTTATAACGCCATCCGCACTGCCTCCTCCATAGACGGCCTGCTGGCCGCTGCGAAGACCAAGCGCTACCCGATGGCCCGCCTGCGGCGGATGCTGCTCCAGAGCTATCTGGGTACGCCCCAGGCAGCCCAGGGGGAGGTCCCGCCCTACCTCCGGGTACTGGGGGCCAACGCCCGGGGCCGGGCACTGCTGGGGCAGATGCGGGGCCGGGCAGCCCTGCCGGTGCTGACGAAACCTGGACATGTCCGCCTTTTAGACGGGGCGGCACAGCGGGTATTTAACCAGGAGGCCGCCTGCACGGATCTCTATACCCTGGCTTACCCTGCGCTGGATCAGGCAGGGCCGGGCCAGGAGTACCGGACCGGCCCTGTGATGCGCTAAGCCGTTATCCTCTAGGAAGGGAATGATCTCTATGAAAAAACAGGTGCCCGCACTGTTGGCCGCCTGTCTATGTTTCTTCTGTGCCTGCGGCTCCCAAGCCAATGTGCCCCCGCCTAAGCAGCAGGGGGTAGAAGCAGCAGAGGTGTGGGAACAGGCGGAGTACAGCTTTGTCCCCCTGGCCGCTGCGGACAGCTTCACTGCTGGGGATGGCTGCGGGGAGCTGGCCTGGTACAACTACCAGTTCCTGGCCCTCTCAGCGGCAAACCTGGACAGCCTCCCCCCTATAGAGAAGCAGGTAGCAGAGCGGAACATTGAAAGCTTCAACAAGCGGATGGATGCGCTATTGGAGGATTCCGTAACCCTGGGCAGCCAGATTGGGGCGGATGCCCTGCGGGCCCATGAGCAGGGCAGCGCAGCCTCCCCCTGCTACGACGAGACAGTCGCCTCTGCCTATCTGGCGGGACATATTATCAGTATCCGCTTAGAAAACAGCAGTTTCACCGGCGGAGCCCATCCCAATAGCTACACCTCCAGCCTCCTGTTTGACTTGCGGTCCGGGCAGTTTATCGACCCGGCCCAGATTGCGGAATCCCCGGAATCCTTCCGCATGGGAGCGGCGGAGCTGCTGCTGGCCCAGGCGGAGGCATTGGATGTGCGGGAGTCCTTTTTCCCTGAATATGCGGAAACCATCGCCCATTGGAACGAGGGGACGGTACTTTTTGACGGGACGGGCATGGAGGTGTTTTTCTCCTGCTTTGAGCTGGGGCCCTACACGATGGGACCTGTCGCATTGCGCCTGGACTATACCGAAATCGCTGAGCTGGTCGGGAAAAACGGCTTGGCCCGGCTGGGAGTATATTTGGAGTGACAGCATGTCATATGGGAAAAATAGAAAGGGGACCGGCTTATCGCCGGTCCCCTTTGTTGTCCAGAGGAACCTTACAGGTTCTTCTCGTAGGACTCGATCATCTTCTTGACCATCTGGCCGCCGACGGAGCCGGCCTCACGGGAGCTCAGGTCGCCGTTGTAGCCCTCCTTGAGGTTCACGCCAACCTCGCTGGCAGCCTCCATCTTGAACTTGTCCATAGCCTCGCGGGCCTCGGGAACATTGATGCGGTTATTCTTCTTAGACATAATTCTTTTTCTCCTTCTCCATTTTTTTGCGATGGCACGGGCACGCATTGGAGAAGGTGAGAAGCGAAAGCTGCCCGTGCCTTATCCGCTGCGCTGTGCCGCCGGGCGGCTGCTGTGTCCGCCGCCCTTGTCGCAACCCTATCATTTGCAATCTGCGTGCGAATATGCCAAGGCACATCCGGTAATTTTTTGCAGAAAAATTGAGAAGGGTGAGAAGGGGATGGTCAATAGGATCTTCCCGCCGCCGCATCCGGCGGGAAGCAGCTATCAGATGCTTTTGTCGTCCACGTACAGTTCCCGCACCGCATTGGGATTAGCGGCGGGCTTTGCAGCAGCCGGGGCGGCAGCGGGAGCAGCAGCAGGCTGGTCATGGGGGCCGTCACGCCAGGCCAGGAACTTGGGAGCTACCTGGGGGAACAGGGCCAGGCTGAGGACATCCTCCTCGCTCTTGGCCAGATCCTTGAACTCCTCCTTGTACTTCTCCAGCTCCGGCTGGAGCTGGTCAGCAGGACGGCAGGTGATGACCTCCTCCGGCTTGATACCGGCCTTGGCCCGTACCTTCCCATTGACCTTGCCGGGAAGAGCGCCGTACTCGCCCCGCAGGACGGCGCGGGACTCCTTGGTGAAGGTCTTGTAGCGCTCGCCCATGATGATGTTCATGACCGCCTGGGTACCCACGATCTGGGAGGTCGGCGTAACCAGCGGGGGATAACCGTAATCCTCGCGCACACGGGGGACCTCCGCCAGCACGTCATAGTACTGATCCTCCTTGCCGGCCTGCTTGAGCTGGCTGATAAGGTTGGAGAGCATCCCGCCGGGCACCTGGTAGAGCAGGGTGTTGGTATCCACATTGAGGACCTTGGGATCCAGGGCGCCGATGTCCTTCAGGCGCTGGGCGACCTTACGGAAGTGGACAGCGGCATCGCTCATCTTGCTCAAATCCAGGCCCGTGTCTCGCACAGTGCCCTGGAGGGTGGCAACCAGGGCCTCCGTGGCGGGCTGGGCAGTGCCGTTAGCCAGGGGGCTGAGGGCGGTGTCCACGATATCAATGCCAGCATAAGCTGCCATCAGATAGACCATATCGCCGGTACCGGTGGTGTTATGGGTGTGCAGGTGGATGGGCATAGATACGCTCTCCTTCAGGCGCTTCACCAGGGAGTAAGCGTCCATGGGCAGCAGGAGGTTTGCCATGTCCTTGATGCACAGCACGTCCGCACCCATCTGCTCCAGCTCCTTGGCCATCTTCACGAAGTAATCCTCGTTGTGGATGGGGGAGATGGTGTAGGAGAGGGTGGCCTCGACAATGCCGCCGTACTTCTTGGTGGACTTGATGGCCTGCTCCAGGTTGCGGATGTCGTTGAGGGCGTCGAAAATGCGGATGATATCAATGCCGTTTTCAATAGACTTGCGGCAGAACGCGTCTACGACGTCGTCGGCGTAGTGCTTATAGCCCAGGATATTCTGGCCGCGGAAGAGCATTTGCAGCTTGGTGTTGGGCAGGTGCTTACGCAGGGTGCGCAGACGCTCCCAGGGATCCTCGTTGAGGAAACGCATACATACATCGAAGGTAGCGCCGCCCCAGCACTCCAGGGAATAGTAGCCGATGGAATCCAGAACCTCGCAGGCCGGCAGCATGTCTTCGATGGTCATGCGGGTGGCGGCCTGGGACTGGTGGGCGTCACGGAGGATGGTGTCGGTAATCAGCAGGGGCTTCTTAGACAGAAATTCCATTGTTTCCATTCAATTACTCCATTCTTTCAGTCATGGGGCGTACACCCTTTTTCTTGAGGGAAAAAGGATTAAAAGGAACTTTTCCCGAAAGGCCTCCGCCGTTCTCCTCTATTATTTTATAAAGAGAAGCGAAACACAGTTTCGCGGGAAAAGTGTTCCTCTGATTCTTTTCTTTATTAAAGAAAAGAATGTACGCCTTATCCGAACAGCGCCATCAGCACGCCAGCGGCGATGGCGGAACCAATCACGCCCGCCACATTGGGGCCCATCGCGTGCATAAGCAGGAAGTTGGCAGGATTGGCCTTCTGGCCCTCCACCTGGGAGACACGGGCGGCCATAGGCACAGCGGAGACGCCGGCGGAGCCGATGAGGGGATTGATCTTCTCCTTGAGGAAGAGGTTCATCAGCTTAGCCAGCAGCACACCGCCAGCGGTACCGAAGCCGAAGGCCACGACGCCCATGAGCATGATGGTAATGGTCTGGAGGGACAGGAAGGTGGTAGCGGTTGCGGTTGCGCCCACAGAGATGCCCAGGAAGATGGTGACGATGTTCATCAGCTCGTTCTGGGCGGTCTTGTTCAGACGCTCCACCACGCCGGACTCCTTAAACAGGTTGCCCAGCATCAGGCACGCGATCAGCGGGCCGGCGGAGGGCACCAGCAGGGCCACAAACACAGTAACCATGATGGGGAAAATAATCTTTTCCCGCTTGGAAACCTCACGCAGGGGGCGCATAACGATCTTGCGCTCCTCAGCAGTGGTGAGCAGGCGCATAATGGGGGGCTGGATGACAGGCACCAGGGCCATGTAGCTGTATGCAGCCACGGCGATGGGGCCCAGCAGCTCGGGGGCCAGGCGGCTGGTGACAAAGATGGCGGTGGGGCCGTCCGCGCCGCCGATGATGCCGATGGAGGCAGCCTGGGCATTGGTAAACAGGGTGGAGAGCTTGCAGCCAACAAAGGTCATAAAGATACCCAGCTGGGCGGCTGCACCCAGCAGCAGGGTCTTGGGGTTGGCGATCAGCGGGCCGAAGTCGGTGCCCGCGCCCACGCCCATGAAGATCAGGCAGGGGTAGATGCCCAGCTTGACGCCCAGGTACAGCACGTCGATGAGGCCGACACTGATGCTCTGGCCCACCTCGACGGTGCCCAGCACGGCGTCCGATACGCCCAGATCCTTCAGATGGGTCAAAAACTCAGACGTAATCGGCTGGCCGCCGAAGATCTCCCAGTTGACATGGCCTCCGGCGAAGAGCAGCTCATGGTACATCTCCGCGCCAGGCAGGTTGGTGATGAGCATACCGAAAGCAATCGGCAGCAGCAGCAGGGGCTCGAACTTCTTCACAATTGCCAGGTACAGCAGGACAAAGGAGATCAGCAGCATGATCAGAACCTTCCAGTCCCCAGTGGCAATCTGGTAGAAGCCGGTCGCCTGAATAAAATTCATGATAGCTTCCATTTAGTATTCCTCCCAGCGGACGGCCTTAGCCGATCACGCACAGCAGAGAGCCGGACTCCACGCTGGCGCCCTTGGTGACATTGACAGAGGCGATGGTGCCGTCGCAGGGGGCCATGATCTCGTTTTCCATCTTCATAGCCTCCAGGATGAAGAGGATATCGCCCTTCTTCACAGCGGAGCCGTTCTGAACACGCACATCCAGAATGGTGCCGGGCATGGGGGCGGTGACCTTCTCACCACCGGCGGGAGCAGCGGGGGCGGCCGCAGGTGCGGCAGCGGGGGCTGCTGCGACAGGGGCGGCGCCATCCATGACCTCAATGGCAACCTCATAGACAGTGCCGTTTACATTCACCTTATACTTTTTCATAGCTCTTTCCTCTCCTCAATCAATTAAAGTTTTTTAACGGACAGAATGCGGATGCCGGCGAGATCGGTCCCCAGATCCTCCGCGATAGCAGCGGAGATGGCGGCGATCATTGCCTGGCGGTTGGGGATTGCGTCATTTCTTACGGCGGGAGCTGCGGGGGCTGCTGCGGCAGGGACCGCAGAGCCCGTGCCCATCGACCGGCACACGGCGCTCATGACCGTGCAGAGGAGGATGATGCAGATCAGGCCGAAGAAGACAGTCCCAACGCCCATCAGAACAACGAACAGGTTTTCAGGCATAGCGGGATTCCTCCTTCTTAAAACAGTTGCGGACGCCGCCTGTCAGGGCGGACGCCCCACTTTCTTCGTGAAAATCCTAACAATTTTCACATATGCGAAATTAACATCATTATACCAAAGTGGCGGAGAAAGATCAATACTTTTCCCTGCATATTTCCGACAAGTTTTTGTACAAACCCCAGGGGTTGTTGGGCAGTGCAATAAAAAACGGGATAGCCTTGCATATCTTTTTCTATCAGTGACTATACTTGCTGGAGGAAGATATGTCCGGCGTAGCGAGGCCATGTTTTTGAGGACAGGCGCTATGCAGGTGTGATAAGAAGGAGGCTGCTGCCATGTACCCATCAAAACCATCTAAGGTAATCGACCTGACAGCCCGCCTGCGCCAGGCCCGGCACAGGCAGATCTGTATACTGCTGGCCCTGTGGTCACAGTATCTGTCCCTGGCAGTCCTGGTGCTCTATGGCCTGCTGCGGGCGGTGGTGTGCTGCAACACTCCCCTGGGTACATACTGCGGGCCGCTGGTACTGCTTTGGCCCCTCTCCTATGCGCTGCTGCTGGCCAGCTGGGGGACGGATCTGCTGTGGAAAGGAAAAGCCTGTTGATTCATTAGAATAACAGCGGGCGCAGCCAGAAATTGGCTGCGCCCGCCCTGTTCAGCTTATGGAAGGGTCTGCCCCATAGGCCCGGTGCAAAAAGGTCATGATCTGCCCGCGGGTACATGCCTCATCCGGGGAGAAGCCGCCGCCGGTGCCGGAGGCGATCTGTGCCCGGAGGGCCCAGAGTACGGCCTGGGCGTATTCCGCACCCAGGGCCACGTCGTCAAAAAGGGTGGGATAGGTGGACTTGCCGTCCTGGATGGCAAAGCAGGCACGGAAGAGGCTGCCGGTTGTCCCGTCGTCAAAGTTCTCACGGTAGGAAATGGTCAATTGCTGGCTCCCGGCGGGGATCTCGTAGAGCAGCTTGCCGGAAACCTCCTCCCCCACAGCCAGCGTATAGGATGCCGGGAGCTGGCCGGACTTGTCCGCCAGGGGATATGCGAAGTCCGCAGGCCCCTCGCCGCCCCATTGGAGCTGGAAATCCGTGTCATACATAGGCACCGGCCATTCATCTGTGTTGCGGATGGTGATATCCACCACCAGCAGCTCCTTGCCCTCCCCTGCTGTTACAGCGCCGAAGGTGTCCATCACGGCGGCGCTGTGGATGGTGTAGGCAAAGAAGGTATTGATTAAGGTGTCGCCCGGGATGCCAATAGCGGCATCCTCCCCCGGGACAGGGAGGATGTCCCCAGCAACAGGCGCGGGCCGGCCTGCCAGCTTCCATAGATACAGGACGGTCTGTCCACGGGTGCAGGGGGCTTCCGGGGAGAGGAGAGGCCCGGAGACCAGCCCCACCTCATGGGCCCACAGAGCTGCTTGATAATAAGGAGTGCTGGGGGCTGCGTCTACAAACGGGTTGGCAGCGGCGGCGGGCTCCGGCTGGCCCTGGGCCCGCCAGAGGAAAGTGACCATCTGCTCTGTGGTACAGGGGCTTTCCGGATCAAACAGGCCCGTGGAGCTGCCACCGGTGATCCCACGATCCACCGCCCAATCCACCGCACTGCGGTAATAGGCGTCGGCGGGGACATCGTCAAAGGCGGCAGCCGGTGCAGATACCAGGCCCAGTGCCAGGATGAGGGCGAAAATTTTCCTTTTCATCGTATAAACCTCCCGCTTTTCCCCGCCGCCCCAGAGGGGCCAGGGAAAGACTGCATTCTATTGTGCCTATTTTATCCGATTTGAATCAGAATTGCAAGGTGATCCGGAAAAGTCCTGTTTTTGCCGCTGATTGCATGGGATCAATATCTGTGATGCAGCAGGCATATACACAATATGCAGGACAGAGCCGTCAAATCGCGCAAAGGCGGCGGCTATATGCTGGCGGGTTTTGGCAGTCTGGTAAAAATGTGCTGTTCCTGTTCGATAAATATACATTATTCTTGAAAATCCATTGACAATTTTCTTGGAATGGTGTATGCTCCCTATCGCCCGGACCGCTGTCCGGGCCTGGGAAACCGTACGCAAAATTTGGAACAGATGGAAAGGAAGTATCACCCATGAAGAAGATTGCCGCCCTGGCCCTGGTGCTGGGCCTTGTCCTGAGCCTGGCCGCCTGCGGGCAGAAGAAAGTCACTCTGAAAATCCTGGACACCGAGTACGCGGTGGAGGACTATGCCATTGCCATTGCCAAAGAGAATACCGAACTTCTCGAGCGTATCAATGCGGCGATGGACACCATTATCTCCAACGGCACTGCCCAGATGATTGTTGACAAGTACATCTCCGGTGCTGCCCATGAGCTGACCTTCCAGGCGAATGCCGAGGGTAAGCCGGAGCTGCACATGGCTACCAATGCCCAGTTCCCTCCCTATGAGTACTACGAGGACAACGCCATCGTGGGCATCGACGCAGAGATGGCCGCCGCTATCGCCGACGAGCTGGACATGAAGCTGGTCATCGACGATATGGAGTTCGACGCCATCATTACTGCTGTCCAGACCGGCAAGGCCGACATGGGTATGGCCGGCCTGACTGTCACCGAGGAGCGCCTGCAGAATGTCAGCTTCTCTGACAGCTACGCCACCGGCATCCAGTCCATCATCGTGGCCGAGGACAGCCCCATCACCACCGTGGACGACCTGTACGCTGAGGGCGTGTCCTATATGGTGGGTACCCAGCGGGGCACCACCGGCGACATCTACTCTGAGGACGATTTTGGTGCGGAGCGCGTCTCCAAGTACTCCTCCGGCGCGGAAGCCGTCCAGGCCCTTGTCACCGGTAAGGTGGACTGCGTCATCATTGACAATGAGCCCGCCAAGGCCTACGTGGCCACCAACAACCAGTAAAGACAGCATCGGGGCGGCCCTGCGGCCGCCCCTTCGTTGGAATATGTAGGAGGAGAGAGAGAATGCAATGGCTTGACAGCCTGAAGGCAGATTTTTATCTAAATTTTATCCAGGAGGACCGATGGCGCTTCCTCACCAGCGGTCTGCTCAACACCCTGCAAATTACCCTGTTCGCTGTGCTGCTGGGTATCGCCATCGGCGTGGTGGTGGCGATTGTCCGCTCCACTTACGACAAGACGGCGGGGGAGATGCGTCCCGGGGCGGGCCGGTTTTTCCTGTCCCTGGCAAACGGGCTCTGCCAGGTCTACCTGACGGTCATCCGGGGCACCCCGGTGGTGGTGCAGCTGATGATTATGTATTACATTATCTTCGCCTCCTCCCGCAACGGCGTGGCTGTGGCGACGCTGGCCTTTGGCGTGAACTCGGGGGCCTATGTAGCAGAGATCTTCCGGGCAGGCATCATGTCCATCGACCAGGGCCAGTTTGAGGCGGGGCGCTCCCTGGGCTTCAACTATGTTCGCACTATGCAGTACATCATTGTCCCCCAGGCGTTCAAAAACGTCCTGCCCAGCCTGGCCAACGAGTTTATTGTGCTGCTCAAGGAGACCAGCGTGGCCGGTTATGTCACGGTCCGGGATCTGACCATGGGCGGCAACATCATCCGCAGCGTGACCTATTCCCCCTTCCTGCCGCTGCTCGCGGTGGCGCTGATTTATTTGGTGATGGTCATGTTCTTTACCTGGCTGGTGGGCAAGCTGGAGAGGAGGCTGAGAAACAGTGAACGGTAATGTGCTGATTTCTGTTAAAAATCTGCAAAAGCATTTCGACGGCGGCACGATCCACGCCCTGGACGGCGTTTCCGCCGATATCCGCAAGGGCGAGGTTGTGGTGGTTATCGGGCCCTCCGGGTCCGGGAAGTCCACGTTCCTGCGCTGCCTCAACCTGTTGGAGCGGCCCACTGGCGGCTCTGTCACCTTTGACGGGGTAGATATCACGGATCCCAAGGTAAATATTGACCTCCACCGGCAGAAGATGGGCATGGTGTTCCAGCATTTCAACCTCTTCCCCCACATGACCATCCTGGAGAATATGACCCTGGCCCCGATCAAGCTCCTGAAAAAGGGGAAAGCGGAGGCGGAGGAGAAGGCGCGCTCCCTGCTGGAGCGGGTCGGCCTGGCGGACCGGGCCGGGGCCTATCCCAGCCAGCTCTCCGGCGGGCAAAAGCAGCGTATCGCCATTGTCCGTGCCCTGTGCATGGAGCCGGAGGTCATGCTCTTTGACGAGCCCACCTCCGCCCTGGACCCGGAGATGGTTGGCGAGGTGCTGGAGGTCATGAAGGATCTGGCCCGGGACGGCATGACCATGGTGGTTGTCACCCATGAGATGGGCTTTGCCCGGGAGGTGGGCAGCCGGGTGATCTTCATGGACGGCGGCGTCATCGTGGAGGAAAACACCCCGGCGGAGCTCTTCGCCAATCCCCGCAGCGACCGGCTGAAAACCTTCCTGGCAAAGGTGCTGTGATTCAGCCATCTGCCGGCACGCAAAAGGGCGGCCCCCAAAGCCGCCGCAACTACATCCGATTATGAGCTGCTGCACGACGGTTTTTCCTTTTGCCGTCGTGCAGCGAGCTATTTTTTATGATGAAAAACGGATTGGCAAACGAACAGGAGCATATTGCTGACGAGGCTTTGCTTTTTTCCTTCAGTCAATGGGGGTGACAATGGGCTTGCCGTCCCGGTCAACCAGAACGGTCAGCCCGGTCCCATTGGCCTTGTTATGGGAACCCATCAGGTAGTTCACGCCAGTTTCCGTATCCACAATGATCTTTGCCACATTCACGATGCCCTGGTTATAGACCTCTACAAAACGATCATTCGCCATATGCTCACCTCCTTTCCCCTTCTGCCGTTTGCCTGCATCCCATCATCAGGATGCTTTTCCGTTCACCACGCAGAACAGGATATAGCGGATCACAGTCAGCGCAAGTACTGTCCCAACGAGTGCATAGCCCGCCATCCTTCCATCTATGAATGTGACGGCAGAGGCAAAAGCAATGATGATCGCGGCAGCCACCATAATTTTCAAGCCAACTGCATCCACCCTGCGCAAATTCTGGATTGCCAGCTCATCTTTTGCCTGTTTCCCATACCTGTACAGACGGCTTGCCTGCATCGCAAAAAACAGAATGGTGAATAGGATAACCCCTTGCTGGATCTGATTATAATAATCATGCCAATCCTGTCTTGCCCACATCCAATAGTAGAAGACAAGGAGCAGCCCATATACCATCTTTGTCCCTACCAGTTCCTTAACAGTAACCTTTGACTTCATGTCTGATTCCTCCATGCGATATGTATTTTTGAGTGTTTGGTCCAGCTCTATGCCGCCTGATGGCTTTCCGCTGATTACAGGCGTCAGCATACCATATCGCCGGGGCCTCGTGGTTCAAATTTCCTGAATGAACAGCAAAATTTCCTAAATGGAACGGGAGGGAACCTCAACGGTTCCCTCCCATCTTTTTGCGAAGCTCTGCCTTTCCAGCCCGGGAAAGCAGGCACGCATGGCCGCCGGCCCACAGCTTATTATGTTTCAAATCAACCGCTTCAATCTGATCCGCCGCCACCAGATAGGCCCGGTGTGTGCGGATAAAGCGGTCCCCCAGCTGAAGCTCCAGCTCATTGAGGCTGCCTAAAAAGTCCATCCGGCTGTTGGATGTATGGAGTAAGACATGGTGGGGGACGGGGGCAGTTTCAAAAAAGAGGATATCGTGCAGGGGGACATGGCGCACGGTCTCCCCGGTCCGCAGGGTGAACAGCTCCGCCGGGGCCTGGCGTTCCGATAGCAGGCGCATATGGATTTCACCCAGGCACCGTGATACAGCCGCCCCGATCTGCTCCGGCTCTTTTACGATGTAGTCGAACGCCTCCAGATGATACTGGAAGGTGCGCCAGGCCAGCTCGCTATAGCTGGTGATATAAACCAGTGTGCAATGGGGGTCCCGCCGCCGCAGCTCCCGCCCCAGCTGGAAACCATCCCACGCTGCATCCTTCAATTCCACGTCCAGGAAGTAAATCCCGTGCTTTTCGTTTTCCGCTGCGGCCAGCAGCTCCTGCCCATTGGCGGCGCTGCAAACAACCTTCATATCATAGTTTTCAACAAAGATCTTCCACTCCAGGGCGGTCTGGATCTGGTGGCGGACAGCGCCCTCATCGTCACAAATGTAAATCCCGATCATGGCCTGCCCTCCACCGTCAGCTCCTGCACAAACACACCGCCCTCCCAGCTGGTGCAGGCGGAGGCATTGGGATAATTCCCCACAAGGCGCTGATAGCTGGACAGGCCCACCCCCCGGCCCGGCCCCTTAGTGGACCAGCCGTTGTCCCAGATCCGTCCTGGGTCAATCGTATGCGTATAGGGGTTGGATACCCGGAGGAACAGCCGTCCGTCCTGCACCAGCAGGATGATTTCCACCCAGGGCTGCTCTGCGCCCAGTGCGGCTTCTATGGCGTTATCCACCAGTATGCCCAGGCAGCGGACAAAATCCCACACATTTATGCTGACGACCTCTACCGGATAGAGGATCTCCAGGCGGTATTCCACGCCCTTCCCCTGCATATCCGTGAGCTTGCGCAGCAAGAGACTGCGTATTGGTGGGATGCGCAGGTTGCCGATCTGAGTGGATAACTGGATTTTTTCACCCAAGCGCCGGTCAAAGCCTGCGTCCAAGTCCGACAATGCGGCGCACACCACATCCAGCCTGCCCTCCTGCGCCTGCTGGGACAGGCCCGCCAGGAGATTTTTGTAATCGTGCCGGAAGGAGCGCACCTCCTGGCGGATCTCCTCCAGGCTTTGCTCATAGAGCTGCTGCTGGGCGATGATGTCCCGCTGCGTCTGGAGGGTCCGGCTGTTGTCAAACCAATGGGCCAGGTAGACAATCAGACCGATGATGATAAGGACCAGCACAACGCCCAGCATGTAATACGCCCCGAGGTATTGCACCTGAACGCCGTTTTGCAGGATCAGGAATGCCTCCATAGAGACCTCCAGCACAAAGAGGATTGCCGCAGTCCGGCGGGGGCTGGACCGGTCCTCCAACAGTAATCGGAACCAGGCGCCAAAACGGAGCCGCTTCAACAAGGCGGCAGCCGCTATGGAAAAGAGCAGGCCAGCGGCCAGCGAGACAAGGTCCATCCTCCATCCGGACGGAAACAGCAGATACAGCATCTGCGCCAGGGCTGCGGTAGCCACTTGCAGGATGGCCGCCATACAGGTGGCGGAGACGGCCCGCCAGAAATCCCACCGCCATGCCCACATCACCCATGCGGTACACATGGCAAGGATGGCAAAGGAGCCGGTGAAATATCGGAGCACATCGAACACCTGGTTTCTATACAGCCAAAAGGCCATCACAGTGGCAACCACGGGGGACACCAGCAGCAGGGGCAGTTTTTTCAGCTTGTTCCATATGGCCTGCTCATCCGTCACGGCCAGCAGATAGGACACCAATATCAAGTGCCCCGTCAAGGTATCCAAAAATGTGAGCAGAATACTTTGTAATAAAGGCATAGCGGCATCAATCTCTTTCATGGTGGTTTCCCGGGGGTGCTCCGGCCCGGATATTATAGCACTGCCCTGTTGGGATGGCAAGTAAGGAACTTTTTATAAGGAGGGAAACGCAGCAAACCGGAGAAAGAGAGGACCGCCCTCTGGCAGTCCTCTCTTTACGCTTGGTTTATAGCTCCTTGTTCCCGAATACATCAATCATCAGCAGCGCCCCGGCGCAAAAGGCATACTCAAAAAGCTCTTCCTCCTTGATTAAGTCGGCCTGCGCCTGCAAGCTCTGCATTTCCTCAAACTTCTTGTATTCTTCGGGAGACAGCAGGTTTTTATAATAGGTCACTATATCGTCAATCTTATCGGTGAGCGCGATAAATTCGGGGTTGGGGGTGCGCCTGCGCTCATATGGATTGACGTTGCCATAACAGAGTTCTCGGATCATAGATTCTCTCACCGCACATCCCCCCTGCCCTGGGCATCCAAGTATGTTTCCAGCTGTTCGCCTTTGATACGCGCCGTTCTGACAAATGGCGCGTCCTGCGCATGGATTTTCTCACAGGGCAGGTCGTAGCGTATTTCCAAAATGTTTTCCACGTTTGAACCGTCCTTTCTTTTTTTGTCCGATATTACTTGAAAGGAAAGCTGACGCATGATATACTATCTACGTCGCGTTTGCCTTTGGGCAATATCGGCTGGGGAAGTGGCGTGTGCTGTGATGGGTTTTGCGCCACTTCCTTTTATTTCTTTTCAAGGTCGTCATACATCTTTCTGACACCACGCCTGACTACTTCCGCTCTGGTAATCTGCATTTTCTCACTACATATTTCCAGTTTATCCACGGTTTCTTTGTCAAAGCGTATTTTGATGTCAATGTCTTTTGGACTATCAGTAGGGCGCCCTATTTTTTTTGCGGCCATGGTTCACCCCCCTTTTGCGGTCGCATAATTATCTTACCTTATGTGACCGCAAAAGTCAATATGCTGTTTACTGCACAATTGCAATCTTTTGTCCTGCGTAGTTGCCATATCTGGCAGCAAGGGCATTTTTTATGCGCGCAAGCAAAGTTCACAGGTTGTTCACGGAAAATTAGCACTCTATACACGAGAGTGCTAATTTTCCTCTTTACATTTCCCCGGCGCAGGTGTACAATCACTCTCGAAAAGAAAAAGGGACGGGTATGGCGTGCAGAAACGGCCATACTAGCCGAAGGAGGCATACACCATGAATTTTGACAAGTACACCCAGAACGCCCAGGCCGCTGTGGCGGACTGCCAGTCCATCGCCATTGAGAACGGGCAGCAGCAGCTGGAGGGCGAACATCTGCATCTGGCGCTCCTGCGCCAGCGGGAGGGCCTGGTACCCCGGCTACTGGCCTATATGGGCCTGGACGTAGAGGTCCTGGCCGGGGAGGTCCAGCGGGAGATCGACCGGCTGCCCAAGGTCTCCGGCACAGGCGGGGAGCAGCTCTATGCCAGCCGCCGCTTCTCCCAGCTGCTCACGGCGGCGGAGCGCATTGCCCAGCAGTTCAAGGACGAATACGTCTCGGTGGAGCACTTGTATCTGGCCCTGGCGGATGAGACCGGCACCCCCAGCGCACGGCTCCTGGGCCAGTACGGCATTGACAAGGAGAAGCTCTTACAGGCGCTGACCAAAGTACGGGGCAGCCAGCGTGTTACCAGCCAGAACCCGGAGGAGAGCTACGAGGCCCTGGAAAAGTACGGCCGGGATCTGGTGGAGATGGCCCGCCAGGGCAAGCTGGACCCTGTCATCGGCCGGGACAGCGAGATCCGCCACACCATCCAGATCCTCAGCCGCAAGACCAAGAACAACCCGGTCCTCATCGGCGAGCCCGGCGTGGGCAAGACCGCCGTGGTGGAGGGGCTGGCCCAGCGCATCCTCAACGGCGATGTCCCCGAGGGGCTGAAGGACAAGACCATCTTTGCCCTGGACATGGGCGCGCTGATTGCCGGGGCCAAGTACCGGGGGGAGTTTGAGGAGCGCCTCAAGGCGGTACTGAACGAGGTGGAGAAGAGCGAGGGGCGCATCCTGCTCTTCATCGACGAGCTGCACAACATTGTCGGCGCAGGCCGCACCGAGGGCAGCATGGACGCGGGCAACCTCCTCAAGCCCAAGCTGGCCC
>CAJUAC010000030.1 GCA_910583885.1 uncultured Oscillospiraceae bacterium | reverse complement strand
GCCTTATTTTCCAAGGCCGCACCCACGGTGCTGCTGGGCTTGACCAGCTCCTGGTCGAAGAACTGGGCTGCCGTAGCGAACGGCACCCGGCCTGTCCCTGCGGCGCTGTCCGCAAGGATGCTGTCTGTGCCCTGTACAGACGTGAGCTTTTGCAGCTCGTTTGTTTTGATGCTCACTCGATAATCCTCCTTTATCGTACAGAAATATGTGTCGGATGGGCCGCATCCGATGCGTTGTGCGCACTGATTTTGTCGTCAACGCTCCTAGATACCGTCTCAACTGCCCGCAGCAGATCACCAGTATCCTGCCGGGTGACAAGGCTTCTGCGTGCCAGAACCGGCATCCCATCGTGTGTTGTGACCGGCGTGCCGTCCTGGCAGTCCATCGGCGCTGTTACCTCACCGGCCACGAGTTGATTTACCAACCGGTCAAGGGCCCCGAACACCGCCCGCACTTCCAGGACAGACGCCCCCGGTACGTTTGCGCTGCCATACATGTTCAGCCACTTCCTTTCTTGATCTTCCGCACCGCCTGGAGCTCCGATTCGCTATCCGTAGTGAGCGTATCCCCTGCCTGGCTGCACAGCGCGGTGGGAATCTCACCCGAAAAAATATCGCGGTACAGCTGCTGCATGACGGCGTCGAAATCTGCTTTATCCACCTTCCTCGCGTCTATTGCGGCAATATCCCGCGCCGCAGCCTGGGCGATCTGCGCGGACAAGCCCGCGGCGCAGCGGGCCACCTCCCCCAGGTGCGTCAAGCGCACAAGTTTTCCAAGCCCCACGTTCTCACCTCCAACAGCGAGGCGGATGGGAATTTCCCCATCCGCCTTCTTTATTCTGCCGGCGCAGCGTCCTCAGCTCTCCGCGCCAGTCCCGAAAACCTCGGCCAGCATGGCGTTGACCTCATCGTCGGAGGCGATCTCCATCCCCGCCAGCTTGGCCTTGTCCTCGTTGGTGTAGTCGTTGGTGGACAGGCCCTTACCCTCAACCTTCTCCTGAAGGCCGGACAGGTCTACGAACCCCGCCAGCACGTCGTACAGGTACGCCCCGCCCACCTGCACCACAGCCACGTTGGTTCCTGCGGGGTGTTTGCCGCCCGCGCCCTCCACAAAGCTGGCGGTGGTGGTGAAGGTATCGGTGACGTTGACCACCAAGCCCAGGTTTGCCTCGCTCAGTTCCGGCAGGGCGGCGAAGGCCACGCTGCCCCCGGCCCGGTAGGTGCTGGACACCCTGGCGTTGACGGTGCTCTCCACCTGGGCGGCGGTCTGGAATCCGCTGTCGTTCGCCAGCTGGGAGAGCTTGGTGGGGGTCCGCTCCTTGAGGTCCTGGGCCAGGGCCTGGAGCGCGCCGAGTTTGGTAAGCTTTTCGTTGGTAGCAGGCATTTGTGTTCCTCCAAAATATTTATTTGTCATCCGGGGCCATGACCCCGGCTAACATCTCGTTTACTTCCGCGTCGCTGGCCGCGTCCACAGATAAGGTCCCATCCTTCGCTACGCGCAGGCCGTCCCCCGGCTTCACCGCACCCAGGGAGTAGGGCGTGGCCGGGGGCAGGCTGTAGGCATCGCCCCCTATCCCCACCCGGCAGAATGCCGAAGCGTCCCCCTGGAGCGTCAGGCTTGCGGGAATGTCTTCTGCGGGCACGGCGGCGGCGAATACCCGCACGGCCTTGTCCAACGTCTGCACGAAGGGGGCCAAGCCGCAGGCGCAGGCGGTCTCCAGCCCATCCGGTAAAACGGTCAGGGACGGGATCAGCCGCTCCGTGACCCGCTCCAGGGGTATGTCCAGCCGGCAGGGGTACCGCCCGCCGCCGGCCTCGACCCAGCCGCTGGCGGGGATGATGATATCTGTCCTGCGCACGGCCATGGCATCAATCAGGACTGTTAGATCCCCATACGTCACCAGCCCAGCGGGCGCGGAGACAGAGACGTTGATCACATCCGACAGGATCAGTGTCAGCGGGAAATTGAACGTGCTGGGCCCATAGGCTGGGTTGTACATAGGCACCGGCTGGCGGTAATCGCCCAGGGTTCCATAGAGAAGATCTGTGTCCTCCCCTGTTTCCGGATTCTCAACATAGACAATAAATTCGGACAGCAGGAAGGTTTTCACGTCTTTGTGCGCGAGGTTGGCATACTGGATGGTGAGGCAGAAACGGTCGTCCTTGTGGCTGCGGTCCGCCACCGCGCCGTCCGAAACATACTCCAGCAGCTCATGTACATCCGCCAGATTGACGTTCTCTTCCACCCTCCCGCTGCCGAAGGCCACGCGGGTGATATGGAACGGTCTTTCCAGCGCCATGCAGGCCGCCATAACTGCCCGCCCATGTGTAGTCGGCTTATAGGTGTATTCCATGGTCAGTCACTCCCTCCTGATAAATTGGAGATGATGGTGCATACCCCGCCGGTATGCAGGATGGTGGTCGCTGTTGGCAGGGCTGTGTCCTCTGGAACCGGGAACGCAGCCTGCACCTCCAAATTGCCGCCAGCGTGTAATTCGCTGTGAAAATCGTAGGCATCCACTCCCGTTGGCACAGCAACGGATACTTCTGCGCCAACGTTTCCGCCAGCGTACAGCGTATTTTGGAAATCGTATTCATCGGGTTCCCTTGGTATGGGGAACCTGGTGCTGTTACCTGCCGGACCACCAACATGGAGGGTGCTTTCCATCTCAGGAAAGACAGTTTCTACGCTTACTGCCAAGTGCGCGGGCTTATTTTCATAGATGTATTGCAGGACACGCTCCATCGGTACCGGCCTGTCTGTAATACCCAGCGTCACGCCGAAACTGTAGGGGGCTGTAAAATCCGTCACCCCGGCATCCGCCCCAGAAACCGCGGAAATGCCGCGGCGCAGGATTTCCGGATTGATCGGGCGTACCCCATGGATTTTGTTGAGAATCCGCTGCCGCCGTTCCTCCAGCGTCATGCCCTCGCCCGACTCAAATCCGTACACCCACTCCCAGACAGCGATGCTCCATGTGCAGGTCTGCACGAAAATTTCTCGTTTCAGATCAGCGGACCATTGCGCCATTTCATCCCATTCCCGCCCAATAACCTCATACATCCAAAGCCCCAGGTAGGAACGGTTATAAAAGCCCTCGGTTACAGAGCGCAGGAACGCCTTTGCTTCTGGGCTGCGGATAATATCAAGGTCTGGTTTGGACACGCAGATCCACCTCCCCGGTCACAGGATACTGTACTTGCGTGACAGGGATGTTCTCCGGGCCGCCGTTGACCGTCAGTCCCGTGTAGTCCTTCACCCCGGTTGTCTTTGCTAAGACAGCGCCGACTTGTACCCACCGGACATACCCCGTGCGGGTACGGGAGCTCAGGCTTGCTTCCCGTCCGACCAGCAGCCAGTACGCTCTCAGGTTCTTTCGGAAGAGGGCGGTCACAGTCTCTATATCCGTCCCCTCTTCCAGAAGAACGTCTGCCGAAATATCCACTGCCAGCCCCTCCGGAGCAATTACAGTGACATGTGCGCCAATGGGGGCAAGCCGTTCCACGTCCTCGTCCCCCGTCCCCATAATGTGCTGGTAGACAGCGTCAATGATCTGCTGGTTCGCTGGCAGCCCGTTACTATCAATGATAATCAGACGTACCGCTCCCGCACACCTTCGATAGCCCAACGCATCCGTATAATGGAAATTATCTGGAAGGGTTGGGTCGTCCCATTCAGGGTCTACAATAACCTGCCCTACGCCGGGGACCTGCCGCCCCCAGCGGATATAATCGGCCACGCAGCCGGTCATGGATGATCCGAGCCGCATTGCGTCAAGGATACGGATAACGTAGTCCTCGTCCGGTTCCGCCTCTGCACCGCCTGTTGTGGGTTCTGGGTTCGTGCAGTAGGAGATACCGCGCAGAGGGCTGACCATCAGCTTGACGGTGTCCTCTGGAACATTTCCGATCACGCCGCCCTCCACAGCTTGGACGTTGATCGAAACCGTGACCTGTCCCTGCTGATCCGGTATGCCGTCCAGCGTGACGCTTATCAAAGCCTCAAATATCACGCTTGGCGTTATGGTTGACGGGGTGGCGAACTGAAAACCGGAAGGGATGACCGTCCCGCACGCACCCGTCACGTCCAGCACACCCGTAGCGCGGTTCGCGGCCCTGCGAGTGGTGTTCACCATTTCCCCATGGAGATCCAGCCACTCGCCGTATGCCCATTGCGGGAAGATCAGCTTAATGGTCTCGTTCAGTGCAGACTCCACAAATTCCGCTTTCTCCAGTGCGGAAGGGCGGGTGAAGTCCCACGGGAGGTTCCCCTCACTTTTGTCTATCCCGGCGGGGAGCGCGTCCAGCATCCGGCTGTGAATTTCGTCCGCGCTCTGCCCCCGCAAAAAATCGGGGGCTGTATATGGGTAGTAATAGCTCCCATAATCGAAATATCCGTCAGGCACAGCTGCCGCCTCCTTTTAGTCATTTGTTGAGCTTCGCCCGGATGCTGGCCGTATTCCCATCCGTACCAACCACAACGCATTCCAGCCATAGGCTATCCCCCTCCCATCTGAATGAGAAATCGCGTACCTGCGTGGTGCGTCCCAGCGGGTCCGCCAGGAGGGCTTCGGTTATTGTGCGCTCAAACGAGCTCTCCACGGCCCTCTGGTCAGGCTCCCTGAACGCTTCCTCCGCCTCTATGCCCTCGTTCGGGCTGTACGAAAGGTGCGCCCACCTCTGTGTCAGGATGGCTTTGGTACACCACAGCACCCATGCATCGTACCCGCTGCCATAAAGCAGCTTTCCTGCCCCGTCTGTCACAAAATCCCCGGCCTCCACATCCCACATCGGCGCGGGGGGATACTGCTCTGTGAGTTCTGTATCCTCCGCCAACGTTGACGGGACGTCAAATACCGGGAATAACCCTATTGCCATCGCTGCCCATCCTTTCCTGATTCCCGGCAGTGTACTTGCGCTGCTTTAGACCTCCGTTGCCGGAAGGATAAGGTCTATCACGCAGGCGTCGTCCCCCACCCAGGCCACCAGCACGCGATCCCCGGGTTCGATGTGCCGCAGCTTCTCTGGGATCAGCACATGATGCTGGTGCAGCCCGTCCGAAGTATCCCCGCCGGCCGCCCGCGCCGATGGGACAGGAGGGTCCGGCGCCGGCCCGGTTGCTTCACCGACCGGGCCGTGTACTTTATGGAGGTGGGAGCCGCTGTGCGGCAGGCCAATATCCTGTGTTTTCGCCAGGATGTTGTTGGTTGGCCCCAGCGTCAGCTGGCGGCAGACCATGTAATCGCTCTGCGGGATGGGGACGGGGAATTTGTTGGTCAGCAGGCTCATGTCCGGCTGGATCACGCCGAAGTCCAGGACCTGGGGCTGTTCGCTCATCCAGCGCATCCGGTTCTGGAGGACCTGTGTCAGCTGATTGATCCCCTCGCCGCCCTGTTTGTTTCCCATGATCCCACCTATCCTTTCCGCCGGAGCGTCATGGTCATCTGTTTGGAGGCGGCGTTGTGGGAAACGCCGGCCACATAGAATGTGCCGGTCAGATTTCCCGCCGCCACGCCGACCGCATCACCGCGGCGGAGGAACGGCAGGTCAGCCGCGGCCAGGGTAATGGATTCCTCCGGCTTTCCCCTCTCCTTCAGGAGTGCCTGCGCCTCCGCGTTGGCTTCCCCCATGTTCTTGTTGCTGTCCCGGCGGACAACCTCCTGCAAAACACCGTATTCCAGGCTGCCGTCAATCACAGCATCCACGCTTGAGCGTCCCTCGTTATCCTCTTTGCCGATAATCTTTACCCGCGTGACAAGGTTGTTGATGGTCAGCTTGTCGCTTGTGCTGATGGAATTATCGGTGTTGAACTGGTAAACGTCTGCGTTTGCGCCATAGTCGGAAACTACCAGGCTGCCATTTTTGTAAAGCGCAACATACGGGGCGCCGGTCTGCCGCTTTACTTCGTCCAACAGCTTGATTATCATGTCGCTGATGGGATCACAGTTGAACACCTTTTTTTCGTGGGTGATCTGCTTGCTCCACTGGTAGCTCAGGGGAATCCCCCAGTCCCCGCAGATATTGTTGAGGATTGCCGGAGTAGACATCCCGGCGGAGAAATATTTGAAGTCCTTGCTCTGCTGCAGCCGTATCATCGGGTCATATGCAGTGATGACCAGCTCCTTGGCCTGTGCGCTTGCATAGTCCCATTCCCATATCGTGCCCTCGAATAGCGGCTGCCTGCCTCCGCCCCAATCCGCTGAAATTTTAATGATGCAGTTGATTTTCACCAGCTGCATCAAATACCCGGATTCCATTTTGTAGTTCGCCAGCTTGAGTGTTGCCCGCTGTGCCAGCTGCCCTTCCTGCTCTTCCCACACCAATGACAGGAGCGCGTGGTCCAGGTCGTACACCGCCCCTGACTCGGTGATAAGGTCGACGTGGTAGGTGAGCAGCGCAATATCTACAGCCATCCTCCATTTTCCCCCTCTCCGCTCTTATGGGATTGTCAGCACCTGGCCGGGCCGGATCAGGTTCGGATTGCTGCCAACCATATCCTTATTGGCTTCATATAGCCGGGTATAATCCGAGCCCTTCCCGTAAACCTTCTGTGCGATTTTCCAAAGGCTGTCCCCACTGGCTATGGTGTAGGTTTCCTCTTTCTTCGGGGCTGTCCGCTCTGCCGCTGCCGCGCTTTGGTTCAGCGTGGCAGGCGATGCCGCCGTATCTGCCGATATGCGGATATCCTTCGCCTGGATCAGCGCAAGGGAGTAGTTGATATCCCCATACCCGCCTGTAGGCGTACCTGTGAAATGGGACAGATAGACGTCACAGTTGATTGGCGTCTCGGTTATCAGAAGCCGTGCTTTGACAGGCTTTCCGTGCTGCGTTTTCAGGCTGCCTATCCAGCGGTAGATTGCTTTCGGGTCTTTCCATTCAAACACATAGGGTGCGTTCCTCCGCTTTTCCCCTG
The DNA here is from genome assembly GCA_910583885.1 of uncultured Oscillospiraceae bacterium. Taxonomy (GTDB): domain Bacteria; phylum Bacillota; class Clostridia; order Oscillospirales; family Oscillospiraceae; genus Pelethomonas. The sequence continues at coordinate 22,338 of CAJUAC010000030.1, read as the reverse complement.
GAAAAATCCCGCTCCAGCTGATCGTATCCAAGGCTGTGCCGCTGGGGATTTTTACTTCGCCAATGTCCAGAATCGTATAGCTCCCGAACTGGTTCGCCAGCTTCACGCTGATTTCAGCCGGGAGCATGGGGAAACGCAGTCGGTCGCTGGTAGCCAGGTTTGTCAAATAAATATCCACCTTTATCCTCCCCACTGCTCCTTTGGTGTGTTTGCAAAAGCCTGTTTCAGGGCTGCTGCCAGCTGGTAGGCGATCTCATCCGTCATGCCTCGGATGTTCTCTTGTATTGTTGCCGCCAACTCCTGCGGGTTCTGGGCATTTCCACCGTCCACGTTGATTTCGACCGTCAAGCTCTGGATTGTGACCGAGACATTTGCGCCGCCATCAGGCGGGTATGGCCTTCCTTTGGGCGGTGGCGGATTCCACTCGGGAGGCGGCTTTTTGCCATCGTTGCCGTCTGGGCGTGGTTCCGGTTCCTTTTCATCCGGCAATCCATCAATGCCGTTCTTGGTATTAGAGACTCCAGAGATACCGCCCTCTGCGTAGGGTTTCACGCCGAGCATCTGCCCGGTGCGCTCCCACAGGTCGATGCCGCGCTCCCTACGCTTGCCAGAAAGAGGGATAATGGCCTCTGCACCGTCTTCTGCCACAAGGCCGAGGTGCGGGCGTGTCAGGATGCCACCCTCTGCGTGCGGCGTGGCAGTTGCGGTCTCATAACCGGTGCTTGCGCTACCCGTGACAGTGTCCCAAAGGCCGCCAAAGAACCCACTGACCTTCTCCTTCACGTTGGTGAAGAATCCGCTGATACTCCCACCTATTTCGCTGACCGCCTCTGGCAGCTTCTTTGTGAAGGTGTTGACCACGCCATCCCATATTTCCTGCATCTTGTCCGGTATGGTTTTCGTAAAGAATGTAGAAAGAGCCGCACCCACTGTTTCCAGAGCTTGCGGCACGTCCTCTGTGAAGAACGTTGTGATCCCAGTCCACAGATCGGAGAAAAAGGCTGGCACTGTTTCAGCGAAGAAGGTTGATACTGCACTCCCCGCCGTTTCTATTGCCGCCGGTACGGTTTCTGTGAAGAAGCTCCTGATCCCGTCCCAAAGGTTTCCAAAGGATTCTGGCACAGTTTCAGTAAAGAATGCCTGGATTTTACCAGCCGCATAACCGATGGCATAGGGGGCGGTTTCTGTGAAAAACCTGCTTGCGCCGTCCACCAGTTCCCCGAATTTCGCTGGTACTGTTACGGTGAAAAAGCCCTTGACTACGCTCCCGGCGCTGCTCAACGCCTGGGGTACCGTCTCATTGAAGAAGCCCTTTGCGCCCTCTGCAAATTGACCGAACTTTTCCGGTACGGTCTTGGTAAAGAAGCCGCCCACTGCCGTTCCGGCAGTGGACAGGGCTTTGGCAATATTTGAGCCGCCAATAGCCGCTCCTGCCGCGCCGATCCCCCCGCCTACTGCCGCACCGATGGCCGTTCCCACACCGGGGAGGATGCTGCCTACCGCCGCGCCGATGCCAGCGCCCTTGAGCGCCCCACCGCCTACGTTGGAAACTTTCCGCAGCAGGCTTTCACCACCGAAAATGCCATCCCCCAGCCCACCGAGGGCCGCGCCAATGCCAGACGCCGCCTTGCTGCCGGCGCTGTCCGATCCCGTCCATTCCTGGGCTTTCTGTGTGCCGTGGTATGCGTCCGCACCCATCTGGATCGCGGATGCCACGCCAGCGAGAGCGGGGCCAGCTGCTTTAGAGATGAATTTTCCGGCCTTTGACGCGCCGCTTGCGAGTGGGCTGGTTACTTTTGAGAAAACCTTCCCGACCTTAGACGCGCCGCTTGCAAGATTTGCGCCGAACTTCATACCTCGACCGAGTGAGCCGTTCTTCGCCATAGACAGAGCACTCCGGGCTGCATTTCCGCCGCCTTGGGCGGCTTTGAAGATGTCCATGCCCTCGGATACCCCGGTAACATTTCCAATGGCATTTCCTATAGCCTTTGTGCCGTTCACGAGTGCTTTCCCACCCTTGTAGACGTTGTAGCCCGTCTTCGCTGTCTTGAACGCGCCATAGCCCAGCACAGCCGCTGACAGGCCGCTTGTGCCGCTCGCTTCCTTCCCTCCTGGGAACAGGGTGGCAGCATCCAAAATCAGGCTTTTCAGCCCGTCCTTGATGGCTTTGGCGAGGGCTGCCCCGACCTTCGAGCCGTTAAAGCCCTCCGTGAAGCCGTCCGCAAACGATTTGCCGATGTCCATGCCGTCCGTGGCAACTCCGCCTGCGTCTACGCCCAGCAGGGCGAGGATTCCGGTCTTGATTGCGGTGCCAAGTCCCTCCCCGACACTGTTGGCTTTTTCGGCAATCCACGCCTTGCCCGTGCTGTTCCACCAGGAATCGAACGGTTCGGCGATCAGCTTGTCCCAGGCCAGCTTTATCTTGTCCCAGAGCGTCTCCGCGTTCTGCCACTCCGGGCTGGCGGTGAGGCTCTGGATGGAGGCCGTTACATCGTCTATCTTGCCGAGAATGAAGTCCACCGCTGAGCCGGCTGCGTTCTGGACGTCCGGCATATGTGCCGTCACCCACTCCACAAGCCCCTTGACATAGGGCTGCAGCTTCTCCCCAATGGCGATTTTCACTTCATCCGCCACGCTTGCGAGTGCAGACAGGCTCCCCGCGAGGGTGTCATTTTTCCTCCGGGCCATATCTTCCAACGCGTCGGAAGAATCTTCGATGGATGCCGCAAGGGCGTCCCACTCGGTTACTCCTTCCGCATTGGTTTCGTTAAGACCGGCCAGGAGCTTGTTCAATGAAGCAACGTGTTCTTTGCCGCCAATTGCCGCGAGGGTGGCATTCCTTTGCTCCTGCGTCATACTCGCGGTGGCGGCGCTGACCTTCTTCAGCACGTTCTGCAGGCCGATGAATTGGCCCTTGCTGTCAAATGCTGACAACCCCAGACTCCCCAACATTTTCCCGGCTTCGCCTGTCCCGGTGGTGAGGTTAAGCAGGGTCGCGTTCAGTGCGGTTGCCGCTTCGGTACCCTTTGTGCCGCGGTTTGCCAGGACCCCCAGGGCCGTGGCGGATTCCGTGATATCAATCCCCAGGTCTTTGAACAAACCGCCTACGCCGATATACGCTTCCATGAGCTGCTCTGCGCTCTGGTTGCTGGCAGTCTGCGCTTTTGCCACCTTGTCGAGGTATCCCGGCAGCTCATCGACCGTCACGCCCAACGCTGCCATGGAATCTGTTACCAGGTCGGATACCCTACCCAATTCCAGCCCGGTAGCCTCTGACAGCTGAAGCACTTTCGGGAGGGCCTGGATAGAGGTCTGCGCGTCCCATCCGGCAAGGGCCATATACTCTAATGCGTTGGCTGCTTCTGCAGCGGACTTGGTGGTTGTTGCGCCCGCTGCCCTCGCGGCTTTTTCCAAGTCTTCGAAGGTTTTGGAGGTCTTGTCAATCCCGGCGGTAGCTGCTGCGGAGGCCATAGCGGATTCAAAGTCTTTAAACGTGTGTAAGGTGTCTGCGACCCCTATCGAAACCCCGGCAAACGCCGCCGCTCCGGCAATGGGGTTAGAAATCAGGCCCCAGATTTTTTTGAAGGGGGCGGAGACAAGATCAACGGCTTTCAGCGTAACCGTCCAGACCTTCCCGGCAATTTTCTTCCCGGCGTTTGCCACGCTCTGGATACCCTTGCTGGCCATATCCTTCAGCGTTGCCGTAACCTCCAGCTTGCTTTTGCCTTTCATCCCCTGGATCTGCTTATGCAGCTTTTGAACGGACCGCTCCAGCCTGCTGACGTTCTTCTCCGCGCTCTGCGTACCTTCGGAGGTTTCATCCGTGACCTGGGCCACGATATCGATTACGGTTACGGTGTCGTTCACCTGCGCCCACCCCCTCGGGGCGCGTCTATTCTAAGCACGGGGCGTTTGGCCTCCGTCTGGACGGCGTCCAGTGTGTACTGCTCGTACAAGGCGCGTTCCCCCAGTGGCAGCGCCATGTAGTCCGCAATCGTCCCGATTTGTGGAAAACGTTCACAAACCAGCAGCATAAGGTAGGTTTTCCCCCGTGCTTTTATTAGTTTTTTGCTATTTCCTCCGTATCCTCAGAGTAACCGCTGATCTCGTTGATAAGGTCGATCACGCGGTCCTTCTCGCCGGAAAGCAGGACCGCGTCGATCATATCGACGCCCCGCAAAACGTTAAATGCCTGCCACGCCTGCTTATTGTCCCAGGTCTTCATCCTGTCCTCGTCCACAGTAGCGGTGTAGATCAGCCAGGAGCGGAACTGCGCCTCGTTGGTCTCGATCGCCCTCTTGGGCTGCCCGCGTTTCCGGGGGGCGAACTTCGTAGCTTGTTCATGGCAGGCCAGGCTTTCCTCCTCGGACACAGGACGGATACGGAACTCAAATTTCAGGACTTTGTTGCGGCGGATCTGCACTCGCTTGTAGGCGCTCTCGCTGTCCTTCTCGGTACCTGCCTCAATCAGCCCGCGGAGCAGGGCGTCTTCGTCCATCAGGATGTCCTCCTGGGTCTGTGTTTCCACGCCGGCAGGGGCTTCATCGTAAATTTCGGGCATCGTATTCTTACTCATTGTCTGTTTCCTCCTTTATTCCACCGGAACCCAGCTGGCTTCCGTAAACTGTTCGAGCATTTCAGGGGTTGCGTTGACGCGGAAACTCCACGATCTCTTGATGATTTCGCCGGGGTTGAGATTTTGCAGGTCGATGGAGCCGTCCGGTACGCAGTTGCGGTAGACCACCCGCTCCGACTGGCCGTCCCGCCGGCGCATTTTGCCCTGAAAGTCGAAGGTCGGGAAGTAGCCGTTCTGCAGATCGGTAATGAGCTCCGAAATCATCACGTTATCCCGTACCACCGCTTCTGTGAGCGTCAGGGTGACGCTGTAGCCCGTATTCACCGCATACACCAGGGCGCTGCCTACGGGCTGGTAGTCCGTATTGGCCGGGCTGATTTGGGTCTGGAAGGTGTCAACCTCCGCGAGGAACAGGTTCGTACCCGCCTTTGTGGATACGAACAGCCGCCCGTCCTTGCCTGTGATTAACTTCCTTACGTCAAGCAAGCTCTGGTCGTTCAAGCCATCCATGTGTCATGCCTCCTTTACTCTGTTTCTTCCGGAGCGAAGCGGAACTTGAAGGTGTAGTACATCTTCTCCAGCGCGTCGATATCGTCGGCATAGACCACGAACCATGCGCTGTCGCCCTCCGGCTTGTTATCCGGGTCAACCGTAACGTGCGCCCCGGCCAGCAGCTTCTTTTCGGAGACCATCGTCTGGCATACGCCGTTGGAGACCTGCACCACGGTCATGCGCCCGTCTGGGTCGTTGTTGATGCGCCCGATCAGGACCTCTACGGTGTCGTTCAGCCGCTGGAACAGCTCGAAGCGCACCTTGACGCGCTTGATCTTCTTCCAGCCGATATCCTCCTTTGCCGAGGGCAGGACAAGGGAGTTGACACCCTGCTCCACCCAAACGGTGTTGGCCGCAGAAACGCTGAACATCAAAACACCCGCTTGGATCGCCCGCTCATGCTGATTGTTCGTCAGCAGCTCAGTGACCTCTGTCGCCCCGGTAACCGCCGCGTGGGTGATGCTCTCATTGCTGGGCGTACCGGCGATCATGCCGGAAATCCGGGCTGCCGCCAGATACCCCTCATAGACATTGCCGGCGATATCTGTGAACCCGTTCCCAACGTATACCATCTGATAGTCGTTGTACGCGCTCGCGTGCTTCAGCCGGGTCTCGAAGTCTACGGTGGTAGGTTCGCCGATCACGCCCATCGTGAACTTGCCGCCGTCATAGATGCGGTTGAGGAACAGCTGCATTACCATCTGGACAGCCGTGTCCTCCGTGTCAATCGCCATAACGTTCCAGCGGTAGGCCTCCAGTACCTCGAAGCCTTTGCTGTAGGCGCTGACAGTCACATCCGGGTCTGTGCCGCCCATAATTTCTTCCTGATCGACGGCCGCCAGCTGTTCCGTACTGTCCTTCAGCTTGGTCAGCGTGAAGTAGCTGCTTTTCTTTGCCGCAAAGGCCTCCATCAGGGCCTCCACGCTGTTTCCGGCGTTGCTGAACGTCAGCCGCTCCAGCTGTTCGGTACCCTCCAGGATCAGAAGCTCGCTGACGGCTGCATCCATTAGCGTAGGGCGGATGGTGACGGCCAGCCTGCGGCTGCCGGGATATTTGAGGATAAGGTGTACTACGCTCTCCCCCGCCGCGTCCCTGATTTCATAGGCGCCGTGGGTACCGCCCGTACCAAGCCGGAGGGCATAGACGAGCCGCGCGCCGCCCTTGAACTGCTCCAGCGGCACAGCCGTGGTGCCGTTCTCCCCGCCATCGCCGTACTGTTTGGCGATATCCTCATACTGCTCCAGCACGACCGCCTGCCCCAGCGGCCCCCAGTTGGAGCGGAACACCGCTGCGCATTTGCCGTCGTCAACGCCTGCGATGGGGGGCGTCCCCCAGTTCTCGTAGCGGAAATACACGCCGGGGCGGGTTTTCTTCTCGCCAATGATAAAAAACGAGGCCATCTTACCTTACCTCCTTGTTGAGGAAATCCTGGACTGTCTGCTTCGCTTCGTCGACCGTATAGGCTTTTTTCCCGGCCAGCCGCAAAGCTACGCTGACCACCTCGGGGGTGGTGTTGAACATCTGCCGCGCCTTTGCGGCGAGTTCCGCCGCCTTGTAGGTTGCTTCCACTGGTTAACCCTCCTTTTTCAGTTTTGGTGGTTTATATCCATCTGCCCAGCTGTGGTAAGGGTGCAGGAGCCGGATCTGGGCATCCTCCACCCGCAGTACGCCGTATTGCCCAGTCAGTTCCAGCTGGCCGTCCCGCAGGGGGTCCGCGCTGTGCCGCACGGCAATGCGGTTGATAAACATGGGGCTGGTATCCGCCAAAATGACCTCCCCGTCAAGCTGCGCCCGCTCGATAAGTGCCTTTGTCCATCTGTTGCGCTCCGCCACGCTCTGCGCTATGACGTGCGCCGCAAACGTCCCGGTGTACCAGTTGACCGAGTAGCTTTGGCGGTTTGTGCTAGACATGCCCAGAAAGCGCCAGTAGATGGCCGGGTTTTCGTCCGTAGGCCTCCAGATGGGCGGCATAGCGTCATGGGCGATGGCCGTCATGTGCGGGAAGTGGCGATTCGTCCATGCGTTCAGCCCCTGTATGGGGTCTGGGCTGGTCGTGATCTGCTCCGGGAACGCCATAAGGGCGAAAGTCACGGTTAGGCCATAGACCTCCGGGGGCGTGTTGTTCGCCTTGTCCCCGCCCTCATAGAGAAATTCGTCTGACCGCTCCCACTCCGCGCAGACGGTCTCCCGGTTCCCGTCCGTATAGAAAGCCCCGGACACCAGTTCCAGAAATCGCTGTTCGATGGCCCTGTCCGGGTCGAGCTCTCCGACTGCCGGACACTCGCTGGTACACCATATATTGACCGCCAGCGTCCCCTCTGTCTTGCGCTCTGGGTCGTGGCGCATATCCACATTGAAGTCCAGCCGGGGGTATTTCGGATTCCCCCATCCGGGGCGGCTGTCGCTGGGCGCTTTCTGGTAAAAGGCCGCTGGCGCGTTGTTGTAGCTTGCCAGCAGCCCGCCCAGCTGTTCATCCCCGGTTATCTGCTGGAGCAGGAGCTGGCGAAGCCCGCCGCCGCTCATACCCCATCCCCGATCTGCGGGGCGTTGCACTCATAGTTGACCGTTTGGAAATCCCGCGTCCAGTAGATCTCCCACACGCCGATGGCCACGTCCGCCGCATTGAGGTCGAGGTAGCTGCTGGCGTTGTTCTGCGTGTTGCAGTACAGAAGCCGCAGCTTATTCGCCGCGGCCTCGGTTACAAATCCATTTTTCGCCGTGGTGTCCCCGGCCCGACTGACGCGGATGCAGTCTCCGCGCTGGATCTGCGAAAGATCGAACTCCTGATGGGTCGCACTTTTGATCAGTGCCATTATGTTCCCCTCCCTTTGTATGGCCTATTGTAGATTTCTCGAATCTTCGGCATCGCCCGGTCGATGACCTTCTGCTTATATGGCCGGGGCTTCATCCTGACGGTGCCGTTCTCCAGCATTTCACCCAGCAGATGTCCGCCAGCGCGTTCTGTGCTCTCAATGGCGGCAGATGCTCTTGTTACAGCGCCTCGTTTCTCTACATGGACGCGCGTTCCCCACGAGAGCCGGAACGCGCCGGTTCGTGCCGCAGGAGGTTCGCCAGGCGCGGATGCTCGGTAGTGCTGTTTTGTGTTCGGCACACAGTAACGTTTTCCTGAACGTTCCCCACGAAGAACATGAAGGGCGGCATTGCGTAGCTCGTTGCTTGCCCTATAGGTGCGTTTCTGCACAACGGAACGAATATCCTTAACGGTGACTTCAACCGCATCTACAATAATGTCTGCTGCCCGCTGTGAATCCATCAGATATCACTCCTTTCATCGCAGTAGTAGATTGTCCAAAGGTTCAGCCCTCCAGGGTTGTATGGGGCTGTCTGGACGATGTACCGCCGTTCGCCATGCACCAGGGAATTTCCGGGCTTTATTTCGAATGCCGCCGTCCCCTGTTGGATGATCTTGTGGGTAACGGGGTGTTCAAGCTGCCGCCAGCGCAGGGTTTCCTCCGGCTTTGCCGCAGCAAGAACGGCGCGGATTTCCCCGATGGGCTCCGCGCCGTTGGAAATGACCCTGCCGCTGGCGGTCTTGTGTTCGCCGTCCCGGTAAACAGTGAACGTGCGCAGTTCCTGACCGGGCGTGAGGTGGATTGCTCCTGCAAACATCTTCGTCCCCTCCTATGTGGTCATTCTGCGGAAAGGGGATGGAGGGCCGCCCCCGCCGTGACGGGCTGCCAGGTTTTCCTCCATCCCCTTGTGGAAGTATGGGGGCATTTCGGTGATGGACGGGGCGAGAGTGGGGATAGACGCTGTTGCAAGAGCCTGCTTTTTCAAGGTTTCGTACATCTTCTGCCACCGGTCCGCCCGGTTTCCGAAGCTGTATTGCAGGACGTCGATCTTGGTATCTACCTGGTAGCTCATCTTGAGAAGGATTGCCTCCAGTAACGACAGCTTGGCGAACAGCCACGCCTTTTTCCCCTCTTTCAGCCCGGCGAGGACTGCTTCGTATTCCTCGTCAGCCAATGCACAGGTTTTCGCCCCTCCCCCGACCTGTGTATCGCCCAGTTCAAAGCGCATCTGGTCTTTTCCCCCCGCACGGATTTGTGTGGGGTCGTAGCTGTATGTCATAGCCGACCCACTTACTCCTTGTGCGACCGGGAGTGTGCAGACAGGGCGTTTTGGGAGCCAAATGCTTTCCCACATTTCAGACAGACAAATTCGCCATCCCCCAGGCTGCTGTCTGCGTCCTCCGGCCCGGAAACAGGCGGGGTTTCCGTTTTGCCGTCGGATGCAGGAAGGTCAACACAGATGATTCTCCCCATCTCAATGAGACGGCGGGTCATCTTGGGGTCGATAACCGCGTCCGGGACCACCTCGCCGATTGCGTATGTACGGTCAAAGCGCACGGGCTTGTTTGCGATATAGGCCATGTGTCACACCTCCCTCAAGCCGCCTGGAAACTCTCGCTCACGGCTCCCTTGAGGAACACGCCCAGGTCGGTGGACGTGATTTCCGGGTCAGTGCAGAGAAGCCCCTCAATGAATTCTGTGTGGGTTGCCGTTTCGCCAGGATACTGCTGGACGGCGGTATACTGCCCGTTGCCCAGCATATCCCAAGTGAAGGTGTAGCCAGCAGACGGCTCGTCAATGCTGGGGCTGGCGGTGGTGTAGGTCAGAAGGGCGTTGTCCGGGTCGCAGATGAAGCGCATATCGTCCGCCGCGCCGTAGGGGGCCGCATTGTAGACGCTCTCCGCAATGACGATTTCATCCAGGCCGAACAGCTGGGCGAGTACGTTAGCGGTCACGTTAGCGGGATTGGCCTCGCTACCCTGGTACTTGATGCGCTCCAGAATGGAGGGGTTCACCGTCAGAGCGATGTACGCGTTGGCCCCCAGCACCATCTTGTTCGGCTTGCGCAGGCCCGCCAGGAGCATCCGGTTCCGAAGCTGGTTGAAGAAGGTCACCGGGTCGCTGTTGGCGTTATCGAAGCAGTAGAACTGGTCCGCGCTGGGGGTGCCGGTGCTTACGCCTGTATAGACGTGCGTCCAGCTCTGAGGGTTGAAATACTTCCCGGCCCAGATGCGGTCCAGGTGGATGTTCATCTGCTCCGCCACCCAGCGCACTTTACTGCGCCGGGGGTCAATGACGGCGGGGGCGTTGGTGCGCTGGAAGTCCAGCGTGGAAATCTGGTCTACCCCGGTGATGACCTGGTCAACCTCGCAGTGGTAGAACTTATCCCGCTTGCCGTAGATGCCGGGGGAAACGTGGCCGAACTCCGGTTTCCGGGCCATGTTGTCCCGCGCCAGGTCGCCCTTGTCGAACTCGTAGTAGTGGGCCGAGGAAGTCGGTACAGGTACAATGGGGAACACCTTGCGGGCAACGAAGCCACCCATGTTCTGGAAGTAGGACAGGCATACGTTGGTCAGATAGATATGCGGCTTGAAGATCCCCTTCTGGATGGCAGCCGCCAGTTCCTGTGTTGTCATAGGCATTGATTTTTCCTCCCTTTCTTATTTCGCATAGCCGCTGTGGGTGATATACACCTGGGCCAGCTCCCCGGCTGCGGACGCCGCCGTCATGGCGATGCCTAGGATGTACTCCCCAGCCGCTGCTTTTCGGACGGTGCCATCTGCGGCCGCAGTCAGAAAGTCGCCCTTTGCCACCGCCGCTCCGGCCTCTGCCAGCCCGATATGCCGGATCAGCACGTCGACCTCCGCCCCCGCAGGGGTGGCGCCGTTGTCGTTGGCGGGCGTGTCGCTGAGGATGATGCCGACGACGGGGCCACCATCGGTTGCTGGGAGGGCCAGCTTACCGTCCGTGTCGTATGCCACCGCCTTGTGGGGCGCGTTCTCTACGTCCGCCGCCAGCACGTCACGGATGGTCGCGCTGTTGTTGATAAACGCGTTGAGATACTGCTTGCCGTTCATTTCCCGCCCCTCCTTATCTGCCGAAGTATTCGGCTTCGTACTGCGCCGCCAGCTCGGGGTTGTCCTCGAACGCCTTGATGATGGCGTCGGTGGAGGTCATGCCGCCCTGGGCGGACTTTGCCAGCTCCGCCGCTTTGATGCCGATGGTCTGCTCGGTACCGGCGCTGCCCTGGCGGGAACTGCCGATTTCACCGAACAGCCCGCCCTTAGTCACTGCGGCCACGCTCTCATCCAGCAGGGCTACATAATCATCGTAGACCGTGCCGCCCGCCTTTTTCAGCCCGTACAGCTTTTCGGCCAGCTCCGGGGCCCTCTTCCCCAGCACCTCATACTTCTGGGCGAGGGCGGTCAGGCGCTCGATTTCCAAGCTCTTTTTCAGCGTCTCGATTTCCTCGCCCTGCTGCTTGGTGAACGCCTGGAAGTCGGAGAGGGCTTTCGCCACCTCCGGGTGGAGGGCGCCGCCGTCCGGGGCGGCGGGGGTGCTCTCAGGCGCGGGTGTGCCGCCGCCCTCGCCGGGGTCAGCGATGCCGTACTTCTTCTCAAACTCGGTGAGGGTGGCCTGTTCCTCCGGGGTCATCTTGCTCTTGTCGATCTTCATGGTGTCTGTTTCCTCCTTTTCGCCTTTCGGCTCATGTGTTGTTTGCGCCGGCTCTCCGCCGAGGCCATACTGCCCCAGCAGCTTTGCCAGTGCGTCCTGCTGCGCTGTGGATTTCTGGATGCCGTCTTGTTCTCCCGGCTCGGAGGCTTTCTGCCCCTTTGCCCACTGCGCCGCGGCGCAGCGGACGGCCTGTGCGAATTCGTCCAGGCTTTTGAGCAGCATCGCCTCCTTGGCGGCCGCGTCCATGTCCTTGTCGCAGATGATGGAACAGAAGCTGTCGGAAAGAGCGTAGCAGTTGTCGAACATCTCGCTGGTAACCTCTCTGAGCTGTTCCCTGGTGATGTTGTCAGAGAACGTCTGCGCTTCCTTTTCTACGGCTCCCTCCGGGCTTTCCGCAACGGCGGCCTCTTCGCCGCCCGATGTGGTTGCGTCCTGGAAGCCCTTCAACAGCCACGCCGTGAATTTCTGGAACAGGCCGGCGTCCGGGTCCCGCTCCGCCTCCCTGCGCTTGAACAGGCGGACGTGGGCGTCCGGGTTCGCGCCCCTGTCCACGAGGTCTACGCTGGTAACGAACAGGTTTTTCAGCTTGTTTGCCATCAGTTGTCAACTCCTTCCACCGGCTCCCTTATGGCCTTGCCCTCGATGCTGAACATCGGGTACTCGCCGCTTTTTACCTTCTCCCAGACCTCATCGTCTGTGATCTGGAATCCTATCCACCAGCCCTCCGGCAGGATGTCCGGGGGAATCCCCAGCGCCTCCGACTTTTCCTCCGTGAACACGATGCTCTCGACCACGTGCCCGACCCCGCCGCGCCGGTGCATCTCCCCGGCCGTCCCGAACTCCGCCACGTATTTGTATGCCGCCTTTTCCAGTTCCTCGGTGTCGATGATGTCCTCTTGCCAGTCCACGATCCGCTCACCGTCTACCCGGACAGCCACGTTGGCCCAGCCGAACACAAGCCGCCGCTCATCGTCTGACTTCATAACCGTCAGCTTGTGCGGCGGCTCCGGCTGCGCTTTGGTTATCTGGTTAAACGTCTGTGCGCCCATAGCTCTCACCCCTCTTTTCTGGGCAACAAAAAGCCGCCGCTCTTTCGAGTGACGGTTTTCGTATCTGGTATTTTATTCGCCTCCATGCCACAATCCGCACACAGCCTCTGCCAAGGCTGAATACGGATGATGAGGTTTCCGTGTATGTCAGGTGAAGATACGGTAACAGGGAAATGCTCATTTGATGGCGAAGATACGGAAATCAAACTGGACGCTATTCCGTATTTTGCCGCTCCAGTAGCTTCTTCGTGTCCTCCGGGTACAACTTGGCAAACTGAGGGAACCCAAAGGTCTCCGTATCCAAAACTGCCTCCGGGCAGTCCCGTTTCTCTCCCCAGCCGTAAATATCCGGGCTTTCCCCTAATTTTATGCATTTGCCTGGCCCATTCCAATTGCGGCACACGTTGCAAAGCGGAAGGACAATGGTCCTTGTTTCATCGGGACATCTAAACCCCATGCTGATTTCATCCTCTTTCCATTCGCGCTTCATTTCAGCACCTCCGCATACAGAACATATTTCCCGTTTTCAATCGTGGCCTTCGTAATTCTGTATCGCAGTCCGCGAGCAAACAGAACTTCGGCCTGGCCTTTGAACTTGGGATATGCCACCTGCTGAATAAACTGGCATCCACGGTAGCCGGCTGGAACTTTCAGCCACAGCTGCGTATTCCGGCCCGGCAGCCCAAGGTTTTCAAAGCTGGTAGATGTAAAAATATCATTTGTGACGGTACGCCTGATAATCCGTGAAAGCTCATCCGCAGTCGGTTTTCCACTCAACCCCAGCCCCATATAACTAAGGACTGTATCCCGGTGCAGCGTCACCATCTCTGGCATCACGCCATCTCTCAGTGCCGCGTCCAGAAGGTCAATTTCCTTTTGGATTTCCGGCGTAACCTCGCCGTGGCAAATGGCGTTATTGATCCGGGTGGCCGCAAAGCCTGTGTAGTTTTGAAGGGCCTGCTTCTGCTCATCCGGAAGCGCCTCCACCTGCGCTGTCATGGCCTGTTTAACTTGCGTCTCCATTATATCTTCTTCTGGAGACTCCGTCAATGCAGCATTCAGGTTTGTCCCTGGAATTTCCTCATACGCCACGGCACAGCGGCAGGATGGGTGTCCAGGCGGAAGCAGTCTCCCGTTACTGAATGCCTCATCCATGTTGCGCTTCTCATCGTCCATCGCCGAACAGATCGGGCATACGCGCTCATCGTAAGCGGTGAGCCAGACCTTCACGCAGTCCCCGACATAGCCCTGCGTTTGGGCGTCCTTAGTCGCACCGTAGGCACCGGCATTGTAGGTAAAGGCAAGCTCTGTGCGGGCAATGTTCTGCGCCCGGTACCGATGCTGGCGAGCCGCATAGCGGGCCGCAGCGTCCGCCGCCCGTTTCTCCGCCGTTTCCAGCTTTCCACGCGGGTGGGCCTTGATGTATGCCTGCTTCACAGCCTCCCGGTATCGGACGTTCGCCAGGGCCTGCGGCTTTGTCAGGCCAACACAGGGACGGATGATGCGGGCCGCTTCGTCCGGGGTGATGTTGGTGTATCCGCTGACGTGCTGAATGATCGCGTTCAAGGCGTCCCTCTGCTCCTGCACGATGTTGGTCACCAGCTCCGCACCGTGCTGCCTGAGAAAAGACATCCCGGAGCTTATGTCCGGGTCGTAAAGGAAGTACGGGTATTTTGCGCTCACTTCCTGCGCCGCCGCCGCTGCCGCCGCTTTCCACTGGGGGACGAGGGTGCTGGTGATCAGCTTCGTGTAGTCCTCTTGCCATTTCTCAAACTGCTTTTGCGAGATGCCACCGGCGAGATAGGCTTCCCGGAGCTCCTTGTAGGTTACCGTGTTCTGCTGGGCGCTGAAACCAGACATCAGGATTTCCACAACGTCCGGCTCCGCCTGGTTCAGAAAGGCCCTCAGCTTATCCAGCGTGGCCTTTTTCCCACCGCTCGGCCTTTTCGGCCTTGGAGGCGTGGCCTTCACCTTTGTAAAGCGTATCATTCCCCGTCCTCCGGCTCCATGGCCCAGTCAGCACCCTTCTCGCCGTTTCCTGCGGCTGTCCTGGGCTGGTTCGGGCCACCGCCCTGTCCTTCCTCCTGGCCCCGGGGCGGCTCTGTGAGCCTTCCTGTGGCCGCGTAGGTGGTTTCCGGGTCCATCTCCGGCAGATTCGCCGCCATGCGCAGGTAAGCCTCCATGCCGCCGTCCGGGGTGATGGCTCCAATTCCGACCATCTGGGACACGAACTGCCCCAATTCGCCAAGGTTCTGCGTCTCGATGTCCCCGTGGATCAGGGTCGGGTAGCCGGTTATCCCGGCGAAGTGCTCCCTGTTGATGTCGATCAGCCGGGGGATGGCCTGTTTGTTGAACACCTCGCAGATCAGGTCGAGGAAGGCCCCCAGCGCCACGCTGAACAGCTCGGTCTTGTCGCTGGAAAGGGCGAAGCTGCCTACGTTCTGGTGGCCCAGCAGCACGAAGTCCGCCAGCACGGTCATGGCCATGCGGGTGTCGTACCGCTCTATGATCTGGTTCGTGTCGAACTGCCGCCGCCCCCCGGTGGAGGTGAGGGTGAACTGCCAGCCGTTGCCCAGGACGATGCCCTCCCGCTCGTCCCTGCGGACGCTGCGCACGATGGCTTCCGCTTTTGCCAGCTCCGTTTTGCATTCATCGCTCCAGATGTCCACACCGTCTGGGGCGGTCAGGACGGGCAACCCGGCGAGGTCGCGCTCGATACCGATGCCCTCGATTTCCTGTATCCGGCGCTTGAAATACCAGTCGCGGTAGCTGTTGCGCAGGATGCTCCGTCCCTCCGGGTTGCTTTTTCGGCTCCGGGTTTTAAAGTGCAGGGCCTTTTCCAGCGGGATGAACACCTGATCGTACAGGGGCGGGGCGCACTGTACCAGCCCGATCAGGTTGTCGCGCTCATCGTACTTCCATTCCCAGAGCGTATCCTGGGAGCGGACCGGCAGCTTGCGCCAGCCTATGAGGCCGTCGTCATACTTGCTGCGGGTCTCCAGATTCCTGGTGTTCCCCATGCGCCGCTTGTAGACGATTTCATGGTAGCTCCAGCCGTAGGGGAGGAAAGACAGCACCTCGGAGATAAACTCGCTCCAGGTCTCATCCATATCGTCCATGCACGTGCGCACGAACTCCGCCGCATCCAAGTCCTGCTGCGTGGCACCGGCCTCTTGGATGTTCCAGTCGCTCTGACGCATCAGCATTTCAGTGGCGAACAGGATGGCGCCAATGATATCATCGTTTTCGGACATCTCCTTGTAGACTTCCACACCCTTGCGCCCCTGCAGTTCCCGCAGGAATTCCTCATATATCCAGCCTGTATTGAAACGGTACAGGCCGGTTCTGCCGTATTCTCTGAACTTGTCCACGCTCTGTGCCGCCTCCTTTCTGCGTTATCTGTGCCAGTAGCTTTCTTTGCTCATGTCATCCCCACCAATGCTGGAGATGGGCTTGCTCATCAGATACAGGATCGCCTGGACGGTCGCATCTACGGTGTCCTTGTAGGTCGTCCCGGGGAACCGCAGGAGATCGTCTATCAGATCTGCTTTCCATGGGGCAAACTCCGGGAACAGGACATTCCCCGCCTCGAAGTACGGGGCCACCGACAAGGCCCTGTCCTCCTTGCTGCCCTTTGGGTTGAACGGGACCATACCGGGTATCGTCTTGCCCAGGTAGTCTATGATAGCGGGGCCGTTGGCCTTGTCCTCCACCACCTTCGCCCTCGCCCTCGGGTGCTTCGCCGTCAGGTTCCTTATCGCGGTCACGCTGGTGGTGAAGCCCATCTTATCGTTCACCACATCAACGAAAAACAGCTGCGCGCCCTTTCTCGCCATGACGATCCCCGCACACTTTGCGCTTGCCTCGCTGTTTTTGAAGGGCAAGTCCCAGGATTGTATCAGCGTGGCCCCTACCGGAAGTTCCCGGTAGGTCTGGTTCATCCATTCCCGCTTGAAGATCGTGCCTCCGGCCGGCTGCGGCCTCTGCTGGTACATGGCGCTCCAGTCGTATATGCCGATAGTAGCCCGGATCTTCCGCAGTTCCGAGGTCGGGTATTTTTCCATCCAGAGAGCATCGCCCTCCTGGCGGGGGTCTCTGGGGTGGCGTTCATCCTCTGCCGCCGCCGGGAGAAGAAGTATCTCCCATTGGTCCGCGTCCGGGTCTTTCTTTGCCGCGTCCAGAAGCCGCCCCGCCAGGTCATCCTCGTGCCAGCGGGTCAGGGTAACCAGGATGGAGCCGTCCTTTTCCTGCCGGGTGTAGAGCGTGGAGGTGTACCATTCCCACAGCTTGTCCCGGTATGTGGAGCTGTTCGCTTCCTCCCGGTTCTTGATAGGATCGTCGATGATGATGTAGTCGCCGCCCATGCCGGTGATGCCGCCGCCCACGCCGGCCCCGCGGTAGCTGCCCCGGTGTCCGACTATTTCGAAGATGTCAGAGTTGCGCAGGGCGTGACCGGTCGTTGCTCCGATGCTCTTGCCGTGCAGGCGGGTATCCGGGAACAATTCCAGATACAGCCGGCCGTCCATGATCCTTTGGACGTCCCTGTTCATCCGCTGCGCAAGGTCTGCGCTGTAAGAGGTGGCGATGATGCTTGCGTCTGGGTTGCGCCCGAAGATGTACGCCGGCAGTTTCCGGCTGACCAGTTCGCTTTTCCCATGCCGGGGCGGCATAAACACCATGAGCCGCCGTATCTCCTTCCGGGTGAATGCGTCCAGGTATTCGCACAGCAGGCGGTGGTGCCAGTTCATCTGGTAGCGGTTGTCGGTGAACAGGCAAAATTTCGCTATCGACCGCCGCGCCTTTTCGCAGACAAGCTCCTTCCGCAGTTGTTCCAGGGCCCGGAGGTCATTCTGTAAAAATCTTTCCCGTGATCTCATCAAGGGCCTCCAGTTCCTCATCGGTGACCTTGCTCAAGTCGATTTGACACGGAGCGATTTCAACCGCAGCGGGCTTCTCGTCCTCTGCCTTTTTGGCCTCCTGCTCCCGCCTGAGCCGAAGTTCTTCTTTCCGCAGTTTCAGCTCCTGCTTTTTCATATCCAGATGGGGGCTGTCACCGCCGGTATCCCGAATAAACTCGGCGGCCCGGACGTCGCCCCGGATAGCTTTCAGCAGAATGCCGGCCAGCATCACATCCTGATAGGTGGCGTCCTCCACATCGATGCCGAGCGCCTGCAGCCGCGGCGTGACCTTCTCCACGAACTCCTGTTCGCTGACGTCCAGGCCGGCGCCCAGCAGAGCATTCAGCGTCTGCCGCATGGTCTTTCTTCGCCGCCTGGCCGCCCCGGACGCCACGCCGCCCTTCTTGCCGTTTTTCACGGCTTCATCATGGCTTTGGTCGCTGGTAAACGGTGTTAGATTTTTCTCATTTGCCATACCACCACCTTCCCCCTATACGCCCCCTTTGCGCCATATAGCTGGTATTCCATCAGACTGGCCATCCCTGGAATTCCTTGGCCTCTTGTTCAGCAATAGCCGCCTTGGCCTTCTTGAGACGCACATCGGCCTCCAGCGCCTCCCGCTCCAGGGCATCCTTGCGGCCCGCCGCCTTGTCTCGGAGGTACTGGGTGTAGGCCCGGACGGATTCCACCACGTTGTACCGTTTCCCGGCGGGGGTGTCCCTTTTCTTCAGTACACCATCCTTGGTGAGCTGGCTGATGCCCTGGGCGGGCAGGGCGAACAGGTTTGCCAGATCTTCCGCCTTGCAATAGCCAGGGGTTTCCTCAATCGTTCCTTTTCTTGCCAAGTTGATCGCCCTTTCTGAAAAATAACGGCAAAGAACAGGCGGGCGGTCCGAATCCGGGCCGTCCGCCGTTTTCCGTTTGCATCTATGCCTGGTGCCGGTGGATGATGTCGAGGATGCTCTCCTGCTCTTCCACGCTCACGCCGATGCTCTCCAGCGCCTCCCTCGTCCCGCAGTCGGGGCAGATGGGGCCGCTGTTGTCCCTGGCCATTGCCGGACGCGCGGTGTAGGTCTGGCCGCACCGGGGACAGACAGAACCGTTTTTTACCACAGTGCGTTCCACAGCGCCACCTCCTGCCTGCTCTGTGCATAAGCATCCAGTAACATTTGTGTGTCAAAGCCAAAGCTCTCATACCCCTGGGCGCATATCATGAAGTAATCATTGCTGGGTATCCCCAAGGGCCTGTCACCACACATGATATATACGAAGCCTTTTAACGTGCGTTCCTCGCCGGACCAGATATCCCTCACCGGCAATTCCATCTCTTCTTTTTGGTAGAAGATGGGTGTGCCCTCGTAGCGGTCAAGCCTCTGCTCGTCATCTTCAGTGACAGCCCACACCGCCACCGGCACCCTGCCGCCCTCCCACGGTTCGATGGTGAGGTAGGAGCCGGTTTTGCTGCCCCTGAACAGCAGGCGGTAGTCCTCAATGACTGCGGTGCCAACGACACCCGACCCAGGGCAGCGCAGCTTCATTTGCCTGCGGTTCAAATTACTGCCATAGGCGATGTAAAGTCTTTTTCCCATTTCCGTTCCGTCCTTTCTGAAGGGTATCCCTTCTACTGCCTAAAGCCCGCTTACGGCGGGTCAGGCAGGGGCGGTGCAGAGCCGGGCGGGTCAGGCGGCCCTCCCGTTACGGAAAGCCGCATTCCCGGCCAGGCGGCGGGTCAGGAGGTCGCGGGCAGTAGCGAATTCCTCTCCGATGAAGCCCAGCCGTAGGAGCCAGGTCCTCATGGCGTACTTGGGGTTCTCGGTCTGCTGGGGCTTGGGGCTGGCGCTCTTGAGGCTTTTGGCCATCTGGCTGAGGGCCAGGCAAAGCTGGATGTAGCTCTTCAGCTGTCCGGCGTGGAGGCCGTTTTTCTTGCCGTCTGCGGGGGCGTCAAATTGGAAGAGGCGGAACTCAATCGTACCCTTGGTGAAGGTGGCGTGGAGGTTGAGCATATGGTACCGGCTCTCGTTGTAGTGGGCGCTGCGGCTGTCCCAGCTCCTGCTGTTGCAGGTGTACCAAACCTCGGCGAGGTCGGCCATCGTGGCGGGCTTTTGCCGGTTCAGCTTTTCCAGGAAGGTGGGGTTCACCGTCTTGCAGTAGTGGCTCATCCGGCCCCGGTCGAGGTTGAGGGCGTCTGCCAGGAGTCTTTCATGGCTGGCCATGATGTTGGCCAGGTTCCGCAGGCTCCTGGCGTCGTGGCCCTGGGCCCCGATGTGGATGTGGACTCCGCAGCCTCTGGTGGCGTCGCTCTTGGCGCCGGCCTTGCGCAGCCGCCGGATCAGCTCCTGGAGGGTGTCCATGTCGGCGTAGGTCAAGATTGGTGTAACCATCTCGCACTTTTCGCTGTCCGGCCCGTGGATGCTGACATCCTTCTGGAATTTCCACTCGCGGCCCTGGGCGTCCCAGGCGGACCAGGTGCTGTAGCCGTTGCGGCGGGCGGTGTCCTGCCAGCGGCCGGTGCCGAAGAACCCGGCGGCCAGCTTGGCGGCCTTGCTCCGCTCGATGCCGTTCATCTCGACCTCGACCCCGATGGTCTGCTTTTTCATCTCGGCTACCTGGTTCTTCAGCTTCTCGTTCATGGTTTTGTCCTCCGTTTTTTTGGTGTTTTCCCTTTCGGTAGTGTATTAATCACTCTAAAACGGAGAAATAGCAAGCTGTTTATCAGCCTGGATGTTACAAACTATCCGGGCTGTGTTTGTGTAGACCACACAATGCCGGCAAGGACAAAGAACACATTCGGCAGCGCAACCCCGTTCCCCCACATTTTGTACTCGGCGGAATCCGAATGCGGAGACTGCAGCCAGCTGACGATCTGGTTCCTGGTCTTGGGCTTGGTGGTCGTCCCTATGATCCTGCGGTGGGTCTCCCAGACCTCCGCCCAAAAGGCGATGTCTGCTTCAGTCGGTTCCGGGGTCTCCAGCCCGGCACACCACCAGTCCGGGAACCCCTGCAGCCTGGCGCATTCTGTGGGGGTCAGCCTTCTCACGGTGTAGCCCCGGTTGACCGCCGTCGGGTCTTTGAAGTCCCGCGCCAGCAGTGTGGGGGCCTGCTCCTTACTGACCTGGGGGAATCCGCACATGGTCATGGCGTAGGCCACAGGGTCGGCCACCACCGCCACCCCACCCTGGTTGGAGTCTGGGGGATTGCCGCCGGTGTCAATTGTCCTGGCAGTGTCTGTCTCATAGACATTCTGGCGGATATTTCTGCTGCCCTCCGAAGTGAAACGGACATCGTATGTCCGCAGCCCCACCACAAAGGGCTGGTTGTTCCCGCCAGTGCCGTAGGTGGAGCTGACCGTGGGGGCCGTGTCTAAGGGGCCGGTATAGCGCGTGTCCTGGCTGTGGTTCTCATAGACGGCAGCGGGGACTATCCCGGCCCGGAGCGTCGGGGAGCATTCCTCCCCATAACCGATAGACCGGCTTGCGGCGGAATGTTCTGTGCAGAAGCCGGCAGCCATCACGCAGGGCGGGTGTCCGTGGCTCTCCGCCCGAAGGGTGCTGGCTACCTCATCCGAGATGTCCATACGGCTCCCGCCCTGGTCATTCAAGCAGATCCCGCCTGCTGCTCCAGCGCCATCCGAAGGATAGTGGGCAGCTCTTTGCCACGCACGGAAGCCCGCCGCAGAATACCCCGACAGGCCCTCGGACTCAAACAGTACCCGTCCGGCGCATCGGCCTGTAAGATCTCCGATAAGGTAACAGCGGCGCCTTCGCTGGGGGATTCCCCAATGTTGCGCGTCAAAAGTGCGGTACGCAACGCTCCATCCGTCTCCCATGTAAATATCGGCGTAGGGCCAGCGGTTTTTCTCAGGCATAGGCACCGAGGCCCCCGGCTCTGCGATGCCGATGACCGCATCGAGGACTGCCTTGAAGTCGCGGCCTTGGTTTGAGCTAAAAGCCCCGACGACATTCTCCCAGCAGACCCAGCGCGGATATCTTCCATTGGTTGCACACCTCATTTCCTTGATGATGCGGATGGCCTGGTAGAACAAAGAGGAATGCGCCCCATCCAGACCGGCCCGCTTGCCAGCGATGCTCATATCGGTGCAGGGTGAGCCAAAGGTGATGATGTCCACTGGCTCGATCTCTGCGCCGTCGATGGAGGACACGTCCCCCAGGTGCCGCATCTCCGGCAGCCGCTTTGTGGTCACCCGAACGGGGAACGGCTCGATCTCCGAGGCCCACACCGGTGTGATCCCGGCCAGCAGGCCGCCCAGGGGGAATCCCCCGGAGCCGTCAAACAGGCTGCCCAGCTTCAATCTATCCACGGGTGCCGACCTCTTTGACCAGGTCTGTGTAGGGGATGCGCTCCCCGTCCCGCAGGACATGGATATTGCTGGCATCCCCGGCGCTCTCCGCATAGCGGCGGAGGATAACAGAGGCGTACTTCTCGTCCAGCTCCATTGTGTAGCAGATCCGCCCCAGCTGCTCACAGGCCATGAGCGTGGAGCCGGAGCCGCCAAAGGTGTCCAGTACGATGGCATTCTCCTGGGAACTGTTGCAGATGGGATAGCCCAGCAGATCCAGAGGCTTGGAGGTGGGATGGTTCTCGTTCCGCTTTGGCTTGTCGTAGTTCCAGATGGTGGTCTGCTTGCGGTCGGAGTACCAGCGGTGCTTGCCGTTCTGAAGGAAACCGTACAGGACCGGCTCGTGCTGCCACTGGTAGTCGCTGCGGCCCAGCACCAGGGAATTCTTCACCCAGATACACACCCCGGCCAGGTGCAG
>CAJUAC010000029.1 GCA_910583885.1 uncultured Oscillospiraceae bacterium | reverse complement strand
CCTCAGCGTCTTCTGGATATCCTTTTCCCTTGAATTTCAAATGCTGTTGCCCTGGATCGGCCACCAGGGAGGGTTGATTTGGCATTGGGATGGTGGTATACTTTGTCCCGGTTGAGACCAGAAAAAACGGACAGATGGAGGCAGCGTATGGAAACGATTTGTGGAATTGACTGTAAAGGTTGCAGCGTCAGTGAGGAATGCCCGGGCTGTGCGGAGACAGATGGACGGCCCTTTGGGGCGGAGTGCATGGTTGCGCGGTACTGCCGGAAGGGGGAGGGCGCGCTCTGTGGGCTGAAGGAGGGGGTGCTTGCGGCGTTGCGTGGGCTTGCGATTGCGGATATGGAGGAGGTCACAGAGCTCCATGCGCTCAGAGGCTCTTTTATCAACATCGCTTACACACTCCCCAGCGGACAGGCAGTCAAGCTCTGGGATGATAACAAAATCTATCTCGGGAACCAGCTCCATAAAAAGGGCAGCGACCGGTGCTACGGCATTGCTGCGGATGACCGGTATCTCATGGTAGCGGAATATGGAGAAAACGGTTCTGACGCTGAGATCGTCGTACTCAAACGCTGGAAGGAGGGGGGCATCTAGGTCTCCCGGCTTTGGCGGGCTTGGCTGTCCAGTTGGACGAGGGTAAAATCCTTCGCCAGCAACGCCTGTATGTTGGGCAGCAGGCGTCCAGCCAGGGCTATCTGTTCCGGGCGAACCTGGAGCAGCGCGCCGTCCCCCCGTAAGCGGAGGCGGAAGTCGGAAAAGCCCAGCCCCATCAGCGCCGCTTCCCCCCGGGCCACCCGGGCCAGATCCCCGGCGGTGATAGCCGTCCCGGTGGGGATGCGGGTGGCAAGGCAGGCGTAGGAGGGCTTGTCCCACACGGGGAGGCCTGCCTCCTGGGCCAGGGTGCGGATCCTTGCCTTGGCGATGCCGCACTCCCGCAGAGGGGAGCGGACGCCCAGCTCCCGGAGGGCACGCATCCCGGGGCGGTCCCCGGCGTCGTCGGAGGCGTTGCTGCCATCCAGCACCAGTGGGAAGCCGTCTCCCGCCGCCTCATTCAGCAGACGGGAGAACAGGGCCCGCTTGCAGTGGTAGCAGCGGTCCGGTGGGTTGGCCGCCGCCGCAGGGACAGACAGGATGTCAAAGGGGATCACCTTCAGCGGCGCACCCAGCCGCCGGGCAGTGTCCTGGGCGTCCTCCAGTTCAAAATCCGGCTGGAAGGGCGTGTGTACAAAGTAGGCCGCCGTCCGCCGGGCATAGCGCATCGCCTCATGGAGCAGCCACGCTGAGTCCACGCCGCCGGAGAAGGCCACAGCGGCCTCCGGGTTCTGGGCAAAAAATTCCTGTATGGTCATTGGATCCTCCCCTCTGCCCACCGCATTCTGACGCAGTGGGCTGTCCCCCTATTATGCCAGAAACTGCCTCCCTTGTCCAGAGCCACTGGGAAAAACCGCAGCCTGTCCATGGTCACAAATCCCTGGCAGTGTCCCTTGCTATTGCAAAGTGACAGGCGTAAGATGAGTGCGGTATTTATCCAGAGAAAGGGAGTAGTGGCTTTGCATACCAATCAGCGGGAGAGCGGGGAAAAACAAAACCCCATCCAGCGGGCAGCTGCCTTTATTGTTGACAAGCGGAAGGCATTCTACCTGCTGTACATAGGGCTCTCCATTTTTTGTGTCTTCTCCTCCAAATGGGTCACTGTCAACGATGATCTCACCAGCTATCTGCCTGAGGAGACAGAGACCCGGCGGGGGCTGACCGCTATGGAGGCGGAATTTGTCACCTTCGGCACCAACCGTGTGCTGGTGGACAATGTCTCCTTTGCCCAGGCAGAGAGGCTGGCCAGCCGCCTGGAGGGGGTAGAGGGCGTGAAGAGCGTGGGATTCGACAACACGGAGGACCACTACCGCGACGGCGCGGCCCTCTTCTCCCTCACCTACGACGGCACGGCCACGGATGAGGTCAGCCTGACGGCCCTGGCGCAGGTGCGGGAGACCCTGAAAGCCTATGACCTTTACATCACTGGCGATACAGGCGATTCCGCCTCTGCCAGCCTGGACGCAGAGATGCAGCTGGTAATGCTCATCGCTGTGGGCATCATTCTGCTGGTGTTGCTGTTTACCTCCCACACCTATATGGAGATCCCTGTGCTGCTGCTGACCTTTGGCATGGCGGCGCTGCTGAACAAGGGCACCAATTTCCTCTTTGGGGAGATCTCCTTTGTCTCCAACTCTGTAGCCGTGGTTTTGCAGCTGGCCCTGGCCATTGACTATGCCATCATCCTCTGCCACCGCTATACCGAGGAGCGGGAGCGGAGGGAGGCCCGCGATGCGGTAGTGACAGCCCTGAGCAAGGCGATCCCTGAGATCTCCGGCAGCTCCATGACCACTCTGTCCGGCCTGGGCGCCATGTGCTTCATGCGTTTCGGCATTGGGCGGGATCTGGGATTTGTACTGATGAAGGCCATTGTACTGAGCCTGTTGAGCGTGTTTACCCTGATGCCGGGGCTGCTGATGAGCTTCAGCGGCCTCATTGACCGCACCCATCACCGCAGCTTCGTCCCTGCCATCTCCGGCTGGGGCCGCCTGGCGGTGAAGACACGGTTCATCATGCCGCCCATTTTCGCCCTGCTGCTGGTTGGCGGGTTTATCTTCTCTAACCGATGCCCCTACGTCTACGGGCAGACCACCCTCACCACCTTCTCCCAGAACGAGTCCCAGATTGCCCAACAGAAGGTGGACGGGACCTTCGGCGGTGTGAATACCATCGCCATGCTGGTGCCGGCCGGGGACTACGAGCGGGAGGGCCGCCTGCTGCGGCAGCTGGACGCCATGCCCCAGGTGGGCTCCGTGCTGGGCCTGGCCAATGTGGAGGCGGTGGATGGCTATGTACTCACCGACCGGCTGACCCCCCGCCAGTTTGCAGAGCTGACGGATCTGGATATTGAGGCGGCCCGCCTGCTCTACTCCGCCTATGCCGTGGATCAGGAGACCTATGGCCGCCTGGTCTCCGGGGTGGACAGCTACAGCGTGCCTTTGTTGGATATGTTCCTGTTCGTCTACGACCAGATGCAGGCGGGCTATGTGACATTGGACGAGGAGATGGCAGGGACCATTGAGGATCTCCACACCCAGCTCCATGACGCCCAGCTCCAGCTGAAGGGGCAGGAGTACAGCCGCCTGGTCCTCCAGCTGGAGCTGCCGGAGGAGAGCCAGGATACCTTTGACTTCCTGGGTGTCCTCCATGAGGCAGCGGCGGACTACTACCCGGAGGATGTGCTGGTGGTGGGCAACTCCACCAGTGATCTCGACCTGTCCTCCTCCTTCAGCAATGACAATATGCTCATCAGTATCCTGACCATCGTGTTTGTCATCCTGGTGCTGGTGTTCACCTTCAAGTCTGCGGGCCTGCCGGTACTGCTGATCCTGGTTATCCAGGGCAGCGTGTGGATCAACTTCTCCTTCCCCTACCTCATGGGGGAGAACATGTTCTTCCTCAGCTACCTGGTGGTCAGCTCCATCCAGATGGGGGCCAACATCGACTATGCCATTGTCATTGCCAACCGCTACACGGAGCTGCGCCAGGTCATGCCCCACAAGGATGCGGTGGTGGAGTCCCTCAATGAGGCGTTCCCCACCATCATCACCTCCGGTTCCATTCTGGCCTCTGCTGGGATCCTGATCGGGTTCCTCTCCTCCACCCCATCTATCGCCTCTATTGGCGTGTGCCTGGGCCGGGGCACCTTGATTTCTATTTTCCTGGTCATGGGCATCCTGCCCCAGATTTTGCTGTTGGGGGACATCATCATCGACAAGACAGCCGTTACGTTGAAAGCCCGCCTGCCCCTGCAAACCCACACCGGCACGATGCGCCTGGATGGCCATGTGCGCGGCTATATTTCCGGTATGGTGGACGGCGACTTCAGCGGTACGCTCCATGGGACCATCAGTGCCAGCCTGGAGGCCGGCGCTATCCAGAGGGAGCTTGCTGCGGGAGAGGAGGGGGCGCAGGCATGACAAAGCGAAAGGGAACCCAGGCGTTGGCCCTGCTGCTGGCCCTCTGCCTGCTCACCGCCCCGTCCCTGCCCGGTGTGTGGGTTGCGCGGGCTGAGGGGGAGATTGTGACAATCTCCACAGTGGAGGATCTTTTGGCGCTGCGCAGGCACTGTACCTTGGATATCTGGTCCCGGGGCCGCACAGTGGTGCTGGCTGCGGATTTGGATCTGGCCGGCTGTGATTTCGCCCCTATCCCCACCTTCGGGGGGACCTTTGACGGCCAGGGGCATACCATCTCCAATCTTCACCTGACCGGGGAGGGCCCGGCGGTGGGATTCTTCCGCTACCTGCAGGCGGGCGCGGTGGTCCGGGATCTGCATCTCACCGGCACGGCGGCCCCCGCCGGGAACGCCTGCCAGGTAGGGGGCGTGGCCGGGGTGAACAGCGGCTCTATCCAGGGGTGCAGCTTCCAGGGTGCTGTCCAGGGGGAGAGCAGCGTAGGCGGCATAGTGGGGCTGAACCGGGAGGGCGGCGAGGTGTCTGGCTGTGCTGTGTCCGGCACGGTCCTGGGCAGCAGTGCCACTGGCGGCATAGCGGGGCAGAACCTGGGGCTCCTGCTCAAGTGTACCAACGCCGCCAGCGTCAACACAGCCAGCCCGGACACCCAAATCCGGCTCCAGGATCTGGCGGCAGACGCCCCGTTGGAGCAGCTGGCCGCTTCTGAGGATAGCGGATCTGGGGAGGGGCTGCTCTCCAGCTACAGCGACACCGGCGGCGTGGCCGGGCTGAGCCATGGCGTGGTGCAGAGCTGTGCAAACACCGGCGCAGTGGGCTATCCCCATGTGGGCTACAATGTAGGTGGTGTAGCGGGCCGCCAGAGCGGTTACATGGCTGGCTGCACCAACAGCGGCGCGGTCTGCGGCCGTAAGGACGTGGGCGGTATCGTTGGCCAGGCGGAGCCGGATGTGATCTGGAACCCGGGCACGGAGACGCTGGACCGGCTGGGACAGGAGCTGGATGTGCTGGACAGCCTCATTAACCGTACCCTGGACGGCGCAGATAGCCACAGCGGCCAGATTTCCCAGCGGCTGACCGCCCTGGGGAGTTATACGGATGACGCCAGGGAGCGCTCCCGCTCCCTGTTAGAGCAGACCACCGGCTTCATCGATGGAAATGTAGAGGAGATCAACTCCCTCAGTGCCGCCGTCACTGCCGCATTGGACCGGGCCGCTCCGGGCCTGGACGATTTGGCAGACGCAGCGGGGCGGATTGACGGCTTGTGCGGCCGTTTGAACGAGGCCCTGGATGCCCTGGCGGATGCCGGGGCCATCGGGGAGGACGTTGCAGCCGCTGCCGCCAAGGCCGCCCAGCGGCTGGAGCAGGCGGGCAGGGCCATGGAGGGGGCTGTATCCAATCTGCGGTCCGCAATCCAACGGCTCCAGGAGGCTGTTGTCCACAGGGATCCGGCGGCGGAACGGCAGGCGCTGGCAGAGCTGTCTGATGCGGCCTCCGCCCTGGGGGCAGCCTTGTCCCAGGCGGGGGAGGCCTCTGCCCAGCTGTTGGGTATCCTGCGGGATGCTCTCCAGGGGATGATGGATACCCTCCCCGCCCCCTGGGAGACGCCTTCCGGCTTTAGCCAGGCCCTGCGGGAGGCCTTGGAGGCACTCACATCAGATGAGGCCATCCAGGCCATGGAGGAGCTGGAGGCGGCGATGGCCGCTATGAGTGGGGCTGCCAGGCAGGCGGGGGAGAGCCTGGCGGTGCTGTCACAGAACACGGAATTCCACTGGGAGGCCCTGCGGGGCAGCCTGGCAGGGATGGGCAGCGCCTTGACAGATCTCAGCGCCGCGGCCCGGGCTTTTTCCGCCGCCATGGACGCCCTGGAGCAAGCCGCCGATGGGGCAGGGGAGCTCTCCGGCCCTATGGGGGATGCAATAGACGCCCTGCGGGGCGCAACCAATATCACCGCTGGGATCGGCGGGAGGCTGGAGGACGCCTTTGACGCCCTGGGCGAGGCTGTAGACGGGCTGCGCCAGGATGGCCCTGTAATCCTCCACCCCCTGGGGGACAGCTTCCGGGAGGAGGGGGATGGCCTCTACGACGCTGTGACCGGCCTCTCCAAGGAGATGGAGGGCCTCCATGCGGATGTGGATGGTGCGCAGGGCGCCCTCTCAGGGGATCTGCGGGCCATCACCCGGCAGTTCAGCGTTATCACGGATCTGCTGCTGGATGCGGCGGAGGATATACGGGAGGGCGTACAGGATCCGGAGGTCATCTCCGACAGCTCGGATCAGAGCATTGCTGACGCACGGCAGGGTAAGATTACCCTGTGTACCAACACCGGACCTGTGGATGGGGACCGGAATGTGGGCGGTGTGGCGGGGACCATGGCCATTGACTATGACCTGGACCCGGAGGATGATGTCCAGCGATTCTCCTTGGGCAGCACCTATGAGACAAAGGCGGTGCTGTTGGGGAACGTGAACAAGGGCAAGGTTACAGCCAAGAAGGACTGTGCAGGCGGCATGGTGGGCCGGATGGATCTGGGGGCCGTGGCGGCCTGTGAGAACTACGGCAGCATCTCCAGCACCAGCGGCAGCTATGTGGGCGGCATTGCCGGGTGGTCGGAGGCGGTCATCCGGGAGAGCTTCGCTAAGTGTACCCTCTCGGGCGGAAACGATGTGGGGGGCATCGCCGGCTGGGCGGTCCGGATGCACGGCTGCCGGGCGATTGCTGCTGTCGCGGAGGCTTCCGGCCGGACGGGGGCTGTGGCGGGGAGCGCAGACCTGGCGGGTGGACATATCACCGGCAACCGCTTCGTGGACACCGGCACAGCCGGGATCGACGGGGTGAGCTATGCGGGGGTAGCGGAGCCTATTGAGTTTGCGGCGCTCTGTGAAGAGGAGGATGTCCCGGAGGCATTTACCGCCTTTACCTTGACGTTTCTGGTGGATGGGGCTGCCGCCGCAACCATCCCCTTCCAGTACGGCGAGGATCTCAGCCGCATCCCCCTGCCGGTGCCGCCGGAGAAGGAGGGATGCTACGGCCGCTGGCCGACCTTTGACACCTCGGGCCTGCGCTCCGATGTGACGGTAGAGGCTGTCTATACCCCCTGGGCGGCCCTGGTGGCCAGCCGGGAGGTGACGGAGGATGGCTTGTCCCTGGCCCTGGCCGAGGGCCGCTTTACGGAGGACGCGATCCTCCATGTGCGCCAGGGTACCCGGACG
Organism: uncultured Oscillospiraceae bacterium; assembly: GCA_910583885.1. Lineage (GTDB taxonomy): Bacteria > Bacillota > Clostridia > Oscillospirales > Oscillospiraceae > Pelethomonas. The sequence goes on along the minus strand of CAJUAC010000029.1, from coordinate 22,092 downwards.
CCGCCTCCGGCGGCAGAGGGGGCCCCGGTCTGGGAGATCTCCCTCACCGGCACAGATCTGGATGCCTCCGCCCAGGTCCCCCTCCGGCTTCTGGCTGGGGAGGGCGGCACGGTCTGGCAGTACGAGGATGGCCAGTGGCGGGAAGCGGGGACGGAGGCCAACGGCCAATATCTGCTGCTGACAATGGATGGCCTATCCGGCGTCTACTGCGCCGCACCGGCCACAAAACGCGCCACCACTCTGTGGATCCCAGTGGGGCTGGCGCTGGCCGCCGCTGCCGCAGTGGTGTTGGCGCGGCAAAAAAAGCGCCGCCAGGGCAAACAGCCCAAGGCGGCCTAGCGGGAGGCGGTGCCTGCCAGGTGCATAACCGGCAGGGAACTGCGGACAATAGCACCAGCCCGGCAGGGCACTGCGGGACTGGATGAGAACAATACGAGAGGTAGAGAACCATGAAAAATACCAGCCAAATCACGGTGGGCCGGGCCATCCTGGCCGCCGCCTACATCGCTCTGGGGATCGTGCTGATCGTCCACCCGGGTTTTACAGGTACTGTCATCTGCCGGGCTGCGGGCGTGCTGGCATTGGCCTTTGGCGCAGTCCGGGCCGTGAGCGCCCTGGGGACAGGGGACAGCAGTGCCTTCCTCCGGGTAGACCTGATTATTAGTGTGCTGCTGCTGGCTTTCGGCATATTTGCCCTGACACGGCCCACTGTCATCCTCTCCATCCTGCCGGTGGCCCTGGGCATCTATCTGCTCATGGAGTCCGTGGGGAAGTTCCAGCGGGCCATGGCCCTCAAGAACCTGGGATATACACGCTGGTGGGTGGTGCTGCTCTTTGGTATCCTGGCAGCGGCGCTGGGCGTCCTGCTGCTGCTCAACCCCTTCCAGGCGGCGGAGTCCATGCTGATCTTCCTGGGGGTTAGCCTGGTGGTGGACGGCGTGACGGATCTGTGGATCCTATGGTGCTTTGCCGCCCATGGGGCCTGACCCGGAAAGTTGAAAAAAGGGCCTGTGCCGCTCTTCCCGCGGCATAGGCCCTTTTTATGCCCTGTCAGGGCTCTCTACATCAGCGGCGCCAGGGGACGGAGGAGCCAGCCCAGCAGCCGCCGTCCCAGGTGGTCCCGCCGGCAATCCTCCACGGTCATCCGCTGGCAGCGTTCCAGCGTCTGTTGGAAATCCGACTCCACCGCCGCTACCACCGGTGCGCCATAAAACAGCGCGGCACACTCAAAGTGGAGGTACAGGCTGCGGTAGTCCAGGTTGATGCTCCCCACTACCGCCGTGTCGCCATCGCTGACAAAGCTTTTGGCGTGGATAAAGCCGGGGGTGTACTCATAGATTTGTACGCCTCCCTCGATCAGCTCCCGGTAGTACGACTTTGTCACCGCGAACACTGCCTGCTTGTCCGGCTGGGAGGGGACGATCAGCTTCACGTCCACCCCCCGTTTGGCGGCAAAGGTCAAGGCTGTGGCCATCTCGTGGTCGATAATCAGGTAGGGCGTCATGATATGGACATACTCTGTGGCCCGGTTCAGGATGTCCATGTATACCATTTCCCCCATGTTTTCCTGGTGGAAGGGGCTGTCGCCGTAGGGGATCACCCAACCGGAGCCCTCCACCGGGGCGGAGGCATCCAGATACCGGGCGTAGTCCTCCTCTTCCCCGGCGGAGACATTCCACATCTGTAAGAACATCAGCGTGAAGCTGCGCACCGCCTCACCAGTAACCATCACCGCCGTGTCCTTCCAGTGGCCATGGAGGACCTTGCGGTTGATGTACTCATCCGCTAGGTTGACCCCTCCGGTAAACGCGGACCGCCCATCCACCACCAGGATTTTCCGGTGATCCCGGTTGTTGTAGTGGGTGGACACCAGAGGACGCAGAGGGGCATACATCTTGCAGCGGATGCCCAGCTTCTCCAGCTCCCTCGGGTACTGGTAGGGCAGCCGCCCAACCGCACAGGTGCCATCATACATCACCCGCACCTCCACGCCCTCCAAAACCTTCCGCTCCAGTACGCTGAGGATGCGGCCCCACATGTAGCCCTCCTCTACAATGAAATATTCCAGGAAGATAAAGGACTCCGCCCGCTCCAGCTGTGCCAGGATCTCCTCCAGGGCTGCCTCCCCGATGGGCAGGTAGGACGCACTGGAGTTCTCGTAGGCGGACCAGCTGCCGCTGCGCTCCATATAGGCGGCCAGCCCAGCCAGGCCCGGGTCCCGCTCCCGCAGGCGGCGGATCATATCCGGCCTGGGCGGGGCGTAGGGGGCGGTTTGGGCGGCAATCTCCTCCAGCCTCTGCTTGGCCAGCCGGTGGCCCAGCTCTGTTTCTACATAGAGGTAAAAGGGTGCGGCAAATACCGGGAGCAGCATAATCAGGAGGATCCAGGTGATCTTGGCGGCAGGGTTGCCCGGCTTGTTCACCACCATCAGCGCCACCACCAGGGACAACAGCATGGATCCGCCATAGAAGATATACTTTCCCAGCCGGAAAAAGCCGAAAAACAGCAGGGCAGCCTGGATGGCCAGCAGGCAGATGATCACCGCTGTGCGGCCGAAGGCCAGATGGAACAGCCCCCGTTTCCCCTTATTGAGCAGCAGTACGGCGTCCTTATCCAAAGAACCCCTCTTTTCTCCAGCCATGAGGTCTCCTTTCTGTTCTATGTACATCTTAACGATTTCTTTATGCATTCTTATTTCTATCATAACACAGCTTACCTGCCGCCGCAAGGCCTTCCCTCACATATAGCTGGCATGTGTAACGCGCCGGGCAGGGCCCTCCAGGGAAAATATAGTAGCTTTTTTCCTGGCGCTATGATATATTGAAAAAGAAATATTTTTCTGACTGCGTGTTTGAATGATTTGAGACGGAGTGGAGCGGTGCATATGGAACAAAAGGAGAGAAATGGCGGGAGCATGGGGCATCTTGTCGTGGAGCGGGATCAAAGCGGCCGGCTGAGGGTTCTGTTTGCGGATGAGGGCGCCTGTGCCATGACAGGGCTCCCGCGGGAGGCGCTGCTGGCGGCAGAGCCGGAGCAGGCTGTACAGGGGCTGGAGTCTGTCCGGGAGGTGCTGGATAGCAGCCACGAGCTGTGGATATTGGGGGTGTGCGGCAGGCGGCAGGCGGCAGAGCTGGCGCAGGCCAACGCAGCCCTGGAGGATGCGCTGAAGGCGGCGGAGGCGGCGAACCAGGCCAAGAGCCAATTCCTGTCCAATATGTCCCATGATATCCGCACCCCCATGAACGCGATTGTCGGTATGACTGCCATCGGCCTGTCCCACATAGATGAAAAGGCCCGTGTCCAGGACTGCCTGAGCAAAATCAAGACAGCCTCCGCCCACCTGATGAGCCTGGTCAACAACGTGCTGGACATGTCCAGGATCGACAGCGGCCGCATGACGCTGAGCGAGGAGCCCTTTTCCCTGGCGGATTTGGTACATGATATTGCCGTGATCGTGCGGCCCCAGGCGGCAGCGAAGCAGCAGTCGCTCCAGCTGGAGATCGGGGAGATCTGCGAGGAGAACCTGATAGGGGATCCCCTCCGCCTGCGGCAGATCCTGGTCAATATTATTGGCAACGCGGTGAAGTACACCCAGCCCGGCGGGGTGGTCAAGGCGCACTTTTCCCAGCGTCCCGCGCAGGCAGAGGGCGGTGCCATGTGGCTGGACTTCTCCTGCGAGGACAACGGCATCGGCATGAGCCCTGCGTTTTTGGAGCGGGTGTTCCTCCCCTTTGAGCGGGTGCAGAGCACGACCATCAGCAAGATCGAGGGGACCGGCCTGGGGATGGCCATTGTGAAACGGCTAGTAGACAGCATGGGTGGCCGCATCAGCGTGGAGAGCGAGGAGGGGAAGGGAAGCCGTTTCCTTGTGGAGCTCCCCATCCCTGTCCAGCCCCAGGGGCGGCGGGAGCCGGCACTGCCAGTGGGGGAGACCGTGCTGGTAGCGGAGAGCCTGGGAGGCCGGGCCGGGCAGATCTCGGCCTACCTCCGGGAGGGCGGCTTGGTGCCGGTCCATATGGCAGCGGGACTGGACGCTGTAACCTGGCTGACAGAGGCCCAGTATGAGGATCGGATGCCCTGTGCATTGCTGCTGGGCCAGGAGCTGGTGGATATGCAGGTGCTGGATGTGGCCGCCCATGTGCGCCAGCTGGCCGGGAAGGATTTCCCCATCCTGCTGGTGTCGGAGGTGGACTGGGCCCAGATCGAGTACCGTGCAACCCGGGCGGGGGTGAATGCCTTCGTCCCCTGCCCCCTCTTCCGCAGCAGACTGTGGGAGACGCTGTCCAAGCTGACGGAGGGGGCAGGGCAGGCCGGAGGGACGGAGGGCCAGGAGGCTGATTTCAGCGGCAGCCGCGTCCTGCTGGTGGAGGATAATGCGCTTAACCAGGAGATTGCTGTGGAGCTGCTGGAGATGACCGGCGTGCAGGTGGAGGTTGCCGGGGACGGCGGCCAGGCGGTGCAGATGTTTGAAGCTGCGCCGGAGGGGTACTATGACCTGGTTTTCATGGATATCCAGATGCCGGTGATGGACGGCTACGAGGCCACCCGGCGTATCCGGCAGATGCCACGGGGGGACGCGGGCAGCGTGTGGATTGTGGCGATGACAGCCAATGCCTTTGTGGAGGATATCCGGCTGTCCAGGGAGGCTGGGATGAACGAACATGTCTCCAAGCCGGTGGATTTAGACCGCCTGCTGGAGATCCTGCGCGGGCAGCTGAAGCCGCGTCCAGCCAAATCGTAAGGGAGAGATGAGACGCCGTGCAGCCATACCAAGAAGAATACCTGGCCAATCTGCGGGAGATTACCGCATTGAGCGCCTGGAGGGGGCCGGAGGGGCTGTCCTTTGACGGCTATGCCGCCCGCCTGTTGGAGAACGAAGCGCGGGTGGAGCAGCTGGCGCGGCGGGACATGGAGCTGCTGCGGGGGCAGTTCTTCCCGCTGCTGGATAACCTGTTTGCCGCAGACGGGGCGGCGCTGGCAGACCTGGAGGCCTTTGCTGCCCGTCTGCTGGGCCGTCCGGAGGAGCTGGATGCGGGGCTGTTCTGCCAGATCCGCCAGGCCCTGCTGAGCATGGCCCGGCAGAACCGGGACAGGGCAGATGCCATCCGGGAGCTGTACTGGCTGGGCATGGGCCGCCATAGCCGTGTCAGCAAGCTGGTGGGCCTGGAGCTGCCTCTGGTGGAGAAATTTGTGACCCAGATGCGCCTTTGCTTCACCGAAGCGGCCGCCTATCTGAAGTATTACGACGAGATCGAGGATGCGGAGACCCGTGGATATATCCTGCGCTCCCGGGCCAATATTGCACTGGGGGTGTTCAAGAGCCCCGGGGAGAAAATCCGCCTGGTGAAGCAGACTCTCCAGATCCTCCAGGACAAGGGCTACCAGGAGAAGGCGCCGGAGCTGCCATGGGACCGGTACATCTATATGACCCACCAGCACATGGCCTCCAGCATCTCCTACAGCAAGGATACCGCCATGTCGGCGGAGGACATGGCCAACATTATGGAGTCGGTCTACACCGTCAACCAGCGGCAGATCCGGGAGGCGGAGGAGCGGGGGGAGCGGATGCCAATCCGCTGGGTGTTCCCCTACCGCGCCATTGAGTACTACTGCGGGATGCATAGCCTGGAACAGCTCCTGGCGGAGATTGAGAAGCTGATGGATGCGGTGGATCCTGGGGACTTTTCCGTGGATGGGATGTACGGCATGGTATCCCTTCTCGCGTTCTACTGCCAGTATTTGCAGCAGTATCCGGAGTACCTGCCGGAGCGGGCGGGCTATCTGGAGGGGCTCTACCGGCGGATGCTGGCCTATGTGGATGCCTTTCCCAGGGATCAGGGGGAGCAGAAGCTCTTCTGGCACCTGCGCCAGCTGGCGTACACGTTTGTGGAGATTGACGGCGGCCTGCCCTATGGGGACTTTGTGGAGAAGCTCATGCTCCGCTTTGCGCCGGAGGCCTATGTCCACGCCCAGATGGTGGGGGAGGCAGCCAAGGCCCTGTGCGGGCTGATTATGGAGGATGAACCGGCATATTTTGACGACATCGATTTCCTGCGGGCAGTACGGGATCCGGAGGAGAAGCGGCAGGCAGTACTGGATTTCGCCGAGGGCTGTGGGGTGTTCCACGACATTGGGAAGATTGACGTGATTGAGCTCTTTTCCCGCACCTCACGGCAGTGGTTTGAGGAGGAGTACGAGATGGCCCGCCTGCACACGTCGGCGGGGGAGGTCCTCCTGTCCCAGCGTCCATCCACCAGCCGCTATGCCGCTGCCGCCCTGGGCCACCACGCCTGGTACGACGGTGCCCACGGCTACCCAGCCGCCTACCGGCGGTTGGAGTGCCCGTACCGGCAGATGGTGGATGCTGTTGCCCTGGTGGACTGGCTGGAGAATGTGAGCCACTCCGCCCGGCTGTATACGGGGGAGGAGATGACCTTTGACGAGGCGGTGGAGGCCGCCATTGGCCTGGAGGGCAAGCGGTTCTCCCCATTGCTGACAGCCAGGCTCCGGGACGGCAGGGTAGCGGACCGGATCCGCCGCGCCTTTGCAGAGGGGCGGCAGCGGGCTTACCGCAGGATGTACGAGGATGCGTGCGGCAGCATAGCTGGTTAATTGATACAGCACAAGGGCCCGGAAGCCATAGACGGCTTCCGGGCCCGGTTTTGCTGATGTTGCTTATGTCTGGGGCAGGGTGGCCAGCACCTTGCATACTGCGGCCCGGGTCATGACGCCGTCAGGGTCCAGCCGGCCATTGATGCCGCCGATAACCCCCAGCCCTACCAGGGTCTGGAAGTGCTCGTAGGCGTAGGGCAGGACCTTGCCTGCGTCCTCGAACTGGGACAGGTCAACCGCCGCACTGCCCGGCTCCGGCATAACGGGTTCCTCCGGCTGGTTCACAGGTTCCGCCGGGAGATCCGGGCTGTCGGAGACGGTGGGATCTGTTGGTTCCTCCGGCAGTTCCGTTGGAGCCTCCTCTGGGAGGGAGGGGGCCGGCGGCTCGTTTTCCTGATCCTTCAGTGCCAGCAGGCGGCCCAGCATGGTTACGGCCTGGGCCCTGGTCAGCGTGCCCTGGGGACCAAAGGAGGCCGGGTCAATCCCATTGACAATGCCCAAGGAGTACATGGCGCGGATTGCACCCCCTGCCCAGGACTCCACCGGTTCCAGATCGGTAAAGGGGGTCTCTACACTGGCGTAGTCCGCCGGGTTCAGCCCCATGTACCGGGCCAGCAGGACCGAGAACTCCGCACGGGTGACAGCACTGTCTGGATAGGCGTATAGCTGCCCGTCTACGGTCACGCCGGTCAGGATACCGCGGTGGTAGAGGCCGGAGAGGTAGGGGGCGGCCCAGTGGCCTTCCGTATCCACGAAGGGGCTGTCTGCCGCAATGGTCACGGAGAGGGTGGCGCTGGTGGAGCCCCGTGAGGCGGTGAGCACACCCGTGCCCTCGGTGAGGGCTGCGGTAAAGACACCGTTGGCGTCAACCGTCCCAACAGAGGGGTCTACTGTCCAGGCCAGGTCTGTGGGGGAAATTTCCAACGGCATGTGGTTGTAGGAGGCGGCGGCCGACAGGGAGACCGTTTCTCCGGGGGCGACAGTCAGCGTGGTGATGGTGCTGCCGCTGCGCTGGATGGAGAGCTGGTCCGGCGCATCCACCACCAGCACCTCCCGCTGGGCACTGAGGCCGCCGGACCAGGCGGTGACAGTGACGAGGCCGCCGGACTGGGGGGCGGTGAAGGTGCTGCCATTAATTTCACCGGCGCTGGCCTCCAGCTGGACAGTGCCGCCCATGGGGAAGTAGTTGGTGTCCGCCAGCGTGGCGGACAGCTCCACGGTATGGCCAGCCAGTACTGCGGGGGCATCGGCGGTCAGGTAGACGCTGCCGGCTATGCCAGTAGCCCGGCCTGGGGCCAGCAGGAAAATGTGGTTGGATACCTTCCGTTCTGTCTTATCGCTGGGGGAGTTGAGCACCTGGGACGTCATGCTGTCCGGCAGGGCGGCCAGGGCAGTGGTGGAGCCGCCTCCATCCAGGCCCAGGGCTGTGACACACCCCAGCTCCGCCATGCGCTGGGCCACTACCCCCAGGGATGCGCCCATGCTGTGATTGTTCTGACGGCCATCAATGGTATAGAGGATCACGTCGCCGTTGGCCTTCACTCCCACGGCGGTGCGGGGGGCGGCAGAGACCTCGAAATCACTCTGGGGCTGGCCATTGGCTACCAGCAAATACAGCCCGCCGACAGCCTCCGACACATCGTTCCAGCTGGGGTCCGGGGTGGAAAATGCGGCTGTGACCAGTTGGCCGGGGACCAGTGAGCGCAGGAAGGCCAGCCCGGTATCGTAGCCGTTGGCGGCGATGGTCAGCAGGACCTGATCCTCCCGCAGCGTCCGTGTGGAGGCATCCTCCACGACCTCCTCCACCTGGAGCGTCACCTCGCTGCCAATGGAGATCCGCCCGCCTACGATGGCCGCCAGGACGTTGACGCCGTCGGTGGCGACAGAGTTGCCAGTGTCGTGGTCACTGCGGTAGTCGTAGGTCAGCATTGTAATCCCGGCCTGCTCCACCCGGGGCTTGTTGATAGAGGAGATGGATACGCTCTGGGTGTCGGTACGGGCAGTGATCTCCAGCTGGGGTTCGCCCATGACAACACTCCCGTCGGGGCGGAAGCCTATGGCGTAGTAGCCGGAGGAACCGGAGAGGAGTTCTCCGGCAGAGATGAGGATGCCCAGGGGATAGCCCGTGGCGGTGTCGTAGAAATCGCCGTTGATCGCGCCCACCACCCGGTAGCCGATGCTCTCGTAGTACCTGGCAGCCTCAGAGATGGTCAGACGGTTGCACACCGAGGTGCCATAAGCCGCTACGGGGACCACCGGCCCACCGGTTCCATCAGCGAGACTGAGGGCCGCCGCACCGGCGGAGAGGAGCCAGTTGGGTTTATCTGTATCTGTAGGAGGGGGATCCGGCTGGCCGGGGTCAACCTCCGTCCCTGTGGCGGGGCGGTCTGTCCCATAGGATCCGCCGCCGGTGGGGGTGTAGGTGATGTAGTATTCGTGGCGCGGCTTGTCGTAGCCGCTGCTCCAGAATATGTTCTCGCTGAGGGTCACGCCCTCCTGTAGGGCGGTGTCCCGCAGCCATACCTCGCTGCCATAGGCGGGCGAGTTTGCCAGGGCTGTGGAGGGCAGCAGGGACACTGCCAGCACCAGAGCCAGAGTCAGGGAAGCTGCTCGTTTCATGGGGTCTCCTTTTCTTACGTCTGCATAGTCCAACGGGTATAACATCCCTTACTATAGCACAGCCTCCCACAAATGTCCACCGCTTTGATCTGGAATAAAAGATACCAACCGCAGAATCAGGCTGTCAGGCCCCGGCGCCCTCTGATGTCTGTTGTGATGGATGTGTCCATTGATGCGGCTCCTTTCCGATATCTGGCCCTCCATGGTACAGGCAAACGATCAGGAGCGTATCGGGGTAAAAAATATCAGGGAAGGGAGGTGTCTCCGTTTTCTCATTTGCAAATTCCGAAAAAAAGGCTATAATGGATTTAATTTTTTAAAAGGAGTCCGTATATGAAATCATCAGAAGAGCTGCGCAGCAGCCTGCGCGCCATAGACCACAGGAGCTATCCCGCCTACAAGTCCCTGGCGGGCAGCTGGTCCTTTGGCCGGTACACATTGCATATTGAGCATGTCCAGGGCGACCCCTTTGCTGCGCCGTCCCAGCTTAGCGTAACAGTGGACAGGCAGACGGCAGGATTTCCCGCTGGCTGCTGGGAGGCGGATTGGAACCGGACGGCGCTGGAGGACTATCTGCTCCGGCGGTTTGGCCGCCAGGCGGGCCGGTTTTCCCACCAGGCCAAGGGCTCTGGGAAAAGCGGCGTCCTGGCCGTCACCGCCCCCGGCCAGGAGGTGCTGGAGCGGACGGATTGCGAGGTGCGGGGCGGCGCGGTCACGCTGCGCTTTGAGGTGGGATTCCCGGCCAACGGGCGGACCATCAATGCCAGGGAGCTGGAAAAAATCCTGTTTGATTTTATCCCGGTTTGTGTGGAACAGGGCCTGCTGTACGCCACTACGCCCAGAGGGGAGCTGGCCAAGGTCATCGACCTGGCAGAGGATCAGCAGTTCATCCGCAAAGAGCTGGAACGGCTGGAGCTGGCGGCTTTTGTAGCGGATGGCTCGGTCCTGCCGCGGGAGAGCGGCGTATCCGACCGCCCCATGGGGGACGCAGTGCCCTTTTCCTCACCCGAGTCCACGGCGGTGACACTGGAGCTGCCCCACCGGGGGGCTGTCCGAGGGATGGGCATCCGCCGAGGGATTACCCTGATTGCCGGTGGAGGCTATCACGGGAAATCCACCCTGTTAAAGGCACTGGAGCGGGGCGTCTATAACCATATTGCCGGGGATGGCCGGGAGTATGTGATCACCGACAGTACCGCGGTCAAAATCCGGGCGGAGGACGGCCGCAAGGTAACAGGTACGGATATCTCCCTTTTTATCAACCACCTGCCCAGCAGCCGGGATACCACCAGGTTTTCCACCCTGGATGCCAGCGGCAGCACCTCCCAGGCGGCCAACATTGCTGAGGCATTGGAGGCGGGGAGCCAGCTGCTGCTGATGGACGAGGACACCTCTGCCACCAACTTTATGGTGCGGGACGAACTGATGCAGGCGGTAATCGCCCGGGAGCAGGAGCCCATCACCCCCTTCCTGGAGCGGGCCCTGGATCTGTGGCAGAAGGCGGGGATATCCCTGATCCTGGTGGTAGGCAGCTGCGGAGCCTACTTCCATATTGCCGGGCGGGTACTCCAAATGGACGCCTACCATGCCAAGGATATCACCACACAGGCCAAGACGGCGCTGGAGGGCCGTCCTGCCCCCGTGCTGTCCGCGCCCGGGTTCCACCTGCCTGCCGGAGGGCGGGTGATTGACCTGTCTGGTTCCAGCCAGGCCAGGAAGAACTATCGGGGCGACGGATACCGTCAGGAGCGGCTGAAGGTCAAGCGGTTTGGGAAGACGGCCTTCTCCGTAGGCGACCGGGAGCTGGATCTGCGCTATGTGGAGCAGCTGGCAGATGCCGGGCAAACCCAGTGCCTGGCTTATATGGTGCGCTACGCCCGGGAGAACCTGGCAGGCAGGCGGGTAGAAGAGGTGGTGGCAGCACTGATGAAGGTTGTGGAGGAGAAGGGGCTGGGGGCTGTCTGCGGCAGCGGTATTGTCCCGGCAGGGCTGACGCGGCCCCGGCTACAGGAGATCTTTGCCTGCTTTGACAGATACTAAGGGGCCTGCTTCGGATTCCCCGCGGATAGAGAAGCCCCCAGGCCATCCCTTGTTGGCCTGGGGGTTGTTCCGGTTATCCTTTGAACGCTTCTCCCAGCTTTTGGCTGTACTCTGTCCGGAAAGCCCCGTACTCGCCATGGTCCAGGGCATCGCGGATGCGCTCCATAAGGGTATTGTAAAACCATAGGTTGTGCATCACAGCCAGACGCATGGCCAGCATCTCCTCTGCCTTAAAGAGGTGCCGGAGGTAGGCCCGTGAGAAGCTGCGGCAAACAGGGCAGCCGCAGCTGGGGTCAATCGGGGAGTCATCCAGCTTGTAGCGCTCGTTTTTTATATTCATCGTCCCTTGCCAGGTAAAGAGCTTACCATGGCGGGCATTGCGGGCGGGCATCACGCAGTCAAAGAAGTCCACACCCCGCCATACGCTCTCGATAATATTGGACGGTGTCCCCACACCCATGAGGTAGCGGGGCTTATCCCAGGGGGCATGGGGCAGCACCACATCCAGGATACGGTACATGACGGCGGTTTCTTCCCCGACAGCCAGGCCGCCGATCCCGTAGCCGTCGCAGTCCAGCTTGGCGCTCTCCTTCATACTCCAGACCCGCAAATCTTCGTAGGTGCCCCCCTGGTTGATGCCAAAGAGCAGCTGGCCAGGGTTCAGGCAGCCGGGGGCGGCGTTGAGGCGGCTGTGCTCGGCCTTGCAGCGCTCCAGCCAGCGCAGGGTGCGCTCGCAGGATTTTTTTACGTAGTCATAGGGCGCGGGGTTCTCCACGCACTCGTCAAAGGCCATGGCGATGTCGCTGCCAAGGTTGGATTGGATGCGCATGGATTCCTCGGGGCCCATGAATACGCGGCGGCCGTCGATGTGGGAGGCAAAGGTTACGCCCTCCTCGGTGATCTTGCGCAGCTTAGCCAGGGAGAATACCTGGAACCCGCCGGAGTCGGTGAGGATCGGGCCGTCCCAGCCCATCATCCTGTGGAGCCCTCCCAGCGCCCTGACCGTCTCGTCCCCCGGCCGGAGGTGGAGATGGTAGGTATTGCTTAGCTCGATCTGGCACTTGAGCTCCTTCAAGTCAAGAGCGCTGACGGCGCCTTTGATAGCGCCTTGGGTACCCACATTCATAAAGACGGGGGTCTGGACAGTCCCGCCGTGTGCGCAGGAGAACACACCGCGCCGTGCCCGCTCCTCCTGTTTGATGACCTTGAACATAGCGGCCTCCTCCTCTGTCTGTTGGATAAGATTGTTTTCCCGGGGAAAGGGGGCAAAAGGGCGGGATCACGCCCGCACTTCCACCTTGCGGGCAGGGGAGAGGGCGCTTTTCCCCACGCCCTTCCAAACGCCTCCGGCGGCCCTCATACCGGCCCTCTCCGGGTAGCTGGGCCAATGGAGGGCCGATATGGGGAAGATCAGCCAGCTTTTCCCTGGGAATCCTCCTCTTTTTTGCTGGGGTCCTCCTCCAGCATCCCGTCAAAATATCCTTTGTTGGCGGCATCCCGCTCATCCAGCCACTTGGCAATCCGGGGCGTCAGCCACAGGGCCCCGCCGACGATCACCAAAAACAGGACCAAGAAAATAAAGGGGGCGGCGGCTTCACCAACGTGGTTTTTTATCAGCGAGAGCATGGCTTCAGTCCATTACTGCGCGGTGGAACACCTTTTTCCCCTTCTTGATGAGGAGGCCGTCCCCCATAAACAGCTCACAGCCGAACTTCTGGTCAATATCCGTCACCTTCTGGTCGTTGACGGATATGCCGCCCTGCTGGACCAGGCGGCGTGCCTCCCCTTTGGAGGGGGCCAGGCCGCAGGCCACCAGCAGGTTCAGGATACCGATCTGTCCGTCGCCAAACTGGTCGTTGGACAGTGTTGAGGTGGGCATGTTTGCCTTGTCGCCGCCGCCGCCAAAGAGGGCCTTTGCTGCCTGTTGGGCCTTGTCGGCCTCCTCCTGGCCGTGGACCATATTGGTCAGCTCCCAGGCCAGGATCTCCTTTGCCTGGTTGAGCTGGCTGCCTGTCCAGCTGTCCATTTCGTTGATCTGCTCCAGAGGCAGGAATGTCAGCATCCGGACACACTTCATTACATCCGCATCCTCCAGATTCCGCCAGTACTGGTAGAAGTCGTAGGGGCTGGTCTTGTTGGGATCCAGCCACACAGCGTTCCCGGCAGTTTTGCCCATCTTGTTGCCCTGGGAGTCGGTGAGCAGGGTAATGGTCATGGCGTGGGCATCCTCGCCCAGCTTGCGCCGGATGAGCTCTGTACCGCCCAGCATATTGCTCCACTGGTCGTTGCCGCCGAACTGCATGTTGCAGTTGTAGTGCTGGTAGAGGTAGTAGAAATCATAGGACTGCATAATCATATAGTTGAACTCCAGGAAGCTGAGCCCCTTCTCCATCCGCTGCTTGTAGCACTCAGCCCGCAGCATATTGTTGACAGAGAAGCAGGCGCCCACCTCCCGCAGGAGCTCCACATAGTTCAGCCCCAGCAGCCAGTCGGCGTTGTTTACCATCTGCGCCTTGCCCTCGCCGAATTCAATGAACCGCTCCATCTGGCGCTTGAAGCAGGCTGCATTGTGGTCGATGTCCTCCTTGGTCAGCATCTTGCGCATGTCGGTGCGGCCACTGGGGTCGCCGATCATGGTGGTGCCGCCGCCGATGAGGGCAATGGGCCGGTTGCCTGCCATCTGCAAACGCTTCATCAGCGTCAGCGCCATAAAGTGGCCGGCTGTCAGGCTGTCCGCCGTGCAGTCAAAGCCAATATAGAAAGTAGCCTTACCGGCATTTATCATCTCTCGGATTTCTTCCTCGTTTGTGACCTGGGCAATCAGCCCCCGGGCCACCAGTTCTTCATAAAGCTGCATTAGCTGCATCTCCTTTTATTCCTGTAAATTATATCATGGTATCCATTCCACAGGCAAACTGCCTGTTATCCGATAGAACGCCCTGCCTCTGTAAAAAAACACCCCCTGTCCGGTTTCCGTAAAGGAAATTCATGGACAGAGGGCGAATCATCGCGGTACCACCTCTGGTTCACCGCCCCCTCGCGGGGTACGGCCTCAAAAGATCCCTGTGGGGATCTCTGCGCTGTATCGGGCGCCGCCCGGCGGAGCCTACTGTGCGCCTGGCTGGCGCGGTTCGGTCCGCTGCTCGGGGAGGTATTCACAGCGCCGCCCTCACCCCTTTCCACCAGCCAGGGGTTCTCTTGGCAGGGTTAGACGCCGTTACTTCTTCCCGTCATCGCGTTGTCTGCGATCCTTTTGTTAAAAGAAAGGACATAGCCACCCGCCCGGCAATAAGGCGGATAACAGGTAGTATAGCCGCTAATTTGTATTTTGTCAATGGGGAAAATCGGGCGATTCTGCTATGAATTCTTCAGGAAAAACCACGCAGCTGCTGCAACGGCCGCAACGGCCAGCAGGCCCAGGGTGATCCACAGGATTAGGCGGAAATCCTTCTTGGGTTCAGTGCGGCGGGGGATGTCATCAATATCGTCGTCATCCACTTTGCGGGGGGCGGGCTGTGCCTTGGCGGGCTGCGCCTTCAATTTTTCGATATCCTGGATCAGCCGGATATCAGCGTCCAGTGCTGCGCCGCAATAACTGCAAAAGATGCGGGAATCCTCGTTTGTTTGAAGGCATTCAGGACAGCGTTTTGACATAATCGTACTCCTTTTCAACAGCCGGCACCTGGGTTACGCGGGGAAGGGGATGCATATCCCCACATAGTCCAGATAGAAAGCTGGTAGATACCGAGAACTGAGTTCTCCTCGTGTTGTTTCCTTACAGTCACCTTAAAAATACAGCTGCTTCCTGCATCTGTACAGGGGGAGTGCGGCTGCTCTGTAAACAGGGGCCCAGCAGTGCTTATTTCCCGAGTGCGGCGGCCGACTGCTCCAGCTGGGCGATCAGGGAGCGCAGCTTTTCCGCCTGGTCGCGCTGGTTCTGGACAATGTGGGCGGGGGCCTTGGAGGTGAACGCCTCGTTATTCAGCTTTGCCTCGATCCCCTTCAAATGCCCCTCCGCCTTGGCTTTTTCCTTGGCAATCCGCTCCAGCTCCTGCTGGATATCCACCAGCTCTGCCAGGGGCATAAACACCCGGGCCGCATGGGTGATGACCTCTACCATCCCCTGCTCCCGCATCTCTGCGCTGGAGCCCGCCCCGGACACACCGGTGACATGGACCTCGCTGGCAGAGGCCAGACGCTGGAAGAAGGGTGCGCCAGCGGCAAAGGTCTCCTGCCGCGCCGCGGCGATGGTCAGCTGTACCTTGCGGCTGGGGGGGACGTTCATCTCCGCCCGCCGGGCGCGGATGGCGCGGATGGCGTCCATCACGTCCTCCATGGCGGCCTCCTCCTCCGGGAATGCCAGCGCCTGGCTGTACACCGGCCAGCCGGAGCGCATGAGGAACCCGCCCGTCTCCTCTTCCGTGTGGGGAAGCGCCTGGTAGATTTCCTCGGTAATAAAGGGCATGAAGGGGTGCAGCAGCTTCAGCAGCTGGATAAGGACATAGCACAGCACATTCTGTGCGTTCTCCGCATCCCCGCCCTGCATCCGGCTCTTGGTCAGCTCAATATACCAGTCACAGTAGGTGTCCCAGATGAAGTCATAGACCTTGGCGGAGGCCACGCCCAGTTCATAGGCGTCCATGTTTTCCGTCACCTCTTTGACGAGGGTGTTAAGCTTGGAGAGGACCCACTTGTCCTCCAGTTCCAGCTTCTCCGGGAGCTTCACCGACTCGATGGTCAGGTTCATCATCACATAGCGGCTGGCGTTCCAGATCTTATTGGCAAAGTTGCGCATGGCCTCGCACTTCTCCACATAGAAACGCATGTCGTTGCCAGGGCTGTTGCCGGTGATGAGGTTGAAGCGCAGGGCATCTGCGCCGTACTTGTCCGCAATTTCCAGGGGATCGATCCCGTTGCCCAGGCTCTTGGACATCTTCCGGCCCTTGTCGTCCCGGACCAGTCCGTGGATGAGCACCTTTTCAAATGGGAACTTCTTCATCTGCTCACAGCCGGAGAAGATCATCCGGGCCACCCAGAAGAAGATGATGTCATAGCCGGTAACAAGCACGCTGGTGGGGTAGAAGTAGTCCAGCTCCGGGGTCTTACCCGGCCAGCCCAGGGTGGAGAAGGGCCACAAGGCGGAGCTGAACCAGGTGTCCAGCACGTCGGGGTCCCGCTCAATGTTCCCGCTGCCGCACTTGGCGCACCGGGTGGGGTCGGCACGGTCCACGGTGATATGGCCGCAGTCAGCGCACGTCCAGGCGGGGATCTGGTGGCCCCACCAGAGCTGGCGGGAGATGCACCAGTCATGGACATTCTCCATCCAGTTGGTGTAGGTCTTGGAGAACCGCTCAGGGATAAACTGGACCTCCCCCTCGTTCACCACCCGCAGGGCCTCCTTGGCCAGGGGCTCCATCTTCACAAACCACTGGGCGGAGATCAGGGGCTCCACATCGCTGCCGCAGCGGTAGCAGGTACCCACATTGTGGCTGTAGTCCTCGGTTTTCACCAGATAGCCCTGTTCCTCCAGGTCCTTCAGCAGGGCCTTGCGGCACTCGTAGCGGTCCATGCCGTTGTAGGGACCGCCGTTTTCGTTGATCGTGCCGTCATCGCTGATGACCCGGATGGTCTCCAGGCTGTGGCGCAGGCCCACCTCGAAGTCGTTGGGGTCGTGGGCGGGGGTCATCTTCACCGCGCCGGTGCCGAAGCCAAGCTCCACATACTCGTCCGCTACAATGGGCAGCTCCCGGTTCATGATGGGAAGGATACAGGTTTTCCCAACCAGGTGCTGGAACCGCTCATCCGCCGGGTTCACCGCCACGCCGGTGTCGCCCATCATGGTCTCCGGGCGGGTGGTGGCCACCACCAGATCGCCGCTGCCGTCGGAAAGGGGATAGCGGATATACCAGAGATGGCCGGGCTTATCTACATACTCCACCTCTGCGTCGGAGAGGGCGGTGGTGCAGTGGGGGCACCAGTTGATGATCCGGCTGCCCTTGTAGATGAGGCCCTTGTCGTAGAGCTCACAGAAGGTCTCACGGACCGCGCTGGAGCAGCCCTCGTCCATGGTGAAGCGGGCGCGCTCCCAGTCACAGGAGGATCCCAGCTTCCGCTGCTGATGGACAATCCGGTCCCCGTACTTGTTCTTCCAGTCCCACACCCGCTCCAGGAATTTCTCCCTGCCCAGGTCATAGCGGGTCAGGCCCTCGTTTTTGCGCAGCTCCTCCTCCACCTTGATCTGGGTGGCAATGCCTGCGTGGTCTGTGCCCGGCATCCACAGCGCCTCGTACCCCTGCATCCGCTTGTAGCGGACCAGGATATCCTGGAGGGTGCAGTCCATGGCGTGGCCCATATGGAGCTGGCCGGTGACGTTGGGGGGCGGCATGACAATCGAGAAGGGTTTCTTGTCCGGGTTGGGTGCGGCGTGGAAGCAGTCTGCGTCCATCCACGCCTGGTAGATTTTCCCCTCCACCTCCTGGGGCTCATAGGTTTTTGGCAGTTCTTTTCTCATGATACTCTCCTTTTTTTGCTGACATTCTTTTCTTGCGGACAAGAAAAGAATCAAAAGAAAACGGTTGCACAAGGCGATGCTTAAGGGATATTTTGTACCAATTTCCCGGTTTTGTTGCCAATAAACATCCGGAACGCCGCCGGTACGCCCTGGGTAAAGCCGGATTTGTCCAGGATAACGCAGTGATGCAGGTCGATTTGCAGCAGGAAATAGGCCGAGGTTTCATAGGCTGCCTGGATTTTGGAATAGGGGTAGGTACTGCGGACGCCCTCCGCATTTTCCCCCGTGAACGCCTCCTCTGTAAACCGCAGTGTCCACCGGCTGCTGCCTGCGAGCATCTGTTTCCGGGAGGCCCGCGCACCTAGGCGGTCGAGGAAGAGGCCTTCCGCGATGGCGAGGCAGCCAGTCACCAGGGCAGCTGCCGCAAGAACTTTTTCCCCTGCATCCAGCTTCTCAAAGATCATCAGAAGCAAGGTACCAGAGACCAGGGAGCCCAGCCCCACAATGAGCAGGAAAGCCCGCCGGATCAGATAACGCCGCCTGCGGAAGGTGCGGTTTGCAACCTTGTTCATAGCCAGCAGTGCTTGTTTGTCATAGTCGGTGGTTACTTCAAACATAGGGTCCAGCCTCCTCAAAAAAACGCCCTGAGCAGTATCTGCTCAGGGCGAATAGCAATCCGCGGTACCACCTGAATTCCCCCCGTTCACGGGGGACACTCACAGCCTCTGTAACGGGGGCATCCGCCGCCCCCTACTGGCCAAATTCGGGAGCGGAGCTCGGGGGCGACTTCAGCGCCCGCATCACAAGGCCTTACACCATCCGGCCTCTCTCTGCGCATCTGCGGGCTGCGTACTACTCCCCTTCACGGCTTTTTTAACAAAAATCAGTATATCTGACAGGATGGGATTTGTCAAGGAAAAATTGGTAATGTCCCTTTTAGGCAGCCGTTACTATTAGTTTGCAGGGAACAAGCACCAGTTAGCTTGCTACCAGCAAGCTAATTTTTTTATACCTTAAAGGAGGATTCCACCATGAAAAAGAAGGATGAAACCCGGTATTTCGTAACGGCGGTTGCCAGTGTCCCGGTTTATAAGTCTGCCAGCAAAACGGAAATGTACCGTATGGCTACGAAGCCCGGCTGGGGCGCGGTGGAGTGGTACAGCGCGGCGGACGACTACAAGAACCCCGTAGCCCGTGACCGCAGCGACAAGACCCAGCAACTGTGCTGTGACGAAGACACCAGCGCCAGCCTGTACACGAAGAACGGCGGCTATTTCGGGATCTTCCCCTATGAGGAAATCAACGTGAAGGAAATGCCAAAACAGGCGGCGTGCGCGGCGATCATTTACAGCGATTCTTGCGGGTATAGCATCTGGGCTGAAGACTTCAACCAGATTCACATTTTTGTTACCTACGATGTAAACGGCCTGATTGACAGCTACCGCGTGGAATACGGAGAGGACGCGCAACCCTGTGACGGGGAAACGGAAATCCGCTTTGAAGACCTGTACCAGCAACCGGAAGGGGACTGGAAAGAAACCTATAGGGCGGAAATCCCCGGCACGGTGGAATACCAGCACAAGCAGGAAGCGGCCCGGATAGCGGAAACCGCCGGGGCAACCTGGATGGACGCAGATCAGCAGGAACAGTTCCGGCGCATCTGCAATCTGATCGACAAGATCAAAAGCGGGCGGGACTTCTACCACATTATAAACAAGATCAACAACAACTATGAACTGGACGTGATCAACGCGGCGCGGGAGTATAAAAAGTGCTTCAATTCCGCCCAGTATGAACAACCGGAAGAAGCGGGGCACATGGAAGAACTGCGGGAATTTTACAGGAAATACGGTGATGTAACGGAAATGGACGAAGTGCCCAGCGCGGGAACGCTGGTGGCCGTGGCGGCGGGCATGATAGAGCGGGACACGGCGGCGGACGCAACCCCGGCGCTGGCCTACACGGACGATCTGGGCGTTGCACGGTGCGGGAAGTGCGGAACGGAACTGCTGTGCAACGAAACCGGGGATATGCCGGACATGTGCCCAGAGTGCGGGCGGCGGCTGGAATACGACAGCTTCATAGAGCCAGACGGGCCGGACGTGGACAGATACCGCACAAGGGCAGACAACCAGCAGGAAGCAGGGACGGCGGCGGAAGCCGCCAGCGAGGGCCGGGAAGCGGCCCTGGGCACGCCGGAAACAATGGCGGGCACGGATGCCACGGAAGCGGCAGGGGGCCAGCAGCCCCCGCCGCAGGCCGGGGAAATCAACCTGGGGAAGCTGTACGCGGGAACCAGACTGGAAGCCACGGAACAGGACGAAGGGAAACAGCCGGGCGGGCCGTAAGCGCCGCGCCCGGCCAGAAGAAAGAAGGTGAAAAGGGTATGGCTTGCTACACTATGCGCACGTATGAGGAAAGAACGGTCATTCAAAAGATGTGGAACGATGGCGCACAGGCAAAAGAGATCGCGGACAAGCTGGAAGCCCCGCTGTCCACCATTTATTCTGAATTGCGGCGGGGGCAGGACGGAAGCCGCCTGCAAAACCAGCGGTTGCGCTACAGCGCGGATCTTGCCCAGTTGCGCGTTCAGCAGTCTTTTGAGCGGCGCGGACGCAGGGCCGGGAAGCGGGAAGGAGCGGAAAGAGCATGAAGAACTTTGAACAGATCACGGCAACGCCGGAAGCCCTGGGGGCGTTTCTGGCCGCCCTGCCCGTTGCGGATGGGCCGTGGGATACGGAATTTCGCCGGGTTTTCTGTGCCGCCTGTTCGGCGGAAAACTGTGACGGGGGCAACTGCCCACACAGCGCGGAACGGAATAACCCTCTGTGGTGGCTGATGCAGGACACGGAACAGAAGCACAAAACGGAACTGTTCCAGGCCATAACGGAAGCTGGGCCGGGAATGATCGTGAACTTTGCGCCGGAAGATGTGGCAGACATTGAAAGGGTGGCGCAGATGGAGCCAGCGCACGGCTTCCCACTGACGGTAATACCGGATGAAAAAAAGGGGACGTTGACGATCACGAAAGACGGTGTAACGCTGGGGCTGGGTGGCGTGGAAGCTGTTGTGCTGGCACAGA
The DNA here is from genome assembly GCA_910583885.1 of uncultured Oscillospiraceae bacterium. Lineage (GTDB taxonomy): Bacteria > Bacillota > Clostridia > Oscillospirales > Oscillospiraceae > Pelethomonas. Next base: position 1,228 of record CAJUAC010000029.1, on the reverse strand, counting down.
TCATTCTTGATCAAACCCGTGAAGCGAAATAACTTCACCGCTTCCGGTTTTGGGGAAACTCTTGCGCCGGGACTGGCGTAGCCAAAGTGCGGCGGCCTGTTTCATTTCTTCTTTTGTGAGGTGGCGAAAAGCCTTGCAATAGAGCGTAAAGCCGCCAATTTTAACAACAGTAACAACATTGGGATTGGGGTAATCTCCCATATTTTAACCACCCTTCACGCTGTATTCCGGCGGTGCTGGAACACCGCCAGAAAATAGTATACCAGACGGGGAACGGAAAAGGAAGGATGAAACACGATGCAGGAAAAGATCAACAGTTTCAACGCCGCGTTTGTCGATCTGGCGGCGGGCTATGTGAACCGTGTAGCAATACGGGCGGCACAGAAGGAGCCGGAACCAAAGGGAGCCGCCCAACAGTTCCGCCATGAACTGGCAAATGAAATTCAACTGGCAAACCTGCTGGCCGCAACGATCGGCAAAATGCAGGCGGCCAGCGGCGGGGAGTTTCCGCAGGACGAACAGGAAGACGGAAAACCGCACACGGCGGCAGGCAACATGGAATTTCTGCGTGACTTCCTGGAAGGGAAAACGCGCTGGAACTTCCCAGAAGGGACAGTGTTCAACGTGAACACTTCAACCGGGGACGGCGCGGCGGTGCAGTTGAAGCCGGAAGCAGACGGGGAGCCGGAACCGCCGGAAAGGCCGGAACCCGTGGTGAAACTGGGGCCGGGCGCGTCCTTCCGGCTGGAAAATACACCCATTCACGGGCAGTATCCAGCGCCGGACGGCGTGAAGGTGGATGCTGTGGAGCGGTTACAAAATCTGTGCAGTTTCTGTAAAGAAATGGAGTGTTACAGGAGCGGGGATTCCATGGACGCGGGGCGGCAGTACGGGCTTATAAAGGGCCGTGCCTGGGGAATTGATGTGGTAATGCTGGAATTTGCCATTTCCGTTCTTTCCGAACTGCGGGAGATCAAAGAGGTACGCATACCAGCAGAACCAAACACGCCGGGCGCGTGGGAACTTATGCGGGATATTCTGACGGGCAAACGGCCAGCGCCGGAAGGAACCGTGTTTGATGTGGTCATTGACCTGACCGGGAACCCGCAGGCAATCAGAAGACGGGAGGAACCGGAAGCCGCAGCGCGGGCGCTGGCGATCGCCATGCCGGGTGGCGAAACTGTGAAGCTGAACAGCGCGGCGGAAGCCTACAGACTGGCGGGCTGTA
>CAJUAC010000028.1 GCA_910583885.1 uncultured Oscillospiraceae bacterium | reverse complement strand
TCCATATTTCCCAGTTTATCACATTTTCTCAGAATTTCAAATGCTGTTGCCCTGGGGAAAAAACAGGCCCGCCCCGGCAGGGGTAAAAAGATCAGAGCTTGTTGCGCATGATCTTCCCGCTGATGGTCTTGGGGAGCTCATCCTGAAAGACGACAATGCGGGGGTATTTATAGGGCGCAGTGTGCTTCTTGACATAAGCCTGGATTTCTTTTTTCAGCTCCTCGGTCCCCTCGGTGCCGGGGACAAGGACAATGCTTGCCTTGACCACCTGGCCACGGATCTCGTCCGGCGCGGCGGACACGCCGCACTCCAGCACATAGGGCAGCTCCATGATAACGCTCTCAATCTCAAAGGGCCCGATCCGGTAGCCGGAGGATTTGATCACATCGTCCGCCCGGCCCACGTACCACAGGTAGCCGTCCTCATCCTGCCACGCCACGTCCCGGGTGTGGTAGAGCCCGTCGTGCCAGACCTCCTCCGTCTGCGCCCCATCCCGGTAGTAGCCGCTGAACAGGCCGCAGGGGACACCGGTCTCCTTGCTGGCACGGATGCAGATCTCGCCGTTCTCCCCCCGGGCCACCTCGTTGCCGTCGCTGTCCACCAGGACCAGGTCGTAAGTGGGGATGGGTTTGCCCATGGAGCCAATCTTCTGCTTGTTGCCAATCAGATTGCCGATGGTCAGGGTGGTCTCCGTCTGGCCGAAGCCCTCGTAGATTTGCAGACCGGTCTGTGCCTCAAACTGGCGGAATACCTCCGGGTTGAGGGCCTCGCCGGCGGTGGTGGCGTGCTTGATGCTGCTCAGGTCGTACTTGCTCAGGTCATCCTTGATAAACATGCGGTACATGGTTGGCGGCGCGCAGAAGGTGGTGATGTGATATTTGGCAAACAGGGGCAGGATATCCGACGCCTCAAACTTGTCAAAGTCGTAGGTGAACACCGCCCCCTCGCACAGCCATTGCCCATAGAGCTTGCCCCACAGAGCCTTGCCCCAGCCGGTTTCACTGATGGTGAAGTGCAGGCCGTCGGCGTGGACGCAGTGCCAATATTTGGCGGTGATGTAGTGGCCCAGGGCGTACTGGTAGCTGTGGGCGGCAATCTTGGGATAGCCGGTGGTGCCGCTGGTGAAGAACATGAGCATCATATCCTCGCCGCAGGGCGCGTCCTCCGTGCGCTCGTACTTGCTGCGGTACATGGTGTACTCCTCGTCGAAGCTGTGCCAGCCCGGACGCTCCCCGCCAACCATAATCTTCAGCTTTAGGGTGGGGCTGTCCTTCTCCGCCAGATCCACCTGGTGGGCCGCGTCGCCGTCGGCGGTGCAGAGGATGGCGCTGATGCCTGCGGCGTTGAAGCGGTAGGAGAAGTCGTGCTCCTGGAGCAGGTTTGTGGCCGGGACCGCCACCGCCCCCAGCTTGTGCAGGCCCAGGATGGCAAACCAGAACTGGTAGTGCCGCTTGAGCACCAGCATCACCCGGTCGCCCCGCTTGATGCCCAGGGCCTTGAAGTAGTTGGCCGCCCGGCCGGAGGCCCGGCTCATGTCCTCAAAGGTGAACCGGCGCTCCTGCTTGTGCTTATCCAGATGCAGCATGGCCAGCTTGGCCGGGTACTTGGCAGCGATGGCGTCCACACAGTCAAAGGCAAAGTTGAATTTGTCCGCGTTGGGGAAGGTGAGGGACTGGAGCACCCCACGCTCGTCCTCCACGGCGTGGATAAAGGGCTTGCAGACATAGTCCTCGCTGGAGCGGGCCTCGACAATGGAGCGGCGCACAGACCGCTCATCCGCCTTTTCCCCGGAGATCACCACTGCGCAGAATACGCACTTGCTCCCCCCTACGGCGATCATGCCGTGGGGCGTGGAGGAGTTGTACAGGATGCTGTCGCCCTCGCCCAGTACCTCTGTATGTTCGCCCACCTGGATCTTCAGCTGGCCGGAGAGGACAATGTCAAACTCCTGGCCCGCGTGGGTGGTCAGGTGGATGGGCATCCGCTGCTGGGATTCGTCGTAGTCATAGGTGCAGTAGTAGGGCTCCGCCAGCTTGTTGCGGAAAAGGGGGGCCAGGTTGCTGATCTCAATGCCCGGCTCCTTGGCGGTCTGCTGGCCCTGGCCCCGCCGGGTGATGGTGTAGCTGGAGAGGTTGGCGCTGCGGCCCTCCAGCAGGTCGGTGATGCCGATGCCGAAGGCCAGGGAGCACTTGTGGATGAAGGTGAAGGGCAAATCCGCCCGCCCCGCCTCATAGGTGCGGTACTCCGCCAGGGTGGTGTCCGTCTTCTGGGCCATCTCCTCCTCGGAGAAGCCGCAGATCCCCCGCATCTCCCGGATACGGAAGGCCATTTCCAGCAGCTGGCTTGAAACGTGGGTTGTGTCCATAGGTCGTTCCTCCATGATCGCATCATTGGTTTTGTGAAAAAGAAAAACCCGTCTCAAAGGAATCCTTTGAGACGAGTTCATAAACTGATTATGCACCCGCGGTACCACTCAAATTGCGCCCAAAACGGCGCCGCTTATCGGGCTCCAACAAGCCCTATGCACTAACGCGGCAATCACGGGAGACATCTACTTGCCATGGGCGTTCGGGCCTCCAGCTCAGAAGGGATGGGACTCTGAAGCGTCTCACTGCCGGGCTCCCACCAATCCCCGGCTCTCTGCAAGCGGACCGCTCCGTCCGTCTTCGTCATTGCTTTTCCATTGACTGATTTACTTGTTGGGAAGTTTACACGATATCCCGCCGTTTGTCAAGAGGAAATTTTCAATGCAGCTGTGCCTTCCAGTCTTGCGCGGACCCGTAAGAACTGGTATAATAAGCTGGACATTACCCCCGCCTGCCCTGGCGGGGCAGGAGAGAAAAGAGGAGTGAAGAAGGAATGAGCGAGAAAGAAACGAACCAGACAACAGAGGAAAAGCCCAAGAAGGGAAAGAAAGAGAAAAAAGGGAAAAAAGAGAAGAAGGAAAAGAAGGAGAAGGCGCCACAGGTCAAAATCTGCCCCAATTGTGAGGCGGAGATCCCCAAGAAGGCCAAGGTCTGCCCCAACTGTGAAGCGAAGCAGAAGGGCGGCAACAAGCTGCTCCTGATCCTTGTGCCTATCATAGTGCTGCTCGCCGCCACCTCGGTCTCGATTGCGGTGTTCAGCTTCCCGGTTGCCCTGCCGTTCCTCTCCTCCGTGTCGGACACGATGCTGGGCCAGGCCATGGGGCTGTCGGCAAAGCAGGAGGAGGCCGTCCTGGCTGTCCTCTCGGAGTGCGGTTTCCAGGAGGTCAGTGAGATCCGGACGGTCAAGGCCGGGTCCAAGCGCACCAGCTACGCTGTCAGCGACGAGGCCACTGAGCGCTTTATGGATGTGGAGGACGCGATTGTCGTACAGATGCTCAATGAGACAAAGACAGTGGAGTCGATTACCTTCCTGGAGCACGACATCTATACCAACGGGCGGGTCGTCTCTAAGGTTACGGACTACTATTTGGGCCCGGAGCAGAGGGACGAGTACCTGAGTGCAACCCTGTCCGCAGTCAGGGGGCGCCTGACCTTCCCGGAGACTGCTGTGTTCCCCTCCAAGAGCAACTGGAGCTATACGTTGGAGGAGGAGACGGTGACGGTCCAATCCACCGTAACCGCCAAGGATGGGACCGGCAAGGAGACCACCCAGGCTTTCCGGGCGCAGTTTACAGGTGATGAACTGACCTCCCTGGAATTCAACGAAGTAGGGAACGCGGAGTGACGCCCTGCTCCTCATGGCAGGGGGCCGCGTATCCCTGGGATACGCAGGCAATTTTCAAATCAAATGCAGGAGGCGCGGGCCCATCAGGGCCCGCGCCTCCTGCATAGCAGAGATGGATTTTCGTACGATACACCTACATCAAAAGGATTTCCCCGCACACCATCTTTGCCACGCACTGCCGGGAGATCTGCCGCAGGCGGAGGGATTCCTCACCGAAGCAGATCTCCGTGCCCGGGTAGGCAATGCCATACTCCAGCCGCCCGCCGCCCTGCTCCTCCAGCTCCCGCTTGATATCGATCAGGTCGTCCTCCAGCTGCCGCATCCGCATTTCCGTCCCGGACATCTTGATCCGGAGCTTGCCCAGGAGGCTGGATTTGACAGGGCTGTCCAGCTGGCTCTCCAGCTTTTCCAGCTCCAGCTCCAGCTCCTTCAGCTCATTGTGCGCGCTCTCCCGCTCAAAGCTCGTACAGGGCAGCCCGCCCATGACGACAACCGTCTTGCGCTCCGCTGCGGAGCCCACGGCAGTTGCGGTGATCTTCTTGGCAGCCCAGATCCGCCCGCCCATGATGCAGCCCCGGCCTGAGCGCACCTGGATCTCCCCGTCACAATATACCCGGCTGTTCATGATGCAGTCGGTTTGCAGGTTCTCCCGGACACAAATCGTAGAATTCTCAATATACTTGGAAAAAATACACCGGTGCGACCGGACAACCGTGGTGCCGTCGCCCAGGATCCCCTTGACCACGACCAGGTCTCCGCCGGATTCCACCGTGCTGCCGGCCTCCACCACGCCGTCTACATGGATATTCCCCATTGCCTGGAGGGTAAAGCCGCTGAGTACATCGCCGTGGACGTTGACATCCCCAAAAAAGTTGACGTTCCCGGTGGAGAAGTCCACATTCCCCGGGATATCCATCACCGGCTTGACATGGAAGCTGCGGCCGCTGTACTCCACATGGCCAGAAATGGAGGCCAGCAGCGAATTGCCGTCCTCGCTGACCTCTGTATTCCGTCCCGCCGGCAGCGGCACGGACTTGCCGCTCTTGGCTGGGATCTCCTGGTCCAGCACAGTCCGGCCCGGCTCCCCCTCGGTGGGCCGGATCAGATGGCAGATCTCCTGCCCCTGCTTGACGTTGCGGATCAGATTTAAAGCGGTGTAGTCCACCTGCCCAAATTCGTCCACCTCCAGCACACGCTCGATCACCCGCGGGAAATTGTCCACAATATTGCCGTTTTTTCCGTCAAAGGCGGGCTTCCCCCGGGCAATCAGAAACAGGTTGAAATACCGCCCCTCGTTCCGGTTCACCCCGTCCACCATCTGCTTATCCACGCCGTAGGAAATCTCCTTGTCGATCATGGCCATGTACAGCATTTCGCGGGACAGCTCCTCCCCCGGGCCAACCGGCGGGAACACGATCAGCCAGGCGTAGAGCTTATCGGCGGAGAGGAAGAAGTAGGGGAGGGCATCCAGGGACGGCAGATCCTCCTCCAGCTGTTTGCTGTCCGATCCATCGCCGGCGGCTTTCCCGTCGCTTTTGCGCTTGATCTTGCTGACTTCCTTCAGCCGTGCCTTGCAGACGCTGGTCAGGACCGTTTTCAGACGCTTCTTTTCCTTTTCCACCAGCTCTGCGGGGAGGACCCCGTCCTCATCCAGGCAGAGCCGCGGGGCGGGGAGATACCCGTCATGCTCCTGCCGCCGCCGGTTGTAGAGGCGGTGGATGGGATGGTCCGAAGGCAGCTCCAGCACGGTCTCATCCACGACGCCGGTTACAGGGGCCTCCGGGGCTTCCTCCGGTATATAGGCCTCCTCAGTATGCGCCTCCGTATCTGCCGTCTCCCGCGCCATGGAGGCGAACAGGAAAGACTTGATCTTGTCTTTGAGTGACATGTCCACAACACCGCCCTTTCTCAACAGTTTTCCCAGAACCTATTACATAATACATTATACGCGGCAGCGGCCAAGTTGACAAGATAGAATTTTCTATTCGGGGCTTACAGGTTGGCGAACACCCCCATCTGCTTTTGCAGCTCCCCGACAATCTCCTGGTTCGTATCCATGCGGGCGGTGATCCCGGCCATATCGTCCACCAGGACGCGGGTGCTGCCGGCCGCGCCAGTGATGCCGGAGGCTGCGCCGTCGATTGCGCCGGAGATGCTGGAGAGCGAACCGGCATTCTCGTCCATAGCAGTTTTCAGACGGCCCGCCCGGTCGTTGAAGGCATCCATAGAGTGCCCGATATAGTCCGCATCCTCCCGGTACTGCCGGCCGGCCTGGATGGACTGCTCCAGCTGGGTCAGGATTGCCTGGCCGAGATAGTCTGCCAGTTCCCGCGCACTGCCGGAGAGATAGTCCACCGCGCCGGTGACGACGGTGCTGACCTCCTGGATGTGGTTGGCGGTCTCGGCGCAGGAGTCGGCCAGCTTGCGGATCTCCCGGGCGATGACAGCAAAGCCCTCGCCCGCCTTCCCGGCCCGGGTCGCTTCAATGGAGGCGTTGATGGCGATGAGGTCTGTGGAGGCGGAGATGGAGAGGATATCCTTGGTCAGGATGCTGATCTGGCTGACGCTCTGGCTCTTCTCAATGGCCTGGTCCAGCATGGACATGATCTCCGCCGCCTTGGCGCGGACGGTTTCCGTCTCCGTCTGGGCGGAGCGCTCCATCTCCTCGGCCCGCCCCCGCATCTCCGCGGAGTAGGCCGTGATGGCGGAGCACTCCTCCGCCATGTCTTTGGTATCGCCCTGGGTGCCGGCCGCGCTGGCGCGGATGGCGGCGGTGCTGCCGGCGATCTCCTCCAGGGCCGCAGAGAGCTGTTCTGTCAGGCCGGAGAGGTTTTGGACACTGCCGCTGGAGGTCTGGGTCCGCCGGCGGACCTCCCCCACCACCCCGCTGATGCGCTCGGAGCTGTCCTGGAGCGTCCCCATGGCGCTGCGGATAGGGGTGACGACATACTTGCGGATAATCCGGAAAGCCGCCGCAACCAGCAGCACACCCAGGACCAGGGTGACGGTGCTGGTGACAACGGAGGTGATGTAAACCACGCTGAGATGGCGCTTGGCCTCCTCCGCCTGGTTGCTGACGGCTGCGTAGAGGGCGTCGATCCCGGCCTCCGCGGCGCTGCCGCAGGCGGCCACGTCCCCGTTGGCCGTGGCGTAGGCATCCTGGGTCTTGCTGTCGGCACTGGCGCAGACTAAGTAGACCAGGGCGTGCTTGAATGCGTCATAGTCCCGCAGGAGGGCGCGGTAGGTCTCTGTGCCGTCCTCGGGGACAAATTGCTCGTAGGCGGCCAGCTTCTCATCCAGAGCCGCCTCCTCCGCCTTGATCTGCTGGACGAGCCCGATCATGGTGGCGTGGTCTGCGGCCACGATATGGGACAGCGCCAGCAGATGGATATCTGTCAGGGAGCGCCGGATCCCCTCCAGCTCTCCCTCACTGACCATGTACTCATCCACAATGACACCCGCGTTGCCGTGGACATTATTGATGCTGAAAACAGCCAGGATATTGGACAGCAGCGCCACCAGCCCCAGTAAAATGACAGGCAGGATCAACCGCTGCTGCAGTGTCAGCTTCCCTCTCATACAATCCCCTTTCCTCTGCTATCGATTATCTGGCGCTCACCGCGCGGTCACGCTGTCCACCAGGCGGTCCAGCTGGGTCTGGAGGGACGCGCCGGAGGGGTTCCCCGCCGCCAGGTTCCCGGCAAATTCAGAAACCGGGTCCCAGAACTTCCCGCCCACCCGCTGGAGATGGGAGAACTCCGACTGGGCCAGCAGCGCCGCAATGGCCGGGGAGCCCTGTACCTGGGGGGAGTTGGCTGCGCTGCTGTTGGCAGGGCCCTGGCCCCGCATGGTGAAGCGCAGGCGCTGGTTCTCCTCGCTGGTGATCCACTCTGCCAGCCGCGCCGCCCACTCCGGATGCTGGGAGTAGGCGTTGACGCCGATGAGCTTGCAGCCGGAGAAGGAGGCCATCTGCACCTGCTGCCCTGCGCAGGTGTAGGAGGGCAGCTTCGCCGCCCCGGCGTTGTCCCCCCAGGCATCCGCAACTGCTACGGCGTTCCACACGCCGCTGACCCCGGCAATGACAGACCCGTCCTGCACACCGGCCAAAAATTCCGTATCCGTCCGGCTGGCAAAGCCGGGGCTGGCCGCGATGGACAGCATGGACTGGGCGACATCTATGCCGCGGATGGGCCCGCTGGTGCTGTTCCAGGTGCAGTAATTGGTCAGGCCGTCATCATTCAGCCCCACCTCCAGGCCGGTATTGCCAAAAAAGGCGTAGACATACCAGGCAGATGACCAGTCCATCACCACCAGGCGTCCAGCCTGGGCCGCCACCTCTGCCATCCTCTCCAGGCTCTGGATGTCCTCCTCGGAGAAATAGGCCTTGTTGTAATAGAGGAAATAGCCGTTGTCCGCCGTCAGCGGATAGGCATAGAGGGTCCCCTCCACGCTGGCCGCGTCTACTGCGGCGGAGAGGTTCGCAGCGCGGATGGACTCCGCGTTCTCCACAGGGTCCAGCCCGCCGGCAGCGGCTAAGGCGGCCACCTGGTCGTCGGCAAAGGCGAATACGTCCGCGCCCCCCTCTAGATCCCCCAGCAGAACGTCCTTGCAGTTGGACTCGCTCTGGGGCTGGTAGGTAATTTGAAAATCGGCCTGGCCGGCGTAATGGGACTGGAAGGAGGCAAAAATCTCCTCAAGGAGCGCGGCGTCCTCCTCCGCCCCCCAGACGGTCAGCGCGACCGTTTTGTCCTCCTCCACGCTGGCGGCAGGCGGCTCCTCCTGCTGGCCGCAGCCCGCTGTCCAGAGCAGGGCCAGTAGGGACAGCACCAATGGGAAACCTCGTCTTTTCATACAACCTTGTTCCTCTCAATAAAAATTCCGGTGGCATTATACCATTCTTTGCCGCTGCTGGCAACCAGATTTATGCTGTCCTTGCAGGCAGACCCGTTAAGAAACTGCTATAACCGGCAGATGGGGCGCGGCAACAGGGATACCGGCGATAAAAATCCAGGGATGTCAGAGGAGGGCCAGCACCCGCTCGGCGGCCCGCAGGCCGTCCGCAGCGGCGGAGAGGATCCCTCCGGCATAGCCCGCGCCCTCGCCGCAGGGCCACAGCCCCCGCACTGCGGACTGCCCCGTCTCATCCCGCAGGATGCGCAGGGGGCAGGAGGAGCGGGTCTCCACCGCCGTGAGCACAGCATCCGGGCAGGCGTAGCCCCGGACCTTCCCGTCCAGGATGGGCAGGGCCTCCGCCAGGGACTGGCACAGGAATCCCGGCAGCACCTCCCACAAATCGCACCAGCGCACGCCGGGCCGGTAGGTCGGCGCCACTGCGCCGGGCCCCTGGGAGGGGCGGCGGAGCAGGAAGTCCTCCAGGCGCTGGGCTGGCGCGGTAAAGCCGCCGCCCCCGGCGGTGAAGGCCCGCTCCTCCAGCTCCCGCTGGAAGGCGATCCCCCCCAGGGGGCCCCTGTCCGGGAAGTCCGCTGGGGTGACACCCACCAGCAGGCCGCCGTTACAGTTCACCCCGTCCCGGGCGTAGAAGCTCATGCCGTTGGTGACGGTGCGCCCGGCCTCGCTGGCAGCGGCCACCACCTGGCCGCCGGGGCAGACGCAGAAGCTGAATACCCCCCGCCCGTCCTTCAAATGGCAGCTGAGCTTGTAGCTGGCCGCTGGGAGGCGGGGGTGCCCCGCCAGGGCCTTGTACTGGGCCAGGTCGATGTCCGCCTGGCGGTGCTCAATGCGTACCCCCACCGCCAGGGGCTTGGGCTCCATGGGGACGCCGGCGGCGTGGAGCATGGCAAAGGTGTCCCGGGCGCTGTTGCCCAGGGCGAGGACCGCCTGCCCGGTGGGCAGGGAATAGGCCCCCTCCGGCCCTGCAATCTGGAGCGCACGCAGCTGGCCGTCCTCCTGCTGGATCCCCGCCAGGCGGTGGCCGAAGCGGATCTCGCATCCCAGCCTCAGCAGCTCCTGCCGGAGGCTCACCAGGACACGCCGGAGGTAATCCGTGCCCACATGGGGCTTTGCATCCCAGAGGATGCTCTCCGGTGCGCCGTGGGCGGTGAGGATCTCCAGGGTGAACCGGTGGCGCAGATCCCGGGTGCCGGTGTTCAGCTTGCCGTCGGAGAAGGCCCCCGCGCCGCCCTCCCCGAACTGGACATTGGACGCGGGATCCAGCACCCCGGTCTCCCAAAAGCGCTCCACATCCGCCTGCCTGCGCGCCACATCCCAGCCCCGCTCCAGCAGGATGGGCCGTGCGCCGCAGCGGGCCAGTGCCAGGGCGCAGAACAGCCCCGCTGGCCCCGCACCCACCACCACCGGCGGGAGGGCCGGCTGGGGGACGGCCGGCGGCAGCTGGTAGGGCGTCCCCTCCGGTCGGGAGACGTGCCGGTTCCTGCACCGCCGGAGTACCCGATCCTCCCCCTTAACCGACACGCCTAGGGTGTAGACAAACCGGATGCCCTCCCGGGCGTCGATGGCCCGGCGGAGGATCCGCACCTCCAGGATGTCCCCGGCGTTTACCCGCAGCGCCGCCGCCGCCTTCCGGCCCAGCGCCGCCTGGGTTTCCTCCAGATCCAGCTTTATGTTTTCTATTTGCAGCATAGGCCGCTCCTTTCCCCGCTCCTGCCGCCTGCCTGCCCGGCCGCCTCCAGCCGCCCGGACCGGCAGGCGATCAGCTGCGCGGCCACGGACACTGCGATCTCCGCCGGGGATTCCCCGCCGATGGGCAGGCCAATGGGGGCATATACCCGTCCAATCTCCGCCTCCCGGAAGCCTGCGGCCAGCAGGCGGTCCCGGGTGGCGGCCACCTTCTTCCGGCTGCCGATGCAGCCGATATATTTTGCCGGGGTGCCCAGGGCCTGGGCTAAAATTTCGTAGTCCCACTCGTGCCCCGGGGTCATGATGACCACATAATCCTCCGCCGTGACAGGGGGCAGCTGCGCCAGAGCGTCCTGGAAGGGGGTACACACGAGCCCAGCCGCCTCCGGGAACCACGCCTGTGATACCGCCTGGGGCCGCTGGTCACAGACCACCACCCGGAAGCCCGCCAGGGCCAGGATGTGGGCCAGGGCCCGGGCTACATGGCCTGCACCAAAGAGGTACACCGTCCCGGCCCGGCACAGGGGCTCCCCATAGAGGAGGGGAGCCCCCTCGTCCAGTACCCCGCGGCTGCCCAGCAGGGGGGTCAGCCGCGCAGGGGGGATATCCAGGCCCCGCAGGCCGTTTTTCTGGTCATAGGTCCCCATACGCCAGCCGGTATCCTGGATTTCTGTGAGCAGCCAGGCGGCGCGCCCACCCTCCAGCAGCTCCAGGACACCGTCCAGCGGCGGCCTGTCCGATGGGGAGAAGTGCTGGAAGTACACCCGCATCTCCCCGCCGCAGATCATGCCGGCCTCCGCCAGCTCCCCGGCGGTCAGGCTGTAGTGCCCCCACTGGGAGCGCCCCTCTGCCAGAAGCTCCCCGGCCAGCTGGATGGCCCGGTACTCCACCCCGCCGCCGCCAATGGTGCCGGTGGTTTTGCCGCCCGCGCACACCAGCAGCTTAGCCCCCGCCCCCCGGGGGGTGGAGCCATGGCTGGAAACAATGCTGCACAGCACCGCACCCCGGCCCGCCTCCAGCTCCCGGGCCAGTGCGGTAAACAGTTCCTTCATCTGAACCCCTCCTATCCGATGGCTACCGTATATGCCTGCACTGCGTGACAACCCTGTCCCAGCGCTTGCGCAGGCCGCTGCGCCTGTCCTCCAGGAGCGGGATACCGGACAGTGCGGCCACCCGCTCGGCTACCTGCTCGACCCCCAGGCGGTCTGTGTCGATGCGCTGCTCCGTGATCTCCCGGTCAAAGGCCTGGATGCACCGGCTGGTCTGGCGGGCCGCCCAGGATTGGGGCCCCTCCAGCCGGGAGGCGAGCCGCTTCCGGATAGTCTCCGCCTTCGCATACAGGATATAGTGGCGCAGGGCATAGTCCCTTGACAGCGCACCAATGATCTCATCATAGTAGGCCCGGTTTGTGATGGTCATGGGGACGATGATCGGCCCGGCGCAGTGCTTGGCGAGATAGGTGAGCATCTCCAGATTAACCGTGCGCCACATGGGATAATCCTGGAAATCGCCGGTATGGAGCGATGGGGGGAGGTTCTTCCGGATGAAGTCCCCTGCGTTTTCCGGGTCGTAGACATACGCCCCCGGCAGCCTGCGCTGCAAGGCATAGGCCGTCTGGGTTTTCCCCGAGCCAAAGGCGCCGTTGAGCCAAATAATCATGCCGCTGGAATCCTCCTGAAACTTGACATTTTCTGGATATTTGATATAATAATATTCCTTTTTTGTTCCGGAGCTCCCGGCTCCGGCCCTGGAAAGAGGGCATCCTGCCAGGCGCGGGGGACGGTTCGTGACCGCCCGCGCCGCTTGCGGGCAGGGTGCCTCCCGCCAGCTTTTAAGGCCATGGCAGCGCGCCCAATCGCTGCCCGCTGGTCTGACCTGCGGCGGGACCATCTTTCACAAAAGGAGAAAACAAAATGATTGAAATGCGAGGGATCTGCAAAACCTACCGGGTCCGGCGGCGGGAGGCCGGCCTGGGCCATGCGGTGCGAAGCCTGTTTGCACAGGATTACACCGACATCCCCGCCCTGCGGGACATGACCTTCACCATCCCTGACGGCCAGATCCTGGGCTACATCGGCCCCAACGGCGCGGGGAAAAGCACCACCATCAAGATCCTCTGCGGCATCCTGCGGCCAGACAGCGGCATGTGTACCGTGAACGGCATGACCCCCTGGGCGGACCGGAAAAAGCACGTGGCCCGGCTGGGGGTGGTGTTCGGCCAGCGCAGCCAGCTGTGGTGGGATGTGCCTGTGATGGAGTCCTACCTGCTGCTGCGGGACATCTACCGGGTGCCAGGGCCGGACTTCCGGGGGAACCTGGACAGGCTCACCGCCCTGCTGGATCTGGGGGATCTGCTCAAGACCCCGGCCCGGATGCTGTCCCTGGGGCAGCGGATGCGCTGTGAGATCGCCGCCGCCCTGCTCCACGGGCCCCAGGTGCTGTTCCTGGACGAGCCCACCATCGGCCTGGATGCGGTGAGCAAGCTGCAAGTGCGGCAGTTCATCCTGGAGCAGAACCGCCTGTGCGGCACCACCGTCCTGCTGACCACCCACGACATGCAGGACATCGACGCCCTGTGCAGCCGGGTGCTGCTCATCGGCAAGGGGCAGCTGCTGCTGGACGGCGATACGGCCCAGATCCGGAAGAGTGCCGGGGAGAACCTGTCCACAGAGGAGTCGGTGGCGGACCTCTACCGCCGCTTCGGCATCTGAGGGGGTGGGGATGATGGGAAAGTATGTGTCCTTCTTCCGGATGCGGCTGGCGGCAGGGCTGCAATACCGCGCCGCGGCCCTGGCGGGTATGAGTACGCAGTTTGTCTGGGGCGCGATGGAGATTTTGCTCTACCGGGCCTTCTGGCTGGAGCAGCCGGAGCGGTTCCCCATGGGCATGGGGGCCCTGGCCAGCTATATCTGGCTCCAGCAGGCGTTTTTGACCCTGTTTGCCCTGTGGAACTGGGACTTTGACGTCCTGGAATCAGTGAAGACCGGGTCCGTAGCCTACGAGCTGCTGCGGCCTGCGGACTTGTACAGCATGTGGATGGCCCGCGCCGTGGCCGGCCGCCTGGCCCGGGCCGCCCTGCGGATGGTCCCGGTGATCTTGGTCAGCAGCCTGATCCCCGCGCCCTGGGGGCTGCGCTTGCAGATATCCCCGGCGGTGTTCGGCCTGTTCCTGCTGTCCATGGCGCTGATGGTGCTGGTAGTATGCGCCTACTCGCTGCTGATTTACGCCCTGACCTTCTATGTGACTGACCCCAACGGGCTAATGGTGCTGTCGGTGGCAGCGGCGGACCTGCTGGGCGGGGCCATTGTGCCGCTGCCCTTCCTGCCGGATGGCCTGCGGCAGGCGGCCGCCCTGAGCCCCTTCGGCTCCATGCAGAACGTGCCCCTGCGGATCTTCAACGGGGACATCCCCCTGCCGGAGATCCCGGCGGTGATGGGATTGCAGGTTTTCTGGATCCTGGCGCTGGTCACGGCGGGCTACCTCCTCACTCAAAACGGCCTGCGCCGTGCGGTCATTCTGGGGGGCTGAGTAATGGGATTGTACTTCAAATTCTTCTCCATCCATTTCCGGTCCGCCATGACCTACCGGGCGTCCTTTTTCCTCAGCTGCCTGGGCCATCTGCTGATTACGACAAATGTATTCCTCAGCGTCGTATTCCTGATGGACCGTTTCACGTCCGTGGGGGGCTACACGCTGCCCCAGCTGGCGCTGTGCTTTGCGTCCATCCTGGCGGCCACGTCCCTGGCGGAGTGCTTTGGCCGGGGGTTTGACACCTTTGCGAGGATCCTCTCCCAGGCGCAGTTCGACCGCATGATGGTCCGCCCCCGCAGCCTTACCTTCCAGGTGCTGTGCCAGGACATGAAGCCCACGATGCTGGCCCGGCTGCTCCAGGCGGTGGCCATGCTGGCCTGGGCTGTGCATTCCGGCGCGGTGGACTGGACGCCCGTTAAGGCGCTGGTGCTGGCGCTGATGATCCTGTGCGGCGCGGCGCTCTTCTTTGGGCTGTTCCTCATCGGTGCGGCCCTATGCTTCTTCACCATGGAGAGCCTGGAGGTGCTCAACATTTTCACCGACGGCCCCCGGGAGTACGGGAAGTACCCCTTCGGTGTCTACGGCAGGCCGGTGCTGCTGGTGCTCACCTTCCTGGTGCCCCTGGCCCTGGTGCAGCATTGGCCGCTGCAATACCTCTTTGGCCGGGGCCCGGTTTGGTATGGGGTGCTGCCAGTGGTGTCGCTGCTGTTTTTAATCCCCTGTGTCCTGCTATGGCGGCTGGGGGTGCGCCATTACCGCTCTACCGGCTCGTAACGCCCCTATTTTAACACAAATCCACCCGTCAGGCAAGGCACACCCCTTTTGAGGGAAGATGGACCGGTTGCTTGACCACAATGCTGCATGGTTTATCAGGGGGCTGCCTGGAAGGGCAGCTCCCTGTTTTATGGACGGGGCTCCCTATTTTTATAAGAGTTGAGGGTAAGGCTTGCATTCAGGGGAGATTTCCTGTATCATAAAACGGTATCCGGCGTCCCTGCGGGGCGCGTCCCCGGAGGGAGGCACATGAGATGACAAGAGAAGATTTTTGGGAGTTTGCCAGCCGCGGTACGGTCCTTTTGGACGGGGCGACAGGCTCCAACCTGCGCAGGGCAGGGATGCCGGTGGGCGTCTCCCCGGAGCTGTGGGTGCTGGAGCATCCGGAGGCCCTGCTGGCGCTCCAGCGGGGCTATGTGGAGGCGGGGAGCCAAATCCTCTGCGCGGCCACATTTTCGGCAAACCGCCTGGGCCTGGCCCATTTTGGCTTGGCAGAGAAGGTGGGGGAGCTCAACACCGCCCTCGTTGCCCTCTCAAAGGAGGCGGCGGGCGGGCGGGCTCTGGTGGCTGGGGATCTGTCCACAGTGGGGAAACCCTTGGAGCCGGTGGGCGACCTGCCCTACAGCCTGGCCTACGATATCTACCGGGAGCAGATGGAGGCCCTGGCGGCTGCTGGGGTGGATCTGCTGGCGGTGGAGACGCTCATGGGCGTGGATGAGGCTGTGGCAGCCCTGGATGCGGCGGCGGATCTCGGCCTGCCGGTCTGGTGCAGCTTCTCCGTGGAGGCCGACGGCGGTGTGCTCTTCGGCGGGAATGCCCAGGAGGCGGCGGCAGCGGCGGCGGAGATGGGCGCAGCTGCCGTGGGCGTCAACTGTTCGGTAGGCCCGGATCAGCTGGAGGCGGTGGTGCGTACCATGCGCGCGGCGGTACAGATCCCTATCGTCGCCAAGCCCAACGCGGGCCTGCCGGCCATCGACAGCCGGGGCGAGGCCGTCTACAGCATGGGCCCTGCGGACTTTGCACGGCACATGGGGGCCCTGGCGGCGGCTGGGGCAGGGCTTGCGGGGGGCTGCTGCGGTACGACGCCGGACTATATCCGGGCGCTGGCAGCAGCACTGGGCCGGTAATCATCCTTTTTCTTTCAATAAAGAAAAGAATCAAAAGAAATTTTTATCGCCAAACTGCGTTTGGCTCCCGGTTTTTTGAATACACTAGGACAACGCACGGTACGGTTCTTTTTTGATTCTTTTTTCTTACAAGAAAAAAGAGTGTCTACTTAACAAATCGTTTAAATTTGCTGCAAAGGAGTCGAGACGATGAAAGTACTGGTATTAGGCGGTGTGGCGGCAGGCACCAAGGTGGCGGCCAAGCTGCTGCGGGAGGACCGCAGCTGTGAGGTGACAGTGCTGACCAAGGGCAAGGACATCTCCTATGCTGGCTGCGGCCTGCCCTACTACGTGGGCGACGTGATCCACGAGAAGGGCGAACTGATCGTAAACACCCCGGAGAAATTTGCGAAACTCACCGGCGCGAAGGTCCTCACCCAGACCGAGGCCGTAGCGGTGAATCCCGCTGGGCACACGGTGGAGGCGAAGGATCTTCAGACCGGTGAGGTGAAGTCCTACAGCTATGACAAGCTGGTCATTGCAACTGGCGCGTCCCCGTTTGTCCCCCCCATCCAGGGCCTGGATCTGAAAAATGTGTTTGTCATGCGCACCCCGGACGACGCCATCAGCCTGCGGGAGGCGGTGGAGGCCGGGGAGATCAAGCGGGCCGTAGTGGCCGGCGGCGGCTTCATCGGCCTGGAGGTGGCAGAGAACCTGGCCGCCAAGGGGGTGAAGACTACGGTTATCGATTTTGCCCCCCATGTTCTGCCCAACTTCCTGGATCCTGAGCTGAGCGAGTATGTGGAGAACAAGATGGCCGAGGAGGGTATCATGCCCATGACCGGCGTCTCCCTGGAGGGCGTGGAGGGCAGCGGAAAGGTGGAAAAGGTCCTCACCAGCAAGCGTGGCATGAAGGCAGATGCACTGGTGCTGGCCATCGGCATCCGGCCCAACACCGCCTTCCTGGAGGGCTCCGGCATTGAGATGGTTAAAGGCACTATCCTCACCGACCAGTACCTGCGCACGAACGTAGAGGATATCTACGCCGCCGGTGACTGCGCTATGGTTACGAACCGTCAGACCGGCAAGCCCGCCTGGTCCCCCATGGGCTCCACGGCCAACATCGCCGGACGTATCCTGGCGGGGAACCTGGCCGGAAAGGAGACGGCCTATCCCGGTGTACTGGGCACAGGTGTGGCCAAGCTGCCCGGCGGGCTGAATACAGGCCGCACCGGCCTGACCGAGACCGCTGCCAGGGCAGAGGGCTATGACGTAGTGAGCGTCATCACAGTGGTGGACGACAAGGCCCACTATTACCCTGGCGCAGGCCTGTTTATTGTGAAGATGACCGCCGACCGGGCTACCCGGAAGCTGCTGGGCGTGCAGGTACTGGGCAAGGGGGCGGTAGATAAGGTCACGGATATTGCCGTCACCGCTATCTCCCTGGGCGCTACCGTGGATCAGCTGGCCGCAATGGACTTCGCCTATGCGCCGCCCTTCTCCACCGCAATCCATCCCTTTGCCCACAGCATCAATATCCTGATGAACAAGCTGGACGGCGGTATGGATTCCATCACCCCTGTGGAGTATCTTGAGGGCAAGGCCGAGGGCTACGAAATCATCGACTGCGCCGTGAACCCCTCCCTGCCGGAGAAGCGGTATCTGGATCTTACCGCCATCAGCGGCGAGGTGGACGGCCTGAGCAAGGATGCCAAGCTGCTGCTGGTGTGTACCAAGGGCAAGCGGGCTTACCTGACCCAGAACCGGCTGAAGTATTACGGCTATACCAATACCACCGTCCTGGAGGGAGGTACTACCTTCACGGAGCTGGAGGAGTAATCCATCCCTGCTTCCCGTACTTTTGGAGCGGCCCAAAAGTACCAAAAGGCCGCTCAAGGGGTTTCCCCCTTGAGAATCCCCCCGCATTTGTTTTCACTTGCGCAACGCAGTTCCCCACGCTGTGGAAGGTCTGGGATCAGGACCTGCCAGCCCCTGCGTCTACCCACGGGCTCTAACGACAGCTGGCGGCAAGCTATGGTCCGCACAGGAAATTTGCCGCCTGCCCGATAGGATCCGTGGGTAGACGCAGAAGGGCGGCGGCTTCTGATGGGAGCCTGCCAGAGGGCGGCACCCCCTGTTGCGCAAAAAAGAAGATGGGGGTACGGGGTCTCCTTACACGGGCAAAAAGGGGCCGCGGGTCCGGGGCGCGGAGCCCCGAGGCTACAGGACAGATCCCCCCTGCCGCAGGCGGGTGGGGAAAAGAATCATTCAGACACAAAAGGAGAACAGTCATTATGGCAACACTGACTATCAGCGCGGCGGATGAGAAGCGCGTGAAGGCGCTGGGCTTCCTGAGCAACAAGGGTACGGACAATTTCTCCGGCCGCATCATCACTGTCAACGGGAAGATCACCGCCGCCCAGCAGCGGTGCATCGCTGAGGCTGCCGAGAAGTTCGGCAACGGCATTGTCACCTTTACCACCCGCCTGACCCTTGAAGTCCAGGGCATCCCCTACGATAAGATCGAGGATTTCCGTGCCTATATCGCCAAGGAGGGCCTGGCTACCGGCGGCACCGGCTCCCTGGTGCGGCCCGTAGTGGCCTGCAAGGGCACCACCTGCCAGTATGGCCTGTTGGATTCCTTCGGACTGAGCGAGGAGATCCACCAGCGCTTCTATGAGGGATACCGCAGCGTGAAGCTGCCCCATAAGTTCAAGATTGCCGTGGGCGGCTGCCCCAACAACTGCGTGAAGCCCGACCTGAACGACCTGGGCATTATTGGCCAGCGGATTCCCGGCCTGGATCAGGACGAGTGCAATGGCTGCAAAAAGTGCGGCGTGGTCCAGGCCTGCCCCATGGGTGCGGCCAAGCTGGAGGACGGCGTACTGGAGATTGACAAAAATATCTGCAACAACTGTGGCCGCTGCATCGGGACCTGCCATTTCGATGCCCTGGACGAGGGCACCTATGGTTATAAGATCTATATCGGTGGCCGGTGGGGCAAGAAGGTGGCACAGGGCCAGGCCCTCAGCAAGGTCTTTACCGATAAGGAGGAGGCCATGGCCGTCATCGAGAAGGCAATCCTGCTTTTCCGTGAGCAGGGCAAGACCGGCGAACGCTTTGCCAGGACCATCGAGCGCCTGGGCTTTGAAAATGTGGAGCAGCAGCTGCTGGGCAATGAGCTGCTTGAGCGCAAGCAGCAGATCCTGGATGCGGAGCTCCATCTGGTGGGCGGCGCCACCTGCTGACCAGAAAATACACGCAAAAAGCCGTCCGGTTTTATGCCGGACGGCTTTTGTGCAATGTGCTGGTTCTTACTATTTAGTTTCAGGCGCTGAGGCGTAGAGGTCCATGTTCCCAATAAGACCCATTTATGGCCGCCGTACTACATCTGTACAACCTCTTCCGCTGGTTTATTGCAGGGCACAATAGAGGTGACGTGGAGGACAGGGCCATCCCCCTCGTAGGGATCCCAGTGTTCCACTCTGGCCTCTGCCGTCACCTCGACCCAAGCCCGCTCCGGGATCTTGCTGACATCGTAGCCAATGCAGGCCACAGCCAGGAAGGACATATCCTCCGCACAGCAGACCATGGCGAAGCGGCCGGGGGTAAAGTAGCGGCCATATTGGGGGGGCTTGCACATGATCGCCCGGAACACCACCGTCTTCCCTGCATACATCTGGGGGTTATCCATAATCTCTACATACCAAAGGCCGTAGTCCTCGTCCGAGACGCGGATAACTGGCTGGTCCAGGTCAAAGGCAGAGACCGTGCCGTCCATATAATCCTGGCTGGAGCCATCCTCCAGCTCCAGGAAGATATCCGCCCGGCGGTTGACCAGGCGCAGGTTTTTCTGCCGCAGGGCCGTACACAGCGCCGGTGTACAGCGGTTGATGAGGATCATGTCTGCATTGCGCAGCTTTTCCATCATTAAGGAGGCCATATTTTTCGTGTACATCTCAAAGGAGGGGCCGTCAGCAAGAGCAATGATCTGATAGAGTGCCCAATTTTGAGGCATGGAGTTGACATAGAAATCCTGGATCTGCCACATGCCGTTGAATTCCACAATGATCTGATTGGCACGGCACTTTTTCCGCTGGGCCTCCAAAAAGGCTGGCGTCAACTCCTCCTGATCCTCCACCGTCACTACCGTGACATTGCGCAGGGATTTGGTGTCATAGTCCGTCTCCCCCTCCTCGCAACACAGCAGCAGCGTCCGCTCCTCCAACGAGAAGCCATCGGAGAGGATGCCGTTGATAAAGGAGGTCTTGCCGCTGTCCAGAAAACCGGCAATCAGGTAGACGGGATAAACCTTGTCCTGGGCCATGGCTTACACCTCAAAGAGCGCTTTCAGATCCGCTTCCTTCAGCTTGCTGCCAATCACACAGAGCCTGCCTGTATAATCAGCAGGGCCGGTGCGCACCTCATGCTCCTCGGGCACGTAGTCAAAGTGGAGCCAACTGCCATTCCCGGCGGGGACAATGCCCTTGGCCCGCAGTACTGCGCCATACTGCCCGCCGTCCAAGGCCGCCAGGATACCCTCCAGCTTCTCAGCTGTAAAGGTCCGGGTTGTCTCTACCCCCCAGCTGGAAAACACCTCATCGGCATCGTGGCCGTGGTGGTGATGGTCATGATGGCGGCACTCGCCGTGCTCATGCTTATGATCGTGGTCATGATGGCAGCACTCGCCGTGCTCATGTCCATGCTCGTGGCCGTGGTGGCAGCACTCGCCGTGCTCATGCTTATGCTCGTGGCCGTGGTGGCAGCACTCGCCGTGCTCATGCCCATGCTCGTGGCCGTGGTGGCAACACTCGCCGTGCTCATGCTCCATGAGTTCCGCGGCCAGTGTGTTCCCTTCCTCCATGGCGGAGAGCAGCTGCGCACCGGTGAGCTGATCCCAGGGGGTGGTGACAATAGGGGCTGTCCCGTTTTTCTCCCGCAGCAGGGCCACGGCAGCCTCCAGCCGTCCGCTGTCCAGCTTCTGGGTGCGGCTGAGGATGATAGCCCCGGCGTGCTGGATCTGATTGGCATAAAACTCGCCGAAATTCTTCAGATAAACCTTGCATTTGGCCGCATCAGCCACAGTGACGGCGCAGCCGAGAATCATTTCCGGCATGTGCTCCGCCACATCCTGGACCGCCCGGATTACGTCGCTGAGCTTGCCCACGCCGGAGGGCTCGATCAGGATGCGGTCCGGGTGGAACTGCTCCATGACCTGTTTGAGTGCCTCGCCAAAGTCGCCCACCAGGGAGCAGCAGATACAGCCGGAGTTCATCTCCGAAATCTCCACCCCGGCATCCTTGAGGAAGCCGCCATCAATACCGATCTCACCAAACTCATTTTCAATGAGGACAATTTTCTCCCCTTGCAGGGCCTCATCCAGCAGCTTTTTGATGAGCGTCGTCTTGCCTGCGCCCAAAAAACCGGAGATCACGTTTACTTTTGTCATAGGGAATCCGCCTCTTTCTCAAATCATTTCGCTATCCATCATACACCAAATTTTGGAAAAAGCAAGTGTTTCCTGTTCCCCGTCAGGGTGATAGCGTCTCCAGCTCCTCCAGCCACAGCCGGGCGGAGGCATCGCTGGGCATCC
Organism: uncultured Oscillospiraceae bacterium; assembly: GCA_910583885.1. Classification (GTDB taxonomy): domain Bacteria; phylum Bacillota; class Clostridia; order Oscillospirales; family Oscillospiraceae; genus Pelethomonas. Next base: position 8,521 of record CAJUAC010000028.1, on the reverse strand, counting down.
GCCAGTCGCCCCGGGGGCTGAGGGCCGCAGAGCCAACCTTGGGCCCATCAGGGAGGCAGGAGCGCTTGAACTGCTGGGCAAAGAAGCGGCGGTAGAAGCTGTGCAGCCACTTTAAGATGATCTCGCGGCTGTAGTCCCGGCCCCAGGCCAGCTCCGCCAGCCGCAGGACCTTCCTGGGGGGGAAGCCCCAGCGGAGGATATAGTACAGGAAGAAGTCGTGGAGCTCATAGGGCCCCACCAGATCCTCGGTCCGCTGGCTGATCTGGCCCTGGACCGCAGGGAGCAGCTCCGGGGAGACAGGGGTGTCCAGGATATCCTCCAGCACCCGGGTCAGCTCCATGTCCTTGCGCAGGTTGTCCCGGGCGACATAGTCCACCAGATGGCGCACCAGGGTCTTGGGGATGGAGGCGTTGACGCTGTACATACTCATATGGTCGCCGTTGTAGGTGGCCCAGCCCAGGGCCAGCTCACTGAGATCCCCTGTGCCAATGACCAGGCCGCCGGTCTTGTTGGCCACGTCCATGAGCACCTGGGTCCGCTCACGGGCCTGGGCATTTTCATAGGTGACATCCTGGTCGTCCATGCTCTGGCCGATATCCCGGAAGTGGCGCTTGACTGACTCACCGATGGGGATGGTCCGCAGGGTGGCTCCCATGCGCTCCGCCAGGAGGACAGCGTTGTTTTTTGTCCGGTCCGTGGTGCCGAAGCAGGGCATGGTAATAGCGATAATGTCGCTGGCCGGCCGGTGGAGCATCCCCATGGCCAGAGCTGTCACCAGCAGGGCCAGGGTGCTGTCCAAGCCGCCGGAGAGGCCCACTACCGCTGTCCTGGCATTGGTGTGCTCCAGCCGCTTTTTGAGGCCAAGGGCAGCAATGGTCAGGATCTCCTCGCACCGGGCCGAGCGGTCTGCCTCATTCTCCGGGATGAAGGGGGTGGGGGAGACATACCGGCGGATCTTGGTGGCGCAGGGGGTGAACGCCGCATCGTGGTAGAGAGGCTCTGCTTCCCGCATAGGAGGGAAGGGGGTCAGCCGCCGCCGCTCATAGGCCAGCCGCTGCACGTCGATGTCCCCGATGGTCAGGCCTGTGGAGAAGCGGCGTTCCGCCAGCAGCGCGCCGTTTTCTGCAATCATGTTGTGGCCGGTAAATACCAGGTCGGTGGTGGATTCCCCCTCCCCGGCGTCTGCGTACACATAGCCGCAGCACAGCCGCCCGGACTGGCCCACCACCAGCTGGCGGCGGTAGGCGGCCTTTCCCACAACCTCGTTGGAGGCGGAGAGGTTTAGAATAATTGTGGCTCCTGCCTCAGCCAGGCGGCGGGAGGGCGGGTCGGAGGCCCACAGGTCCTCGCAGATCTCTACGCCCACCTTCAGCCCCGGCATGTCCGGGCAGTTAATCAGGTATTGGCCGACGCAGCCGCAGTTGCCCGCCGCCACGATGTCATCCTGTATCTGGAACAGCCCGTCCTCACGTACCCAGCTCTGGAACCAGCGCATCTCATAGAATTCATTGTAATTGGGCAGGTACGTCTTGGGGACCACCGCCAGTACCGTGCCCTTCTGGATGACCACGGCGCAGTTGAAGAGCTTGCCACCTGCCCGCACGGGCATCCCCAGTGCAGCCAGGATCTCCAGGTGCTTGGTGGCCTCCAGGATGGTCCGCAGGCCCTCCACTGCCCCCTCCAGCAGGGTGTCCTGCAAGAAGAGGTCGCCGCAGGTGTAGCCTGTCAGGCACAGCTCCGGCAGGGCCAGGATCTTGACCCCCTGTTTGTCCGCCTCCCGTATCATGGTAAAAATCTGCTCCGCGTTGTACCGGCAGTCCGCCACCCGGATTTTTGGCGTCCCGGCGGCTACGCAAATAAAACCGTCTCTCATGGAAAAGCCTCCTCGCTCCCGTATGATTGCCATTCTTTTTCTTAGAACCTGTATGCACAGTCGTTGAACGCTGCCTGGACGGGGATTTCTTCGTCCATCCGGCATTCCCCGCCTATGGATACAGGCTCTTAAAAAGAAAAAGAATCAAAAAGGATGTTGGCAGCCTGCGGCTGCCATCCTGGCGCTTATCGAACCTTCTGACGCTATTGTACCCCCAGGAGGGGAAAAATGCAACAGCGTGCGGTGCATCCGCAAAAAAAGCAGCCGCCCCGCCGGGCGGCTGCTCAATCCAGGAGGAATGGGGTCAGGGCAGGAGGCTTTCGTCAATCTCCCTGTCCTTGAAGTAGTATTTCCGGTCGTGCGCATTGATCTCCCGCAGGACACGGCAGGGGTTCCCGACAGCCAAACAGTTGGCGGGCACGTCCTTCGTGACAATACTGCCCGCGCCGATAACCGTGTTGTCCCCGATGCTGACGCCGGGCACGATCACGGCGCCAGCGCCAATCCAGCAGTTGCGCCCGACGCGGACCGGCGCGTTGTATTGGTAGCCCTGTTCCCGCAGCTCGGGCAGAAGGGGGTGCCCGGCGGTGGCGATCACCACATTTGGCCCCAGCATGGTGTAATCCCCCACATAGATATGGGTGTCATCCACCAAGGTCAGGTTGAAGTTGGCGTAGACGTTCCGCCCGAAGTGTACATGGCGGCCGCCCCAGTTGGTGTGGAGCGGCGGCTCGATATAGCAGTCCTCCCCAATTTCGGCAAAGAGCTCCCGCAGCAGCGCGTCCCTCCTGTCCAGCTCGGACGGGCGCGTCTGGTTAAAGTCATATAGCCGGTCGAGGCAGACCATCTGTTCCTGGAACAGCTCCTCATCCATCGGCAGATAGAGCGCACCGCTGTGCATCTTTTCCTTGATAGTCATCCGCATACCCTCCCTATACCAACACGGGCAAAACAACGTTTTGCCGAAAATTCTTTTTTGATTCTTTTTTCTTTTAAGAAAAAAGAATGGCTGCCTACTCGTTCCCCTTGGGCCGCCTGCGGGGCCTGCGCCGGTTGACCGGCGGCTTCCCCTCCGGGGTACGGCCCTCAGCGGGCTGCTGGCGGGCTGCCCGGTCGGCGGCGGCCTTCTTCTCGGCGGTGACGTCAGCGACAGAGCGGACGGGGAGCTTCTCCACCTTGTCTGCCGCCCGTGCCGGACGGTCCGGCTGCCGCACAGGGCGGTCTGGGCGGGGCCCGCGCTCCGGCTTCTGGGGCTTCTCAGCCTTCGGGGGGCGGGGGGCGTCAGGGCGGGGCGGCCGCGCAGGCTGGCCCGCTGCCGGAGGCTTGGGCTTGCCCTCGCAGGGCTTGCGGTTGTTCTTGCGGCGGCGGTTGCGGCGCTCCTCCTCACCGGATTCCTCCCCGGCCAGCACAGAGACCACCGGGATAGCGGCCTGTCCACCTGGTTTGCGGGCAAACCGGGAGACAGGTAAGGACGCCTCCGGCTCCTCGGGGGTGGTGCGGGCGGGGCGCTCCTTGGGGATCTCAATGCCCTCCCGGCTGCCCTTGCCGCTGCGCAGGACACGGATTTCACTGCTCTTGTAGCGCTTCGGGGACTCGGGGGCACTGTCCAGGCGGACCTGGACCTGCTCCCGCAGCAGGTCTACGCCGCTGACGTTGCCGACGCCGTCGGGGGTGTCCACAAAGCTGTCGTTCTTGGGTACCCGCTTGGAGGCGTCCTCATAGGCGGCCTGCTCGTACTTCAGGCAGCACATCAGCCGCCCGCAGGTGCCGGAAATCTTGGTGGGGTTCAGGCTGAGGTTCTGTGTCTTCGCCATCTTAATGGACACGGGGATAAACTCGTCCAAAAACTGGCTGCAACATAAGGGACGGCCGCAGATGCCCAGCCCCCCCAGCATTTTTGCCTCGTCCCGGACGCCGATCTGCCGCAGCTCGATGCGGGCCCGGAAGACGCTGGCCAGGTCCTTGACCAGTTCCCGGAAATCCACCCGCCCCTCGGCAGTAAAAAAGAAGATGATCTTATTGCCCTCGAAATTGCACTCCACGTTCACCAGCTTCATCTCCAGATGGTGGGCTGCAATCTTCTTCTCGCAGATGCCGAAGGCCTCCTTCTCCCGCTTGCGGTTGTAGGCCGCGGCCTTGTGGTCGTTCTCCGTGGCGATGCGCACCACAGCCCGCAGGGGCTGGACCACGCTCTGATCCGGCACCTCGTGGCACCCCTCTACGCACCGGGCGTACTCCAGGCCCTGGGCGGTCTCCACCACCACATACTGCTCGGGCTCGATCTGGAGGCCCCGGGGATCAAAATAGTAATTTTTCGCGCCGCCGCGAAAGCGGACGCTGATAACTTCTGCCATGGTTTTCCTCACTTCTTCGCGCCGTTTGGGCGCAAGTTCATTTTCTTGGGCGGGGGGCCCGCACCTGGGCTGCCAGCTCCACAGCCAGCGCGCCGGCCAGATGGCCCACGCCTGCATTGGTCCCGCACTGGCGGATGAAGCCTTGCAGCGTATCTGCCGCCGCGGACAGCCGCTGCCGCCCAACCTCCTGGGCCAGCCTCTGGGAGAGCGGGTCCCCGCCTGCGCCGTAGCAGGCGGCCAGCCCCGCTGCCACCAGGTCCCGGGTGCTGGAGAGCAGGGCCCGGAGCGCCTCCCGCTCGGTTTTCCCCGCCTCCAGGGATGCGCAGAAGGCGGCAAGGTCTGCCGCCTGGCCGCGGCACAGCAGCTCACAGAGGGTGCGGGCGCCGCTGTCTGCCCCCGCCGTCTCCGGCGGCGGGGACAGCTTCCACTCCACCGCCCGGGAGCGGATAGTGGGCAGCAGGACCGCGCTGTTGGCCGCACAGAATAGGAAGGCGGCGTGGGGCGGGCCGTCCTCCAGCACCTTCAAAAGTACATTCTGGGCCTTTGCCTCCAGCAGGCCGCAGTCCGGGAACAGGTAGACCTTGCGCCGGCCCTCATTGGGCAGGGTGTAGGCGTCGGCCACCACATCCCGCAGCACATCCACAGAGATATTTTTATGGGCAGGGTCCTCTACCGTCACAACATCCGGATGGATCCCCCGTATCACCTTGCGGCAGGGGAGGCAATCCCCGCAGGGGCGGCCTCCGCCAACGCACTCCATAGCCGCAGCGGCAAAACGGGCCGCCGCAGGCAGATCCCCCTGCCCGCTGAGGATCAGGGCGTGGCCCAGGGCGTCCCGCCCGGCCGCCTCCCGCAGGCGCTGTGCCAGCAGGGGCTCCCCCGGTATCGTCAGCTGCTCTCCCATTGGTTCCCCCTCTCCCCGCCCCGCCGCCCATAGGCGCGCAGCCGGATGCAAAATCATCATCATTTTATCACAAACAGCGGTTAAAAATCAACAAGAATGCAAAAAAAGAATAAAAGGGCCCACACTGGGGAAAAAACATGGAAGAACCTGTTAAATCTGGGAAAATCCTCTTGCAAAGCGGGGGTTTCCCTTCTATAATAAGATCTACGCAAGCCATGCGCACTAAGGAACGACCGCAAACGAATGATAGGAGGAAATCGATCAAGTGAGCAAAAAATTTGTGTACCTGTTCTCTGAGGGCAACGGCTCCATGCGGGAGCTGCTGGGCGGCAAGGGTGCCAACCTGGCCGAGATGACCAACCTGGGGATGCCTGTCCCCCAGGGCTTCACCATCACTACCGAGGCCTGCACCCAGTACTACCAGGACGGCCGCACCATCAACTCTGAGATCCAGGATGAGATCATGGCCTATATGGCCAAGCTGGAGGATATGACCGGCAAGAAGTTCGGCGATATGAACAACCCCTTGCTGGTCTCTGTCCGCTCCGGCGCACGGGCCTCCATGCCTGGCATGATGGATACCATCCTGAACCTGGGGCTGAACGACCAGGTGGTGGAGGCCTTTGCCAAGAAGACCAAGAACCCCCGCTTCGCCTACGACTCCTACCGCCGGTTTATCCAGATGTACTCCGACGTGGTCATGGAGGTGGGCAAGAAGTACTTTGAGGAGCTCATCGACGAGATGAAGGCCAAGCGCGGCGTCACCCTGGACACCGAGCTGACTGCTAAGGATCTCAAGGATCTGGCCGAGCAGTTCAAGGCCGAATACCGCGAGAAAATCGGCGAGGAGTTCCCCCAGGACGCCAGGGAGCAGCTCATGGGTGCGGTGCGCGCCGTCTTCCGCTCCTGGGATAACCCCCGTGCCATCTACTACCGCCGTATGAACGATATCCCTTCCTCCTGGGGCACTGCCGTCAACGTGCAGATGATGGTGTTCGGCAACATGGGCGACACCTCCGGCACTGGCGTGGCCTTCACCCGCAACCCCGCCACCGGCGAGCGGAAACTGTTTGGTGAGTTCCTTATGAACGCCCAGGGCGAGGACGTGGTGGCCGGCGTGCGCACCCCCCAGACCATCGACCAGCTGGCCGAGGTCATGCCGGAGGCCTACCAGCAGTTTGTGGACATCTCCAGCAAGCTGGAGTACCATTACCGCGACATGCAGGATATGGAGTTCACCATTGAGAACAAGAAGCTCTTCATGCTCCAGACCCGCAACGGCAAGCGTACCGCCGCCGCCGCGCTGAAGATCGCCTGCGACCTGGTGGACGAGGGCATGATTAACGAGGAGGAGGCCGTGGCCATGATTGACCCGAAGAGCCTCGATTCCCTCCTGCACCCCACCTTCCCCAAGGAGGAGCTGGACCGGGTGGCCCCCATCGGGCAGGGCCTGGCCGCCTCCCCCGGCGCCGCTGCCGGCCAGGTGGTGTTTACCGCTGACGACGTGGTCGAGTGGGTGGACAAGGGCCACAAGGTGATCCTGGTCCGCCTGGAGACCAGCCCTGAGGATATCGAAGGGATGCACTTTGCACGGGGCATCCTCACTGTCCGCGGCGGCATGACCAGCCACGCCGCTGTGGTGGCCCGCGGCATGGGTACCTGCTGCGTCTCCGGCTGCGGCGACATCGTGATGGATGAGGCCAACAAGAAGTTTACCCTCAGCGGCAAGGAGTACAAGGAGGGCGACTGGATCAGCCTGGACGGCTCCACCGGCAATATCTACGGCGAGCGCCTGCACACCGCTGAGGCGAAGATCTCCGGCGAGTTTGAGCGTATTATGAACTGGGCGGACAAGTACCGTGCCCTCCAGGTCCGCACCAATGCCGACACCCCCAAGGACGCCCGCCAGGCCAAGAATTTCGGCGCCGAAGGCATTGGCCTGTGCCGCACGGAGCACATGTTCTTTGACGCCGACCGCATCGCCGCCATCCGGGAGATGATCGTGTCCGAGACTGTGGAGCAGCGTGAGCGGGCCCTGGCTAAGATCGAGCCCATGCAGCAGAAGGACTTTGAGGAGATCTACGAGGCCATGATGGGCAAGCCCGTCACCATCCGCCTGCTCGACCCGCCCCTCCACGAGTTCCTGCCCACCGACGAGGCCGACATCAAGGCCCTGGCCAAGGAGATGAATATCTCTGAGGAGCACCTGCGCAACACCATTGACAGCCTCCATGAGTTCAACCCCATGATGGGCCACCGCGGCTGCCGCCTGGATATCACCTATCCGGAGATTGCCAAGATGCAGACCGCTGCCATCATCAAGGCTGCCCTGGCTGTCCGCTCCCGCCGCCCTGCCTGGAAGATCACGCCGGAGATCATGGTCCCTCTGGTTGGTGAGGCGAAGGAGCTGGCGTATGTCAAGAAGACCATCGACAAGGTGGCCCAGAAGCTCATCAAGGAGGCCGGCAGCGATATGCACTACAAGGTCGGCACCATGATTGAGATCCCCCGTGCTGCCCTCACTGCCGATGACATCGCCAAGGAGGCTGAGTTCTTCTCCTTTGGTACCAACGACCTGACGCAGATGACCTTCGGCTTCAGCCGCGATGACGCTGGCAAGTTCCTGGCCAGCTACTATGACAGGAAGATCTATGAGGCTGACCCGTTCTCCCGTCTGGATCAGGTCGGTGTGGGCCGCCTGGTGAAGATGGCCTGTGAGCTGGGCCGTGAGACCCGCCCCGACATCAAGCTGGGGATCTGCGGCGAGCAGGGCGGTGATCCCTCTACGGTGGAGTTCTGCCACAACGTGGGTCTGACCTATGTCTCCTGCTCCCCCTTCCGCGTCCCCATTGCCCGGCTGGCTGCTGCCCAGGCAGCAATCAAGAACCCGAGGAAGTAAAAGCCGTTTTGTCGTAGGGCATTGTGATTTAGCCTGTGTAGGGCATTAAACACCAGCCTGCGCCATAGAAAAAAGTGACCTGCCATCCTTCGGATGGGGGTCACTTTTTTGTCCTTTGGACTATCCTTTCCCTGCCTAAACACAGGATTTTTGGAACATTCTATGCTATATCACCATGGAGTAGGGGCTACCCGGGCCTTGCCCGGCAGAATAAACAACTTTGCCCCTAACAGGATAAATCCCGTTGCCCTACGACATGGTGATGTTCCTGGATGATGTTTTTGGGGATTTGGCATCAGGCTTGAAACGCCTGTGTATCAGGGCTTTCGGGCGGTGGTATTTCCCAAATCCATCAACGTAAATTTCCCAAAAACGGGCCAACTTCGTTTTTGGGGGACGTTTTTGGGAAATCGTGCGGGATGTTCCCACAGGGGAGGGCTGCAAGCATGAGGAAGAAAAACTTCAAGGGACGCTGTGAGAAGCGGGTGCTG
>CAJUAC010000027.1 GCA_910583885.1 uncultured Oscillospiraceae bacterium | reverse complement strand
CGCGAGCAATCCAGATTGAGCGCGAACACGCCGGCCCAGGAAGTATTGTCCCAATCGCCGCCGCGCAAAGGAAGCCTCTCGCCGTAGTTACGAAGCCACAGCCCATCACCATTATGGCCACCTTCCGTGGTATCCAAGGGGTACATCCCCAGAACCTTGGCCAGCTCCGGGACGGTCACGCCTTCTTTCACACCAAGGCTCTCGAACGTCTGATACTGATGACCATAATAGGCATCCACATCCCCGCCGGTATACTGAGGGTTGTCCCTCAGCGTGCTGAGAACCATGGAACCGCTCAAATAATGGTCGGTCTGCGTCGCGTCACCGGCAACCAGACTGTCGTACTTCAGCGTCCCAGCAGGCCCAGGAACCACCAACGTACCGTCCTGGAGCATTGCCCGCCACAGGGAGCTCTCCGGCCCTTCGTCCACACCCGCAGCGGCATTGTTGTCCGGGATCACCTGAATCTCACCGTTCTTCAGCCGGAAGCCAGACACCCACTCCCACACGTTGCCGCACAGGTCGAAGATGCCCGCCGCCGTCTTATCATGCGCCCAGGTAACGGGGCCGGAGCCGGTGTACGTCCGGCCGACCGTCCCATCTTCGTAAGTGTAGCTGGGGACACCCTTCTCATGGGGCGCAGCGTGGTTGCAGCCGTAGCTGGTGTTGCCCTGCGGCACATAGCCGTTCTTCCGGCACCAGTAGGCGATGGCCATCCACTCCGCATTGGTCATCAGATGCCAACCAGACCCCTTGTTCTGACAGAACTGCTTGGCCTGGTCAAAGTTCACATAGGCCCGCGGGTCCCGCATGGGCAGGCTATACGCCCGGTCATTGACCACGATGTTGGGGTACTTGGAAATGAAGATCTCCGGCACCTCCACACCATTCACGATGAAGGCGGGGAAGGTAGCCGTAGAGCCACCCGCAATCACATCGGAGATCTTGAACTTGGGGATACGCACCATCACAGACGGCATCCCCATATCGTCCATCAGAACCGTGTTGTTGGGGTGAACCGTCTCCACCGCCAGCTTGTAGGTATCGAAGGAGTTATACATCTCTCAGCCCTCCACGCTCCAGAGCGTCAGCGTCACGCGCTCCATGTCCAGGGGCTCGGCCACCTGCTTCTGCTTGGGATTCCCGTCAGCGTCCACGCCGTCGGGCACGTAGTTGTAGCGCCGGGCGGGGATGTCGATCTGGGCCACATACCGCTCCGCCGTACCGGGGATCACGCCGGACACCAGGTTGCCGAACTTATCCCGGCACAAATCAATGTGGCTGGCCTCGTCCCGCTCATACTTGGTGAGGTTGTACATCACCTCATCGTCGAAGGTGATCTTGCTGCCGCTGACGGTGTAGGGGATCTTCGTCCCCTCGTTCTTGTGGATGATGTTCATTACTGCATTCCTCCCGTAACATAATATTTGATGGTGGCCGAAGTGGCCGAACCATCATAGCGGATTTTGAAGCCGTTGAGCTGCTTGTCATACACCTCAACGGCCTGGACGTTGCCTGCGGCCGCGGAGACCTCGGTGGTGATGATGTAGTCCAGGTTCTCCCTCGGCGTACCTAGGGCAACCGTAGCATTCCCCGCATTGAACGGGTACGCCTGATTGTTAGTGATGGTCACGCTCCCCTTCTCGGCGCGCTCCTTCGCGCCGATCTGAGCCGCAGCCTCCGAGCGCATGGCGGGGAGCATGGCTTCTTTTACCTGCTCCACCATGGCCCCGTAAGGCATCCCGCCCGTCCCCACCGCACCCGTATCCACCAAGACACGGTCCTCGTCCTGCAGCGCATCGACCTGCGGCAGTTCATTCGTTTTGATTACTTCATCCATTGGTTCGTTCCTCCTTAAATTTTTCTGACCGCTGCAATCACCGTTCCATCCCTGGTGCAAAGCGTTTTCCCTTGGTGATCCGCCATCGGAAGACTTGCCTCACGCAGCATGAGCATCCGCAGAATGCTGCCACACGTCTTCTTCAGAGCATCCAGCTCTTTTGGGGTCACGCTGGACACATTTACAGAACCAAGCATAGCTTACTCCCTCCCTTTCTCTATCCAATATTCCGCCGCAATATCTGCCGCAGGAATGCTGGTGGCCCAAAATCGGATGCGCCCGTCCAGCGTTTCACAGGATGGACACAGCGCACACTTCCGTGCTGTGTCCTGGCTGGATGGCTCCAATACCACCTCCGCCCGATCCCTGCCCGTTATCCCCTCCGCCAGCACATCCAGACGGTAAGGATAGCCGCTGGGTCCGTCCCGGACCCAACCAGCAACCGGGAGCACACAGGATACGCACAAGGCATTGTCCCGCTTTCCGCGAAGTTCCTCGGTGACAAGCTCCGCAAACGCAGCAAGATCTTCACCCAGTGTAGTGATGGAAGACGTATTGCCGCCTGCCATCACATTAATCTGAACAATCTTGGAAAGCATGGTTTGAAGGCCACCGGGTGTAAACGCTCTGATTTTTCCCATAGGGCCTTACTCCCCTTTTCTCTGATTACTCCTCGAACAGAGCGGCGATTTCCTCGGCGGTGATCTCCTCCACGTCCTCAGCCTTGACATAGCCGGACAGATCCACGAACCCCGCCAGCACGTCATACTTGTAGTCCTCGCCCGCCTGCACAACGGCCACATTAGTCCCGGCGGGGTGTGTCCGGCCCTCGCCCTCCACAAATTCCACCGTGGTGGTGAACTTCTCAGTGACATTGACCACCAGCCCGAGATTGGCGTTGGTCAGCTCGGGAAGCTCCGCGAAGGCGACGCTGCCGCCGGCCTTATAGGTGCTGGACACCTTGGCGTTGATGGCAGCGGAAACCTGCTCCTCAGTCTGGTACTTGGCGTCGTTGGCCAGGTCGGAAACCTGCGTGGGGAGATCCGATTTCTGCGCGTACTTGGCCTTCAGGTGCCCAGTGTAAGCCTCCAGGTTGGCAAAAGATACGGGCTTGAGCTTACTGTTCATAATAGTTCCTCCTAAATGTTGTTTATCCTATTATAGGGTAGAATGAAGTGCGCACAAGGCCAGGGTTGCCCCGTGCGCACTGCTGGATATCAGGTTTCCTGCGGCGGATCAGGTTTCCTGCGGCTTGTCCTCAAACAAAGCAAGGACTTCCGAGTCCGTAGCGAAGGTAAGCCCGCCAAGCGCGGCCTCTTCAATCTGCTTTCCGACCTCGGCCTTCGTTGCAAAGTCCTTCTTTATCTCATTTACGGCCCTTTGCAGTCCGGCGAGGCTAACAGCCTTCTGCGTACTGCTTTCTGCCATGGTTTGTACTACTCCTTTACGTTATTATTTGGTTGTCCCGGCGGCAGAACCGCTGAGAGCGTCCGCAATCTCCTGCTCCGAAGCAGCATCGATTGCAAGGTTCCCACTGTCGTCCACGATCAGGCCGGAGCCTTCCTTTATCCTAACAGCCCCCAGCCTTGTGGCCGTTGCTATCGGCAGCGCATAGACACCACCTCCTTCCCCGGAGACTTCGCCCAGATCAGACACGCCGGTCAGCGTCAGGCTTCCCTGGATCGCTTCGAGCGGGGCCGTCTGTGCGTATACCCTAATCCCACCCTGGACGGTTCGGACGGCGGAGCTCATTCTGCAGGCACCTGCGGCCTCCGTGTATTCCGGCCAAATGGTGAGCGTGGGGATCATCCGATCTGTGACATTGTCAATGGCAATATCACATCTGAGCTGGTATGCGCCGCCGGTATCATCGTCCGGTGCCCAGCCGGTGGCCGGAATAGTAACATCCAACCGCGCCGTCCCAAGCCCCCTCAGCAACTCTGACAGTTCTTTGTGTGTGACCAGCGCGTCGGGGGAGACGCTTGCGGAAACCGTGTCCACGTCGCCCACCGCCGCAATGATGTCGAAGTGTGCCAGCTTGCCCACAATGGAGCTGGAGGGCCGAATCCACTCCGGTTCATTCTCCAAGCAGAGCGCGGTGTAGGGGACTTCTCCCTCGTCCGGGTCCTCTGCGTACAGAATGAGCCATGTAACGTAGAAACCGTCCTTCACATATGCGCTGTTGATCTGGACTGACACCTGGCACTCGCCGTCCACCGGGTTGGACACGGAGCTGATTTGAGCATCCATGACGTACTCCGGCGGAACAGATAGCGTCTTCGGTGACTGCCCTTCCGGTATCGCCCCCTTGCCCGCTGCCACACGAGTATAGTGCATCTGGCACCGGCCCGCCAGCACTTTGGCAATAAGAGCGATTCCTTTGAGGCTGCCATAGCAACCGTCTTCAAGTTTTGCCACTGGTATTCCTCCTTCTAATCAATTCGCTTGGGTTTGATATGGGTGCGGGTGTATGCGCCCCCTGCGCCACTCTGCCGCAGTTTCTCGATCCTCGCAACATCTGGTGGTGTGCCGGTTACTGCCGGAATTGCATGGCCGGTACGGGACACGGACACAGAATGCTGTGAAGTTCTATCTTGACCTATCTGGGACGCATCTGGAAAAATCGCAGTGCTGGCGCCTTTATGCGCTGAAAAGACCGTGTGTGAAGATACCCTGTCCTTGTTCACTGGAGGCACATCTAAAAAATCAGGGATGCTGACGGCCTCGTGAGCCACAAAAACGGGCTGAGAAAAAGTCTTGTCCTCACCAATCGGAGGCGCATCCTGGAATACCGCAACATCGGCAGCCTCACGAGCCACAAAAACAGGCTCTAAATAAGCCCTGTCCTCACCAACCGGGGGTGTATCCGGGAAGTCTGCCAAAACAGCTCCGCCATGAGCGACGAACAACTCCATGCGCTCCAGCCGGTCTTTCCCGACAGGATCATAATGAAAGAAAGTTCCTATAGCTCCTCCGTGATAGACCGAGAGATCGTAACGGAAGGTGCGGTAGGTTCGCACATACAGCCGCATACCTACGCCGCCAGCAACGATGCGCTTGATTGCCCAGGCGATTGGCTCAATCAGGTCTTGCCGCTCCTGCGTCAGGAGCAGCCAATCAACATACAGGGCAATCTTGGCCGGGAATACGTCCTCGAACTCTATGTCGTGGTTCTCAACGCCCAGCAGGTCAGCGGCGGCCCTGATGACTGTATCGGTGTCACCACCGGATAGCTGGGACAGAATCTTGACCCGGATCGCGAGACGGTAGAGGGTGTCGTTCTCACTGAACCGCTGGACGCCCCAGTTTGCCCCGTACCTGTCCAGGACAGCGCCCTTCGCTGCCTCAAGGTCATCCCATTGCTTAACCAGTTCCGCGTTTTCCTGGACGATGTCCAGCCCCCAGGCGAACAGGGAGAACAACTTGCCGATGTTTGTCTCCAGCGGTCGGCCCTGCTGGTGGTTATCGTAATCCTTTCGGCTATAGGCGCTGGTCAGCGCATATAGCATTTCAGATAGATAGTTCTTCACTCTACGATCACCATGCTTTCATCGGTGACAGCCTTCTCCCTGGCGGCGATCTCGATGTTCTTCCAGCTGAAGTGCTCGCCATCGGAACTGATCTGGAGATCGAAGTCCACCACCCCTGGCACCTTCAGGACAACCGTGGGCAGTGTTACGTTGATAACGTCCTGCCCGATGTTCAATCCTCCGCGGGTGTTCACGCCGATGTGTTGGATGATGGCCTGCTTGATCCGCTCGATACCGTCCAGGGGGAACTTGCTGTCAGTTACAAGGTTGAACACCTTCACCCATATACCGACAGGGGTGGGGCGGCTGAAATGGACATCGTATAGTCTCCCGTCCGCTTTGACTACGGGGACCGTTGTATTCCCATAGGTCTGGATACCCGCAGCCTTCCGGCGGTAAATGGCTTTCGCCACATCCTCATCCAATCCTCCGTATGCGACGATCTCAATGGAGTGCGGGGGCAGCCCGGTCTTGCTCTCAAAATCGGTGTCGTTTTCCTCCCCAGCAACCGCGATGACCGCCTCGACGCTCTCGTATATCTCCGCGATGATGGCGTCGATATTCACGCCGCCGGCGAAGTCCACCGATTTGTAGTACCGCTCCCGGAACTCAGTGGGGGTCTCTGTGTTCCTGCCGCCTTCAAAGGCTTTCTCGTTTATCACGGACCTGATGCCGAGTTTTGGGTTCGAGATGTTCTTTATCGTCCCCTCGGCGGAGTTGCCGTCGGGTCCGGCGACCGCCGCCGAGGCAGGGAGGGTCACGCTGCCGTCCGTAATCACACCGGACCTGAGCGTGACATACTGAACTCCGGCTGTGGTCTCAGCAAGAAAGCCCTCTGGGACTTCCACGTTGTCGTCTCCGTAGAACGTCAGGTATCCCATGGCCTTCTGCGCCCCCAGGAGCCGTATGCCTATCATCCTGCCAAGGTGAAGGAGGCTGGAGCCTACCGCCGTGTCAACGAACCGGCTGTTATACACATCCTCCAGAGTAGAAAACAGGAGGTTCAGCACCCAGGCGAAGATCCGCAGGAAGACTCCAAGCGGGGAACGGACGCTCAGGTTGGCTTTGGAGCCAAACATCTCGCGGGCTTTGTATTCCAAGGCATCCAGCAGTTCCGCATAGGTCGGACGCCTAAAGCCGGCATCGGTCAGGCCCCATTCACTCGGTTTTGCCATTACGCTGTCACCTCCGATGTGATGGTCTCGCCGCTGACGAGCGTGGCCGAAAATTCAGTTGTCACGTTTCGCCCGTCATACGAGACATTAAGTTTGTCTATCCGGGAGACCTCATTTTCCTGGAAGATGGCTTCCCGGACAACGTCTTGGATTTCGTTGAGGTCTATCTCGTTCTGATTTGTTCCCACAATGCGTTCATAGTCGGTGCCGTGTACCAGATCGGCGAAGAACTCAGCCTTCCAGGTCAGGAGCGCGTGGCGAACATTCTGGACGGTCGTATCAGCGCCATAGATTTTCACGAAGTTGCCGCCCTCGTCAAAAACCAGATCGCGGGTCTCAGGGTCAATTAACAGGGTCATGTCCTCATCCATGTGGCCTCACTCCTCCCCAGGCGAATCACGCTCCGAACTGCAAGCCCAGATGGGCATACAGCCCTCGCGTGAGCTGCTTTTCAATTTCGTCCACATAGACGGTCATGGTCATACCGTTCACCCGGATTTCCCTCGTCTCCCGAAGGAGCGGCTGGGCCGCAGAGTCCGCCGCAGGCTGGGAGGCAGACATGGACAACGGAGGCTTTGGCAGAGAGCCAAGGGCCTCCATGCGCTTGTGGTCGCAGGTATCGACATACGGGCAGATCCGGCAGCCCGCCGCGAGTTTTGATAGTCCCATTGGAAGGTCTCCTTTCAGAACCGGCCACAGGGTTACGTAGCGCCCCCAGGAAGGCGGGGGTATGACGCAAGACGGGTAAGGGGTTGGGTAAATGAAAAAACCGCTGTGGGCGGCTTAAAATCGCTTGCAGAGGGGCGGGCAAATGCGGTTCTTTTGGGATCGTCACCCGCCTATAATTACGTTGCCGCTGCCGTCCTGGACGGAGCCTCCAATCGAGACGGCATCGCCGACACGGGCGGCGGGGAGGCCGTTGATATCAACTTTGGAGCTCCCGGCGGCAATCACGTCCTGGTGGCCAGGATGTGTGACACACCCATGCGTAGAATACTGATCCGTCCGGCGGCCTGCGCCCTTTCCGTTGATGATGACGTTCGGGCTACAGCTTACCAGGGGAACGGGCGGGCAAGCATCGTGTCCGGTGCAGTTGTCGCCTTGTCTCGTTGCTGCTGGCATAGAGCACCTCCTAATTGAGATAAATCTTACCGCCGGTCTTGACCGTCATGTTTCCGTCCAGCGTGATGTTCATATCGGTGGATTTCATGTCAATCGTGGTGGCGGTGAACTCGGCGGTGGTGTCTTCGTTCTTCACAATCACCTTGTCCTTTGTGACGGCGACGTAAATCTTGCCGTCCTCGGTGGCAATGCAGATACTCTTATCCGGCAACCCCTTGACCGTGTAGCTCCCGGCCACCAGCGCCCCCACAAAGATGGCGTCGGTCGTGGCGTGGTTCCGCTCGGTCAGGGGCTTGGCCTCCTTGCCCCCGGTCACGGTGGCGTCCATATCGTGGTCCAGGTAGACCACGGTGCCGATGTCCCCCTCTTTGATCCAGGGGCGGAAGATAAAGCCGCCGCAGTGTGTGAGGGCCACAGGCACCTTCAGAATCGGCGGCTGGCTTTCGTACTTGCCGTTCTCCAGGTGCTTGGAAAGCGGCTGGACGTTCACAGTCATCTTTGCAGGGTCAAAGGATGTCACCTGCACCGTAGCGGCCACGCAGATGGATTCCCGGAGCTTGTCATCGTGAATCCGCTGGTAATTGT
Source organism: uncultured Oscillospiraceae bacterium (assembly GCA_910583885.1). GTDB lineage: Bacteria > Bacillota > Clostridia > Oscillospirales > Oscillospiraceae > Pelethomonas. The sequence goes on along the minus strand of CAJUAC010000027.1, from coordinate 21,841 downwards.
ACTGGTTTACATCGGCCAGTCCCATGAGCAATCCCTCCTCAGTATGGTTTCAGCTCCATATAGGTCTTCCAGTCTTCCGTCTTACTTCCCTTGTGGCGCCCCTTTACAACGATGAACCTGCCGTTCAAGTCGCTGGACTGAGCCTTTACGACCTCGGCGGTGGCGATGCTGTAGTTGAGCAGACAGGAGCGGGATATGGTATCCTCTTTCCGGTCCTCCCCGGTCTTCTGCGAGTTTAAGTCCGTTTCGACCTGGATAGCGACAGTCTCCTCGTCGGAGCGGAGAAGGCCGGTCGCCGGGGTAAGCGTGACACCGTTGTTGATACCATCATCCGCCTTTGTGATGTAGAGCTGCCCAGTGGTGCGGACTATGAACCGGCTCTTGCACTCGTTCACCACGATATCCGTGAGCACCTTCTTCAGATTGCCCCGGCAGACGCGGCCCCGCGGGTAGCTGGTATCAATGGACAACTCGCACCTGGCGACCTCTACTCCGAAGATGTTCAGCAGGTCCCGGATGATCGCAGATGCTTTCATGTTCTCTGTGTAGGTCTTGTTGACGATCCGCCCCAGGATTTCCTCCGCACAGGGCTGGACGGTCAGTGTTGATGTCCAATCCACGTTGCTCTGCTTGTGCTTCAGGCCGACCACTTTTCCGACCAGGATGCAGCCGACATTACCCCGGTAGCCGGCGTTCAGAATCACAGGATCATCCTTCTTAATGCCGTTGCGGGTGTTGGCGGAGAGGTTCGTCACGGTCACAGTGGCCACCGGGGGCTCGTCGCTATCCTCAAACGGAACATCAAACGTGAAGTTCATTCCATCCAAGTCGTACTTGTTGCTCCCGATGACCAGCGTGGCCGCCCGTATCCAAAAAGCCATATCACTCCACCTTCCTTTCGTGGAGGTAGAGCTTCACATCCTTCCCGAAGTTCTCCCATGTGACCTCGGAGGCGCTCTCGCCGGTGATGCAGGAGGGGATGATAACAGGGATCGGAAACCGCTCGTCCTCGACCACGTTGAACAGGGGGCGGCCATAGCGGACGATTTCCCCGAAGGCGAGAACGTTCCCGTTCACGTCATACAGATCAATCGTGAAAAACTCCCCTGTGGCGTTGTACTTGACCGTGAAGGAGTAGGTGCGGTCAGTCAGCTTCACCGAAAAGGTGTATGGCACACGCGATACGTCGATGGCGATATACTGCACATCGGAATTCAGATCTATCAGCTGCAGGGCCATATCCGTTCCCCCTTACACAGCAAGGCCGTCATAGGCCCCGGTCTGCCTCGTCAGCGGCGCGGCGCTGCTGGGCTGCGTGTAAGCCGCACCATGCCGCTCCACGCTGGCCGAGCTTACCGACTGCAAGGAAACCATCGTTAAGCCGGCATTGGCTGTTTTCGCCAGCTGCTGGTCATCGGCCTTCCCATCGTCCTGACTGGTCATGGGCAGTGCGCCATCCATGGGAACGTACTCCGCGGAACTGATCTGCACCTGCTTTAGGGTTGCCGAGAAGGATGCTCCGTTGCTATTCTTAGACGAGCGGTCAAATTTGAGGCTCGTAAAGACAAGGTTAGACATCCTGGTAACTCCGATGTAGGTGATGATGTCCCGCGAGGCTCGCATAGCTTTCAGCGCATTTATCGCGCCGTTGCCGCCGATGATGACGCCGGAAATATTGAGGGTGCCGGATGCGTTGTTCACATGGTCGTTGATTTCGGCCCCGTTCTCAATGGGATTGGAGGTGACGGTGCTGCTATAGCTCTCGCTTTCCTTCTCAACGACGCCGTTCTTCAAAGGCTCAAAGCGTACTGTGCCGCCCTTCCTGCTGGTGAGTATATAGGCCATGCCGCCACCTCCAATCAAAATGCGTACTGGTTCTTGAGGGCTGCCCGCTGGAGCTCCTCTTCGCGGAATTCATCGTACAGTTCCCTCATCTTGGCCTCAAATTCTGCCATAAGCGAGGCCCTCATTTCTTCCAGGGCCTCGCTGTCCGCGTTGCCCTCAACTGTAATCTGGACCGTGACTGTCGGGGCGAAGGTAGACCCGCCGCCATTCCCGGTAGAGCCGCCGTCCGGCTCAGGGGCGCCGCCGTTGCCGCTGCCATCAACCTGATCAGGATAGCCGCCTTCTCCACCTTCATCCTCGGCATACTGTTCGTAGCCTGTGGGATTGAAATCTTCAACGAGCGGGTTCACGCTATAGGTGATGTCGGAAACAGACGGGGTATTGATGTCCTCAATGATGGGGCTGACCTTGTAAACAGAGTCCCCAACTGCGTTACCGATTTCGCCGATACCCTCTACATCCGGGTATACGCCGTAGGTCATATCGGCAGGGCCGTTCGGCTCGGGGATGTCGATCTCAGGCCCGTCAAGGTTCGTCGGAATTGCTCCCTTGATGTCTTCTGTAACGCCCTTCATACTGTCAGTGAAGCCACCGCCGAGGCCCAGGGCCATGTTATCGCCGATCTCGGCAAATACTGTGGACGGGCTGTGAATGCCCAGGAAGCCCTTAATGCCGTCCACGATGCCGCTTGCGAAGCCTTTGACCTTATCTGCCACCCAGCTGCCCATGGAGGAAATACCGCTCCACAGGCCCTCCACGATGTGTTTGCCAACATCCAGCACCATGCCGGGTATCTCACCAAACGCACCGAGAATGGCTGCGCCAATCGCCGAGAGCTGCGCCACAAGCTGAGGTATCGCTGAGATGATGCCGGCCCCCAACTCCAGGAGCAGGGTCACGCCGGTAGAGACTATGGAGGGGAAGTTTTCGCTCAGAGTGCCGACTATGCCAGTAATGATGGCGGGTATCTGCCCTATCAGCTCAGGCAGCGCCCCTATGATGCCGGTGGCCAGCGAGGTAAGTATCTGGACGCCCTGCTCCAGTATCGTAGGCAGGTTTTCCGTGACAAAGCCGCAGATGGATGTGATTACCTCTGGCAGCATTTCGACCAGCATCGGTATTGCGCCAATGATACCGTCTGTCAGTGACAGCAGAATGGCGGAGCCCTGCTCCAGAATGGTGGGCAGGCTCTCTGTCAGAAATCCAAGTATCTGGTCAATTAATTCCGGCAGTTGCCCGATGAGCACCGGAACTGCGCCGATGATGCCGTCCGCCAGACCGCTGATGAGCTGCATCCCCGCATCGATCACCAGCGGAAGATTCTCTACCAGCGCCCCGGCCATAAGCATCACCGTCTCTACCATGGACGGTATCAGCGTGGGGAGCATCCCGCCAAGGCCGGATGCCAGTGACGCAACAATCTGCATCCCAGCACCCACCAGCACGGGGAGGCTGTTCAAAATTCCGTCGCCCAACAGGGTCACTATCTGGATCGCCGCGTCAATGATCAGCGGTGAGTTATCCAGCAGCCCTTGCCCCAGCGCACCGAGTAACTGCATCCCGGCATCAATTGCGGTTGGCAGCATCTCGACGATCATGCCGAGGCCATCACTCAGGATGCCACCGAGAGCGCCCATCGCCCCGGTCAGGCCACCATCCTGGAAAGCTTCTGAGAGTTTTGTTACAGAATCTGTGCCGAACTGCGTAAACTGCCGCAGGGATGGGGTCAGCCCATCCGAGATAACAATTTGAGCACCCTCCAAGGCGCTCTTGAACAGCGTTATGTCACCGGCCAGGTTGTCAAGCTGGGTATCGGCCATGGCCTGCGCCGCGCCCGATGTGTTGTCAAAGGCGGTTTGCAGATCCCCAAGGTCGCCGCCGAGGGCTTTAACGACATCCTCCTGGGATACGCCAGCGTCTGCGGCCTCCAGAAGTGCATCGGCAAAGGCTTCGGCGTTGCCGCCGGAGGACTTGAGGATGTCAGAGAATGCCTTTTCGCTGATACCGAGCTTGCCGAGGTTGCCCTGCATGGCCGTGAGGTCGATTCCAACATCGGACAGCGAATCGGATAGGCTGCCCATGTTGACCCACGCGCCGTCAATAGCCGCGCCCAGCTCATCGAAGCGTTCTGCGCTGGTGCCGAGCATGGCATTCACGGACTTCAGATCGACCTTATTGAATATCTCGTTGAGCGCCTGAGTCTGCTCCTCCTGTGTCAACGAGGCGAGAGCACCGTTCAGATCGCCGAAGGTCTCGTTCAGTGGACGCAGGTTGCCTTCTGCATCAAACGCATTTACGCCCAATGCTTCCAACTGAGCCGCGGCCTTGTCCGTTGGAGCGGACAGGGAGAGGATCATGTTGCGGAGGGCCGTGCCGCCTTCCGCACCCTTGATACCGTTGTCCGCGAGGACGCCCAGAGCCATACTCAGCTCTGTTGTGCCGCCAGACAGGTTCTTTGCGGTGCCGCCTACTGTGAGGATCGCATCGCCAAGCTGCTGGACGCTGGTGTTGGACTTGGAGCTCGCCGCCGCCATCTTGTCTACAAGGTCAGCGGTTTCTCCCATCGACAGCCCCAGCGCAGACTGGGCGTCCGTCACCATGTCCGACGCGGCCGCCAGATCGATGCCGCCCGCCGCCGCCAGGTTCAGCACGTTTGGCAGCATGGTCATGGACTTCTCGGCATCATAGCCGGCCAGGGCCATGTAATTCAGAGCATCAGCCGCTTCGGAGGCGGAGAACGCGGTGTTTGCGCCCATCTCCTGCGCAAACTCTCGAAGCTGGCTAAAGTTCTGGCTCGCCTCAGAGGTGGCATCGTTCAGCTCTGCCACAGAGTAGCCCATCGTAGCGGCTACCTGGGACATAGACGAATCGAAGGCCATCCCCGTGTTGACGGAGGCGGCAGCGAAGCCGCCAACGGCTACAGTAGCGGCAGTCAGACCGATTGCCGCCGCTTTACCAATGCCTTTTAGGATGTCGCCCAGCTTTTCAAATTTGCCGCCGGTCTTCTCCGCCGCGTCGCCCAGATTCTCAACATCCGGTCTGGCGCCGTTCGCTGCGTCGCCTACATCGTCCGCTGCGTCTGCGGCTTCACCCGCTCCACGGACAAAATCAATGAACCGGCTCCTGGCGTGGTCTATTGCCCCGCCAAGGCCGTTCTTGATGGTCTCTATCGGGTGTGTGAATCCTTCCTTGATGCTGCTCGCCCCGGACACCACGCTGTCCTTGATGCCCGTCATCTTGGTGACAACGTTCTCCTTGAGGTCGGTCACCCTCTCACCAATATGGGTGATGGCCCCGCCAACGCCGGAGCGGAGGGATGAGGAGAAGCTGTTGCCGCTGTCTATCCCAGCGAGGAATGACTTGCGGAAGGCAGAGCCGATTCCATCGGTGTCTTCTTCAAGGTCCCCAATGTCATCGGTCAGGTCACGGATATTCCGCCTGGCTTCGTCCGTGTCAACATCAATATCGATGTCGGGCGGGTCCTGGCCGAGGTTGGTAACGCGGTCTGCCAAATCTTGAACATCGGTCTGCGCCCGCTCGGTATCAACATCAATGTCGATGTCTGCGGAGCGTTCGCCAAGGCTGCCGATGTCGCCGGTCAGTTCCCGGATGCTTTCCTCGGCCTGGCCAGTATCTGCGTCTACGGTGATGTCGGTGCTGTCAGCGTCAGATTGAAGGCGTCCGATGTCACCCGCCAGATCGCGGATGTTCTCGGACGCCTGTTCTGTGTCAGCACCGATATCAACACCAGAAGCCTCAGCCCGCAGTCTTCCGAGCATCCCCATCAGACTGTTAATGCCTTCCTCGGCCTGTTCGATAATGGCGCTTATAGTTATGCCATACGATAAACTGCGGGCCTCATCCACAAGTCACACCCCCTTTCTTCACTCGTTTTTGCTAGGCTCCTTGTTCCACACGGTCTGCCAAAGGAGCCTGGCCTTCTCCGCCTCAGCGAACTCCGCCAGATCCATTTCCTTTAGCTCGGTGTAGCTGACACCGCCCATGCAGAACACCATGCGCCAGAAGCGCTCGTTACGTTGCGCTCTTTTCCGTGCTTCCGTCGGGTTCAGCTCGCTCCGACAGAAAGTTCTCGATCTCACGCACCAGCTCGGTGGGGGTGGTAATGTCGTCCTGCTCGTCAAAGACCTTCAAGCCGCGCTTGGCGACATCGGCGGGGGCGATGACACAGCCCTTGATGAGGGCGTCGGCATACTTCGCCGTGTTCTTCCGGCCGCTGGCAGGGCGGACATACAGGTCCGTCAGATTGGTGTACCAGGAAAAGCTCACGCTCTGGAGCGTATATTCCACATCGTTCACGATAACAGTCTTCTGTCTTGCCATGGTAAAACCTCCCATATAATTCTGAGTGCGGGACCGGAACGGTATTACATTCCGGCCCCGCTTGTTGTGTTTGTGGCTGCTACTATTTTTCCCGGATTTCATAAGTGTTTCCGGGCTTAATCGTTGAGCTCAAGACGGGGGATGATGAACACGAACGGTACATCTGCCGCATCCTTGCCGCGCCCACGATCAGGCAGCTTCTGCACCCTGCAGTTCAAGGCGAAGATGTTTCTACCATCATCATTGGCGTCATTCAGCGCAAGGCTCCCCCTGGTCTTTCGCTCCGCACAGCTTTCGAGGTATCTAAGGTCCGGGGACTGCTGCTGGATCGTGATGGTGAGTGTGGCGGACTTATCCGCATTCTCAACATAGGTGCCGTCCCCTTGTACCCCTACCTTCAGCGACACATTGTCGCCATTCCGGGCCAACTTGAAAATGTCATCGCCAAACATACGAATCTGACGATTGTTGAAGATTACGCTTACCTTCTCAGGGTCATAATCTCTCAAAAGCGTTCCCATTGATTGCCCTCCTTTCTTACAGAGACACTCTCAGGACACCCTTGGTCTTGACCTGATGGATGGCCCCGCTCAGCAGGGCTTCCCAAGTAATGTCCGGCATGATCCGGTTGCGGCGCTGCTCATCCGTGCTGTCTGCATACTTCGGAATGACCACGGTGAAGATGCCGGCCTTGCTCTCCTGATCGCGGGCGATGATATTGTGATCCGGATCTGCGGCCTCAGACAGTGCCTGAGATACCGCCGTGGAGATGAGGGCAAAGCCGCTGTCGGTATAATCGACATTGGCATTGTCGAGCAAAATGTCGTAGAGCAGGTCCCGCATCCGCTTGGCGATCCAGTCTCCACCCAGCACCACATCGATGAACTCACCGTTGAGGCACACGCCTTCCTTGACGTACTGGCGCTTGTACTCCTCGGTGAGGTAGTTGACGTGATTCTCGCTGAGCTGATTGCGCTGGCCCTCCGTCAGCTTGGGCAGGGTGATGAGTTTCGCACCCTCGCTTGCAGCGGCGTTGCCGTCCTGGGGCCGCTTGAACTTCCAGGTCACGTTCTTCGGGTAGAACGGGCCAACATTGCCGGTGTACGATGCGTCAGGCTCCTCATCGAGGTGCTTTTCATCGGTGTAGATAACGGCGGCACGGGCGGTGTTGTCAGCAAAGTCGATGTCACTGGTCTGCCCCATATAGAACTTCCGGTGATCCTCTACGCCCGCACCGAGTTCCGCCTCGGAAGGTTCGCTGGCCTCGGCAAATTTGGCCAGGGCCTTGACGAACTCAGGCTCGTCCCGGTCGGTCATAAAGTAATACCAGTCGTTGTCCTCGTCCCGCTGGAACTGCTGGATGGTCTCGATGAGGCTGTCGGCGGCAGTCATGGCATCCTTTCCATTGGTGAAGGTCTTCCTCCCGGTGGCAACAAACTCCTGGGACAGAGCCTCGTCCAGGAAGATTTCAATGCGCTCGGGAATGGAGTCGGTGCTACCGCCCTCGGTGGCGGTGAACGTGACCACGGTGTCCTTCACTGTGGCGGTGTAGGTCTTGCCGCCCTTGGTAAAGGAAGCCCCGTTGAACTGTGCAGCCAACTTCATGCCGTCCTCGATTTCGACCTTTGCGGTCAGCGTGACCACGGCCTTGTCATCGCCGCCGATCCGCACATAGAGCTTCTGCCCTGCGGCCGGAGCATCAAACGGGAACACATCGTTGTCGAAATCAATAACGAAGGTAGCGGCGACAGCGGGGGATGCAGTGGGCGGCTCGAAGCCCACGATCTTGAACTTGTTCACCAGCGTCTCGGCCAGCGTGGTCTTGCCCTGGTTCATCAGGGTGGTCGCCTTGCGGACGATCTTCGAGTTGGGGGTTTTTCCATCATCCCCGTAGACAGCCTTGACGCTCTCGACATCCCGGTATACACCGACGGGCTGGGCCCCGGTGGTCGAGATGAGCAGAATGTCAAGGCTCTCCTTTGTCGTAGGCAGCGCGTCACGCTTCACAACGACAATTACGTCTTTTGCCATTTTGCATTTCCTCCTTCTTACTGGTGTGCGTTTCCTGGGGTCCTGGCACCCAGAACGGTGGTAGTCGGCATCTCATCGGTGCGGACGTAGGCCAAGCGCACATCGAATCCGTATCGGCGGACGGTATCCTCCACCACAAATCCGCTCCGGCCTGCGACGGAGCCAACATTGCGGATCACGATATCCTCGCTGCCGACCGGGATGCAATGTCCGTTCAGCAAGAAGAATCCGTGTCCTTTTTCAGCGAGGTCAAGCGCCTCGTCCTCGCCGTAGATATAGCTGCCGTCCTCGGCCTCCCGGTTCTGGCCGCAGAAGGTGAAGGACATCGTTGCCTCTACCGGCTCGGAACGTATGTGGCGATAGCCTTGCTCCTCGTCCCCCACGACCTCATGCAGCCCGAAAGCGTGGTTGGATGTGCGCGGTGTCAGGACGCTGTAGTAGCAGTATGGGAACTCCGGCCGGCCCGCTATCTGGTCAGACAGAACAACGGGGCGGCCGATGTGCGTTTCAAGGCCGGACACGATAGCGTTGCGGGCCTCTACGAATGTCATTTCTTTACCACTCCCTCCACGATGTACCGCATCATAGGGTGGATGCTGTTGTGGCCCAGCGACGTCTTGACGGTGTATCTCTGGCCGTCGAAGGTGTCCTCGATGATTTGGTTGGTGCCGATCTCCACCGGGGCATCGGTGTAGAGTTTTTGCGAGTTCTCGGTGTACGTTCCTTCCGGCAGATCCTTCAGATCCTTGTTCGACAGCGGCATGACGATGCCCTTAAACGTTTTTATGGCCTTATCGACCGGGCGGGACTGTCCGCCGGGGCCATCGCGGACGAAGGTGCGCTCGTAGACCTTTATATCGTGGAGCAAGGCTCTGGGGAGTCTGGGTGTTGCCGCAAAATTCATTTTATTACCACCTCATAGGCGATCCGGTCACGGATGTGTGTGCCGGATTCATATAGCGTGGTGTGCTGCGTCTTGTGGGCGGAGTCGGACTTCGGCGTAACCCTGTTCTGATCAATGAAGCTCTGCGCCAGCTGGGCGGCCTGAGCCCCGATAGACTCTGCGGCGGCAGCGGGGGTGATGGTCCCATCCAGCATCTTCACCATTGCCCCGGTCACGATGCTGCCCAGCTCTTTCTGCTGTGCGTCAAAGCCCGCTCGGATAAAAGAGCGTTCCGGGAGGGTGACGCTTTTCACCAGCAGGTACATCGCCTCGCTCTCGGTCTTGCCGCCGCTTTTCTTCTTGTCCCGAACCATGAGAACCTTGCCGTCCTTCGCATTGACAAAGTATAGGTCGCTGAAGGCCCTGGGGGAGCCTGCTGCCTGGGCCTCCTTGGTCAGGGGGATAGCGAGGTACTTCCCCTTCTTGGGCCTGATGGTGGCACCGTACTCATGGGCATGGGCGATGGCCATAATATCGGAGTCCGCCTTGCCGCCAACGATGCCGACGCGGATTTTCTTCTGCTCCATCTCCTGACACGCAGCTTTGATGCGGTTGAAGTCTTCCAGGAGGCGCTCTATCCCGTCCACATCAATACCTCCTATACAGATTCACGATCTGCAGCCAGGCGGCCGGCGTTGACTTGTCGAAGGTCCAGCTTACATCCGAGATGGAGAAGGATTTCAGCCCCTGGGAGCCGTTCTGCATATTCGCATACGCCTGGGACACCATGTCCCAGACAAGACCCTCCAGGTCTGCGGGGAGCGTCTGGGGCTCCTCGTCCGTGGCGTCCTTCGGAAGCACATAGCCTGCCGTATAGCACACCTCAATGTTCCGCTTGGTCTCAATGATATCATTGGCAAGCCCCCGGCGGTACCCGGCCCTCAGCCAGCCGTCATCCCGATAGATGACGCCGATGTTGGCGGTCTGCCCGTAGTCGTAACGCTCAGGGGGGACAAGCCGCCCGGCCTCCTTGACGTAATCAACGCTGATGATTGGGTACTTCAGCGTGACCAGCTCCTGCTGGCCGTCGGCCTCGTAGAACTCACGGTAGGTGTTCTTGCCGAGAGGTCTGCCCACCTGCTGCTCCACCCAGGACGATGCCTTATTGACTAACAGCTCAACGAGGGTGCAGGTGCGCTCGTCGGTCTCATCATCGAGGCTCAGCATGAGCTTCATCCTGTCAAGCGTGGTAAGTGCGTTATTCGCAAGCATACAAACCTCCTGTCAGCATAGGGGCGGCAGGTCACCCCACCGCCCCATGGTCCTCTATTCGGCGCTCTCGGGCCGTTCCTGGCCGTCTCCGCCGACTCCGGGGGTAGGAGGCGCACCCTTGCCTTCCCCCTTGCCAGGGGGCGCGACAGGCGGCTTTCCGGCCTTTTTCTCCTTGCCGGGAGGAACCGCCTTGTTATCGGACGGGCCAACAGGCTTGTAAATCCTCGCCATAGGTCTGGCCCTCCTTACACCGGCTGGGTGTGGTGGTCGCCCAGCACAACAGCGCAGGCCGCAGTCTTGGCGGAGTCGCCGCTGCCGGAGGCCGCAGCGTCACCGCTCAGAGTGACCTTGATGAAGTTCTTGCAGCCCAGGAGGTCCAGGTCAAAGTTGGCGATGTCGCCAGTCTTCAGATCCTTGACCTCGTCGGCGCCGCCCATCACCAGCCGCTCGTCCTTCACGGCCTCGAAGGTGCCGGCGGCGGTGTCGGCGTGGGTGACCTCCAGCTTCACACTGCCGGCGGCCAGGGCGGACACAGCGACCACGGCGGACAGGAAGCCGGTGCGGTCGATGACCTCCCCGCTGGTGTAGGGGATGGCCTTCACGTTTTGAATCAGGTTACGCTTCATGCTTTTGCTCCTCCTTTTCGATGAATGCTTTGCAGTAGCGGCGGCAGTCATCCTCTGACAGCTTGGCGTCATCCACGGCGCGGAATTTCACGTCGTAAAGGACCGCGAGCAGTTCCCTCCAGGATAGCCCGCCGCGTCTGGCAAGGGTAGCCGCCGATTGACCATGATTCTCAAAGCACTGCTCTTCGTGTGCGAGGACCAGCTCGGAGGGGACGTACTCGCGTTTTCCGTCCCTCCTTGCCCGCCAGTCCTCTTGAATGATTGGAAAATCGTTCTTCATGCCGTTTAGACGGGGACGGCGACGCCGGTGGCCACCACGAAACTCTCGTCATGGCGCAGGCCCACGTCCACGTTGTCGATGGCCCGGATCAGGGTCTGGTCGTTCTCGAAAGCGGACACAAGGTTGCCCGCCTCGTCAGTCCAAGAACCCTCGCGGCTGGTCTCGATCTCCAGGGCGCCCTGCTCGCCGATGATGAGGTCGTTCCAGTTGCCGAAGGCAATCTTGGTCTTGCCATCCTCGGTGTCGATCAGGTTGGTGGTGCGGTAGGGGTAGCCCGCCAGGGTGCGCTGCTTGTTCATCTCCTCCGCGAAGATGAAGCCGCCCACCTGGTCGCGCATGGACTTGAAAAACTGCTCCACGCTGGTGTTGAACACGAAGCCCAGGGCATCAGCATAGACGTTGTTCTTCAGCACGGAGGCAACCAGGAAGTTGGGGAACATGGCGGTCAGGACACCGTCGGCGCTGGCATAGGAGGTACCGGCGTCAGCAGCCTTGATGTTCTGGATGGCTTTGTTGTTGAACAGGCCGAGGGGCTGGAACTCCCCGCCGGTGCCACGGAAAGCGCCCCAATCCACGCCCAGGGCCATCTGCTTGGTCACGTCCTGGCCCACGATGACGTCGTTGTCGAAGCTGGTGGACCGAAGGAGGTCGTTGCTCATGGGGATGAGGGCGGTCAGCTTCTTGGAGGACAGGCGGATGTTGCCGAACTTGGGGGCGGTCTTGGGGATCTTCCGGTTCTCCCCGGTGTACATGGCGCGGGTGCCAGTCTTCAGCTTGGGGATGTTCAGATTGCCGTGATCCATGGCCAGCCGGCGGGCGCCCAGGTCGTAGATGACCGTGGCGGGGTACAGCAGCTCGATGATCTCGTCCGCATAGACTTCCGGCACCAGATAGCCGCCGTCGGTGGGCTGGGTCGCGGCCAGGGCCTTGAACTCGCGGGCCATCTCAGCGTCGTTGAACTTGTGCTCGGCGACATAGGCGGCCCGCTCGACCTCACCGCCGGAGGCGTGGATGCACTTCACGGCGCGGCCGAACATGCCGTAGGCGGTCTTGCGCCGCTCAGGGGCAGACATGGACTGAATACGGGTCTTGAAGCCGCTGGTAGCACCACCGTCACGGGACGCGCCGGTGGAGAGGAACAGGCTGGAGTATTTGCGCTGTGCAGAGGCAGCGGGGGCGGGCGTAGCAGCAGGGGCCGGGGCGGGTGCGGCGCCCTTCTGAGCGGAGGGACCTTCGGCACCCTTCTGGGCCGTAGGTTCACCGGCTCCGGGCTTGACGGAGGGCTCGCCGGCAGACTTCTGGCAGGCTTTCAGAGCGTCCAGCACCTGAGTGATGAACTCAGGGGTAATGGCGGGGTCGCCGCCCTCACCTTCGCCTTCGCCCTCTCCCTTGCCTTCGTCGCCTTCGGGAGCGCCGCCCTCACCAGCGGGGTCGCCGATGCCGGCGGCCTCGATAATGGCGGTCATCTCGGCCATGATGTCATCCTGGGTGATGGCGCTGGGGTCCTTGCCCGCCGCGATGAGGTTCGCAAACACCTGCGCGATGAGGGCGGCGAGCTGTTCCTGGGTCAGTTTCATGTTCAATTACCTCCTGTTTTTGTTGGGGATGATTTCGAATACCATCCCGGCGTTTTTGGTTTGCTTTTTGGGGTCTGCGCTTTTCTTGGGTTTCGCTACGGGGGCGGGCGGGTCGTCCGGATCAGCCGGGGGCGGGTCGGCGTCAGGCGTGTCCATGAACGAGAGGATTTCCAGCAGTTCCTTGACCACTGCGATGAACGGCTTCAGCGCATCCATTCTCCGGCGGGAGATTTTGCCGGTCTTGGCTTCGGTCCTCAGTTCCTCCACCAGCGACTTCACGTCCTCAATCTTCGCCTGGTCATTCATGGCCCAGGTAACGATGGACACCTCCCACAGCTTGATCTCCTTCAGATGCCGGATGCCGCTGTCTCCATCCAACTCAAAGTCAACAGCGTCATAGCCAATGGACAGTTCCGCCAGAACACCGTCTTTGAGCAGCGTCCTGATATCCCTGCCGGTCTGCGTGTCGCTGATTTTGCCCCGGATGTAGAGGCCCTTCTCATCCTCGCGCAGTTCCAGCGGCTTGCCGATGGGCAGGTCATAACTGTTATGCTGCGAGAGAATCTTGATGCGGGCGAAATCCTCCACGATGGTCTTGGCGAAGGCTCCCTTCTCGATAATGTCGCCGCCGCTGTCCACGTTGCCGAACACAGCCGCATACCCGGAGAACTCTCCGGTATTTTCGTCTGCGCTTTCCAGCACAAATGAAACTGACTTGTATTCCCTCTGTGGTGTATCCGACTTCTTCTCCCGGCCGGCGACTCCCCGTCGTACTCTTGCCATGCGGTCTACCTCCTTTCCTCAGAATTACGGGCAATGTTAAAAACCGCCGTATGTCAGATAACACCGGCAGTTGATAACCTCTTCCGGGCGGTCGTCCGACGGGTCTCTCGGAAAGAGAAGCCCGTTGGAGAACGTCTCGTTGATGGGGACTGTCTCCCCTTCCATGGAAACGTGGTCAACTTTCCCATCCGTGCCGTCCCGCGGGTCCTTCTGCGGCCTGTGGTGCCACGTCTTGGTCTTGGCCCCCGCCGCTTTCATCATGTCGAACTGTCCCGTGGCGAGGGACATCATGGTTTCCTGGCGTGCGATCAGCTTGGCCCTCCTGTGGGATGTATCCATCTCCTCATAGACGGCCTTCTTCAGTTCAGCTTGGCTGGCGCCGTTGGCGATCCCGTCGGCAATGATGTCCGCGATGCTGTTGCGGGTGGTCTGCTCAATGCCAACGATGTGCTTGGCGCCGTTGACCTTTACAACGCTCACAAACTCCGGCCGGGTGATATTGGTGATGCCGTGGTACTCCTCGGCGAGCTTGACCCCGGCCTCATACGCTTCCTTCCAGAGCGGTATAAACATGGCCTGTAGCTTTTTGGATTCGGCGCTCCAGTCCAACAGCCCGGAGGCCACGCTGTTGGCGATGCGAATCTGCTCGGCCTCCTCCAGAGCGTTCCAGAGGTCCATATCCAACGTTCCGTCGGGGAGCAGGTATTGACTCAGCTCATCGAAGGCAGATGTGTCCTCCGCTTTCTGGCTAAGCCCCAGGGCCTTTTGAATCGCCGACCGCTGCTCGGCGAAATGTCGAGAGATCGCCGCCTCAAAAGACTTGCTGTGTTTCCGCACAGCTTGCTCCTCACTCTTGAGCCTGGCCGTGACGCTCGCCGGCAAGGATTTCTCACCTGGGACCGGGGCTGTGGCATCGAGGCCGTCCTGCAGGATGGCTTGCGACACCTTGGCCGGGTCGTCGCTCTCCCGGAGAAACAGGTCGGTGATGGAGGTTTTATATACATCGCCGCCATCAACGCCGGGCATATCCAGCAGACCACGGGCCTCGTTTTTGGTGAGGAGTCCGGCATCCCAGCCCTCCAGCGCCCTCGACTTGTCGAACTCCTTGTCGTAGGGGATAACCTGGTCGAACTCCCACACAAGGCTGTCATCATCGAACATCGACAGGAGCTGCATATTAAGCGCCTGCTCCCGATTGCTGATGCGGGGTGTCAGCACGTTCTTGGCATAGATGTACTGAGCAGCGTCCGCCGTGGCCCGGTTGCTGTTTTCAGTGATGCCCATGATCTCCCTGGGAACACCGAAATGCTCCAGAACGGCGTCCCGCATGGCAAGCCGGCTCTCAAGGAAGCCCATGTCCTTGCCGTGGGCATCCCCCAGCTTTTCCACCCTCACATCTCCGCCCAGGGCCGCCATCCGATGGCTTTTATCTACGCCGCGGTGCTTTTTTTCCCAATCGGCTGTGAAAACGTCGAGCTGCTCTTTCGTAGCGCCTGGTATGACGAACACAAACGGCGGGGTGGCGTCATTGTAGAAAAACCGCTTCTGGAACTTCGCTGCGTATTCGTCGATTTCCACCTCATCGGCAACGCTCTCCGCCACACCCAAGCCCCTCATGAACGGGTCCAGCGGGTTAAGCTGTTTCATCACGAACATATCATCCACCGACACGGTCATGGTCAGCCCGCTCGGTGATGTGATCAGGTAGCCCGGATTGCCGAGGTACGGAGTCATCTTGACCCAGTGGGGTGGCACATTCCACAGTTCCACCGGGCGTTCGTATTCGTCCCGCTCGACAAGCATGAAGCTCTCGCCGACAAGCATCAGGTATATTTCGTTGAGCCGCCACATGGCCGAACTGGTCATCTCATAGAGCGGGTTGGGATGCTCCATCAGGTCGAGGAACGGGTGTTTCATGACCTCTGTCTTGGAGCCGTCCGGGGCGATGCGATACAGATGCCCGTTGAGGTTGGCGAGATCGCTTGCGATGCGCTCTACCACCGCCAAACGAGGGCTCTTTGAGAACATATTCAGCCATTCAGCGGTGTTGAGGGAGGGTGGCCGGGCCCAGCGGGAAACAAAGCTGCCATCGCGCCGGTACTGGGCACTCACTTTTTGCCTTCCACGAATAATGTCGAAAAGTCTCATATTTCACCTCAGTAAACGAACGAGTAAGCAAAAGGCTGCTGCCCGGTTTCGATTTCTAAAAACGCATTCGCGGATGCGTCCACCATGTCCTTGAACTTCCCGTCCGGGAAATTCTCCAGTTGGAGCAGATACGGCTCGTTCCATTCGCCGGCGAGTATGTCGAAGTTTCCCGCCTGCCACTGGGCGGCCATAGGCTCCGCTCTGGTCGCCTTGCTGCCGGACTCCAGTTCGGTGGTTACATTGAAGCCGGACAGGAATTTGATGTAGGACTCCGCCTGCTCCTTCCCTGCTTGTCCGGGGTCCTGCGGGAGCCGGATGCGCACGTCGCCGTATTTGTCCCGGTCCATTTGCGCCGTCATTAGAATGGTTTTACGCACATCGGAGGCCGCCATCTGCCTATTTACCACATCCGCGATGATATACCGCCCGTTGCTGCGCTTGCCCATGAGGACTCCGGCGGTATAGGCGGGGTCACCCTTCTGTGTTTTCTCGGATGCCGCCAAGTCCCAGCACCGCACCCAGCGCACAACGTCCGTAGGCACGGCGTCCAGTCTTTTACCGAGCTGAGTGCGCTTGAAGAACAGCCCGGCGGCGGCTTTGATTTTCCAGTTGCCGTGCAGGAGCCGCTCCCGCTCCACGAGGGCCATGGCCTCCAGGTTGGCGAGGTAGCCAGGGTCCTTTTCCAGCAGGAGTTTGTTGTCATAGACCGAGGCAGCGATAAAGGTAACGGACTTGGGCTTATCCCGCTCCGTCTTTGTGGTGAGGTTGAACCGCTCCCACAGTTCCTCGCGGGTGTCGGCCCAATGGATGACCTCCTCGATCCGGATGAACCAGCGGATCACCCCGCTGCGCTCCGGGATGGCATAGCCTGTTTTCGGGTCGATCCACCACTCGATAAACTTGGCAACCCAGCTGTCAGGATCGGGGTTGCATGACGCCCGTGTGTACGGTCTTACGCCACAAAGTGAGCGATTTCGGGAGAACATATAAAAAAACGTCTTCTCGCTGAAGTGCGTCAGCTCATCGAAGTACAGGCCGCATATCTGGCTCCCCTGCCATTTGCCGAGATCCATATCCCGCTCGATGTGTTTGAAGCTGACCCTGGAGATCGTTCGGCCCCTGGGGTCCAGGAACTTCCACTGGCATCTTCCCAGGACTGGGACAGCATTCGGAAGGCCCGTGTATAGGTCGAGCGAGGTGTCCCACAGACCGCCCTCAGAGAATATCTGATTGTGGTTTTTGCGGAAGAACACCGCGCCGAAGCCTCGCACACGGGTGTAGTGGAGTGCATCCAGCAGCATACCGTAGGTCTTTCCACCTCCGGCCGCGCCGCCATAGATCACCACATCCGCTGGGGAGGACAGAAATTCCTCCTGCGGCCCCGGCTGTGGCCTGATTTCCTTGCCCATACGCTACCCCCCTCTGCCGTTGTCGGGTACGTAGATGTGTACGGCTTCCTTTTCCCCTTCCTCAGATCCAGCCTCACTCTCGGCTTTCTTCAGCTCCTGCTCCTGTCTGAACCGCAGTTCTTCCTTTCGCAGTTTCAGTTCCTGCTTTTTCATATCCAGATGGGGGCTGTCCCCGCCGGTATCCCGAATAAACTCAGCGGCCCGGACGTCGCCCCGGATCGCCTTCAGCAGAATACCGGCAAGCATCACATCCTGATAGGTGGCATCCTCCACATCGATGCCGAGCGCCTGCAGCCGCGGCGTGACCTTCTCCACGAACTCCTGTTCGCTGACGTCCAGGCCGGCGCCCAGCAGAGCATTCAGCGTCTGCCGCATGGTCTTTCTTCGCCGCCTGGCCGCCCCGGACGCCACGCCGCCCTTCTTGCCGTTTTTCACGGCTTCATCATGGCTTTGGTCGCTGGTAAACGGTATTAGATTCTTCTCATTTGCCATACCACCACCTTCCCCCTATACGCCCCCTTCGCGCCATATAGCTGGAATTCCATCAGACTGGCCACCCCTGGAATTCCTTGGCCTCTTGTTCGGCAATATCTGCCCTGGCCTTCTTGATGCGCACCTCGGCCTCAAGCGCTTCCCGCTCCAGGGCGTCATTGCGGCCTGCCGCCTTGTCCCGAAGGTACTGCACATAGGTCCGGGTGGACTCCACCACGTTATAGCGTTTCCCGGCGGGGGTGTCCCTTTTCTTCAGCACGCCATCCCTGGTGAGCTGGTTAATGCTCTGGCTGGACAGGGCGAACAGACTCGCCAGGTCCTCCGCCTTGCAATAGCCGGGGGTTTCTTCAATTGTTCCGTTTCTTGGCAACTTAATCGCCCTTTCTGAAAAATAGCAGCACAAAGCAGGCGGACGGCCCAAATGAGCCGCCCGCCGTCTCGCCGCTTGTGATTACGCATGATGCCGATGGATGGTAAACGGAGTTAGTAGCAAGTTATTTCGCGCCATAAAGTACACAAGGATTTGAGGTCCGTTTTGGTGTATTTACACGGGCTTTCCCGTCCCAACTCTCCGGCAGATGTCTTTACCGTAGACCACGTTCAAGCCGCTACCGTTGTCCCAGCGAACCATGACGGAGCCGGTGTCATCCACACCCAAAACCGTACCGAAGGTGCCGGTGGGCGGGGCTTGGGGATCATCCATCTGCACCAGCTCCACCCGGCAGCCCGCTGGGTATTCCATGCGGACTTGCTCGACGGCCTCTTTACTCGGAAACCACATCGCTGGACGCCTCCCTTCTGGCCCTGGCCTTGAATGCGCCGTTGCCGGTGAGATTGCGGAGCAGGATCTTCCGCTCCGTCTTGTACTCGGCCCCGATGAACCCAAGCCGGAGGAGAAAACACCGAAATGCGTATTTGTCGTTGTCGGTCTCCTTTTCCTTTGCGGTGATGCGCTTCTGATTCCGGGCCATGTCGCAGAGGGCGGTAATCAGGTGCGTGTATGCCTTGACCTCCTCACTGGTGAGTTCTCCGCTGAACCAGGGGAAGGAGACCGTGTCGGCCTCCACCTGGACCGGCAGAAGGTCAGCGCCCAGGGCCTTGCGGATCAGCCGCCCCTTGGCGGCGATGAGGCTGTGGAGATTGTTGAGGGCCTCCGGGGTGAAGCTGGCGGTGGGCATCTGAATGGTGAGCGTATTGCCCTCCTGCGCCGCACTGTCGGTGGCAGGTTCGCTTTCAGCACCCCCGGCGGGTAATTCCTCGGCCTTGCGGTCAGGGGCCGGAATTTGGGCCTCAAAGCCCATACTGGCCAGCCTCTCGATGAGGTTCTCGACCTCCTCGCTGTCGGCCCGGTCATCGAAGGTGACGGCGCCGCTGCGGTCGATGGTGAAGTAATCCACCTGGTAGGCAAAGTTGGGGGCGCCCAGGTACTTAGCCTCGGCCCCGGTAATGTCGGCGATGGCGTCGGCCAGGGCCTTGCGCTCTGCGCCGGTGCGGTTGTAGTTGATCGTCATGGCTTTCTACCTCCTTGCTTTTGTTGTGGACATATTCGCTCTACGGTCCACAAATAGCAAGTTGTTTATCGGCCTGACTGTCACAAATTATCCGGGCCAGACTTGTGTAGACCACACAATGCCGGCGAGGACAAAGAACACATTGGGCAGTGCGACCCCGTTCCCCCACATTTTGTACTCGGCAGAATCCGAGTGCGGGGACTGCAGCCAGCTGATAATCTGGTTCCTGGTCTTGGGCTTGGTAGCCGTCCCAGTAATCCTGCGGTGTGTCTCCCAGACCTCTGCCCAGAAAGCGATGTCGGCCTCGGTGGGTCGCTCCGTTTCCAGACCGGCGCACCACCAATCCGGGAACCCCTGCAACCTTGCACATTCTGTGGGGGTTAACCTTCTTACGGTGTAGCCCCGGTTAACCGCTGTCGGGTCTTTGAAATCCCGCGCCAGCAACGTAGGGGCCTGCTCCCTGCTGACCTGGGGGAAACCGCACATGGTCATGGCGTAGGCCGTAGGGTCTGCCACCACCGCCACGCCGCCCAGGTTGGAGTCGGGGGGATTGCCCCCGGTGTCGATGGTGCGGGCGGTGTCCGTTTCATAGACATTCTGTCGGGCATTTATTGTGCCCTCCGAGGTAAAGCGAACATCGTATGTGCGCAGGCCCACCACAAAGGGCTGGTTGTTGCCGCCGGTGCCGTAGGTGGAGCTGACCGTAGGAGCCGTATCCAGCGGCCCGGTGTATCTGGTGTCCTGGCTATGGTTCTCATACACCGCAGCAGGGACCACCCCGGCCCGGAGCGTAGGGGAGCACTCCTCACCATAGCCAATAGACCGGCTTGCGGCGGAATGCTCCGTGCAGAAGCCGGCAGCCATCACATAGGGCGGGTGTCCGTGGCTCTCCGCCCGGAGGGTGCTTGCCACCTCCTTCGAAACGTCCATGCGGCTCCCGCCCTGGTCATTCAAACAGATCCGGCCTGCTGCTCCAGCGCCTGCCGAAGGATATCGGGCAGCTCTTTGCCACGCGCGGAAGCCCGCCGCAGAATACCCCGACAAGCCCTCGGACTCAAAGAGTACCCGTCCGGCGCATCGGCCTGTAAGATCTCCGACAAGGTAACAGCGGCGCCTTCGCTGGGGAACTCCCCAATGTTGAGCGTCGAAAGTGCGGTACGCAACGCTCCATCCGTCTCCCATGTAAACGTCGGCGTAGGGCCAGCGGTTTTTCTCAGGCATAGGCACCGAGGCCCCCGGCTCTGCGATGCCGATGACCGCATCGAGGACCGCCTTAAAGTCGAAGCCTTGGTTTGAGCTGAAGGCCCCGACAACGTTCTCCCAGCAGACCCAGCGCGGATATTGTTCATTGGTTGCACACCTCATTTCCTTGATGATGCGAATAGCCTGGTAAAAAAGGGAGGACTGCGCCCCCTCCAGACCGGCCCGCTTGCCGGCGATGCTCATGTCGGTACAGGGTGAGCCGAAGGTGATGATGTCCACCGGCTCGATGTCCGCACCGTTAATGGAGGACACGTCCCCTAGGTGCCGCATCCCCGGCAGCCGTTTTGTGGTCACCCGGATGGGGAAAGGCTCGATTTCCGAGGCCCACACAGGAGTGATCCCGGCCAGCAGGCCACCCAGGGGAAAGCCCCCGGAGCCGTCAAACAGGCTCCCCAGCTTTAACCTATCCACGGGCGCCGACCTCTTTGACCAGGTCTACGTAGGGGATGCGTTCCCCGTCCCGGAGGACGTGGATGCCGCTGGTGTCCCCGGAACCCTCCGCATAGCGCCGGAGGATGACAGATGCGTACTTCTCGTCTAGCTCCATCGTGTAGCAGATCCGCCGCAGCTGCTCACAGGCCATGAGCGTGGAGCCGGAGCCGCCGAAGGTGTCCAGTACGATGGCGTTCTCCTGGGAGCTGTTGCAGATCGGATACCCCAGCAGGTCCAGGGGCTTGGAGGTAGGGTGGTTCTCGTTCCGCTTGGGCTTGTCGTAGTTCCAGATGGTGGTCTGCTTGCGGTCGGAATACCAGCGATGCTTGCCGTTCTGAAGGAAACCGTATAGGACCGGCTCGTGCTGCCACTGGTAGTCGCTGCGGCCCAGCACCAGGGAGTTCTTCACCCAGATGCACACCCCGGCCAGATGCAGGCCGGCGTCGATGAACGCCCGGCGGAAGTTCAGCCCCTCCGTGTCCGCATGAAAAACATAGGCCGCCCCTCCCGGTTCCAGGTGGGCGACCATGTTCGTAAGGGACTGGAGGAGAAAACGATAAAAGTCATCCCCCTTGATGGAGTCGTTCTGGATGGTCAGCCCATCCGAGGACTTGAAGGAGACGCCATAGGGGGGATCAGTCAGGATGAGGTTGGCCTTCTTCCCATCCATCAGCGCGGCCACATCCTCTGTGGAGGTGGCGTCGCCGCAAATGAGTCGATGCCTGCCCACCGTCCAGACGTCGCCCCGCTTCACAAACGAGGCTTTCTCCAGGGCGGCGGTGAGGTCGAAACCGTCATCGTGCGCGGTTGCTTTGGTGAGGTCGGCGAACATGGAGGAAAGCTCCTGTTCGTCAAAGCCGGTGGGATACACGTCCGCGCCGCCGGCGGTAAGTTCGGCCAGCAGGGACGTCAGCTTTTCATCATCCCATTCGCCAGTGATTTTGTTGA
>CAJUAC010000026.1 GCA_910583885.1 uncultured Oscillospiraceae bacterium | reverse complement strand
AGTTTGAGAGCCGGATGAAGGGCCTCATTGAGGAGATCCGCAAGTGCGGCAATGTGATCCTGGTTATTGATGAAGTCCACAATATTGTGGGCGCAGGGGATGCGGAAGGGAGCATGAATGCGGCCAACATCCTCAAGCCCGCCCTGAGCCGGGGGGAGATCCAGGTCATCGGCGCGACCACCTTTACCGAATACCGCAAGCATATTGAGAAGGACACCGCCCTGGAGCGGCGCTTCCAGCCTGTGACGGTGAACGAGCCCAACGTGGAGGACACCATGGCCATCCTGCGGGGGATCGCCCACTACTATGAGACCTTCCACGGGGTGAAGATCCCCGAGGGCATCCTGCGCCAGGCGGTGCTCCTCAGCGAACGCTATATTACCGACCGCTTCCTGCCGGACAAGGCCATCGACCTGATTGACGAGGCCTGCTCGGATATGAACCTGAAGGATGCCAACATCAACCGGCGGCAGGAGGTCAGCAGGGAAATCGCAGACTATGCCAAGGAGCAGGAGGTTCTGGAGGCTGCTGAGGAGCCCAATTTTGAGCGCCTGGCGGAGATCAAGAGCCGCCAGCTCCAGCTCCAG
This sequence comes from uncultured Oscillospiraceae bacterium, assembly GCA_910583885.1. Lineage (GTDB taxonomy): Bacteria > Bacillota > Clostridia > Oscillospirales > Oscillospiraceae > Pelethomonas. The sequence goes on along the minus strand of CAJUAC010000026.1, from coordinate 30,025 downwards.
ACGGAGCTGGATACGCTCAGCGCCCAGGGGGAGCCCCAGCTGACCATGGACAACCTGGCCCGGGTGATCGAGCTGTGGACCAAGATCCCGGCCAGCAAGATCCGGGAGGAGGAGTTCAAGCGCCTGAGTGAGCTGGACCAGCGCCTGCGCCAGAAGATCGTGGGCCAGGATGAGGCGATTGGAGCGGTCTCCGCTGCCATCCGCCGCAACCGGGTGGGGATCTCCCCCAAGCACAAGCCGGTGAGCTTCATCTTTGTGGGCAGCACTGGTGTGGGGAAGACGGAGCTGGTCAAACAGCTGGCTGAGGATCTGTTCAATGCACCGGAGAGCCTGATCCGCCTGGATATGTCTGAGTTCATGGAGAAGCACTCTGTCTCCCGGATCATCGGTTCGCCTCCGGGCTATGTGGGCTATGACGAGGCCGGGCAGCTGACGGAGAAGATCCGCCGCAAGCCCTACTCTGTGGTCCTGTTCGACGAGATTGAGAAGGCCCATCCGGACGTGCTCAACGTCCTGCTCCAGATCCTGGACGACGGCCAGATTACCGACGCCCACGGGCGGAAGGTCAACTTTGAGAATACCGTCATTGTGATGACCTCCAACGCTGGCAGCGATAAGAAGGAGGGGACAGTAGGCTTCAACAAGAGTGTCAACGAGCAGGGGAAGGACCGGGCCATGAAGGCCCTCCAGCAGTTTTTGAGGCTGGAGTTTATCAACCGTGTGGATGAGATTGTCTATTTCAACAAGCTCACGGAGGAGAATTTCCTGCCCATTGCCCGGCTGATGCTCGACGAGCTGAAGGCCAGCATGAAGGAGAAGGGGCTCAACCTGTCCTACGACGATGAGCTGGTGAAATATCTGGTGAAGAAGTCCTATTCCGCCACCTACGGTGCGCGGAACCTGCGCCGTACCATCCAGAAGGAGGTAGAGGACGCGCTGGCAGTGGAGATCATCAACAGCTTTGACCACCCCATTACCCAGATTGCCGCGACAGCGGAGGGGGAGAAGATTGTACTCCGTTCGCTGTAGTGTTGTGCTGTGTCGAGGAGAGGAGGCATGTTGATGACGTTGTTCCGCAAGGATATGGAGCCCCGGTGCGCGTACTGTGCCAAGGGCAGTACTATCAATGACCGGGAGGTCATCTGTTCCAGGAAAGGTGTGGTGGCGATGGAGTACCATTGCAGACGGTTCCAGTATGACCCATTTAAACGGGTTCCGCCCCGCCCAGTAAAGCTGCAAACCTCCCGCCTGAAGGAAGAGGATTTTGCCATATAGCAGACGGCCAGCCGCCGGCGTTTTCGCCGGCGGCTGGCTATTTTCCCGCCTGCGGCCCGGCGGGCACCTCCCGTGCGGCAGGCGCATAGGATGGTGGTGACCAGGAGTGTGATATACATATGGCTTATTCTGACAGAGAGCTGCTGGCCCGCCTGATTGAGTGCGAGGCTGGCGGAGAGGGGACGAACGGGATGAAGGCAGTGGCCGGTGTGGTGATGAACCGCGTCCACGCCCCAGGCGGCGAGTACGCCCGCGTGGGGCAGGGCAGCATCCGCAATATCATTTTCCAGCCCTACCAGTTCGTCTGCGCCAGTGAGACCGAGGGGGGCGCATACAACCCGCAAAACATCTATAATATGCGGCCTGAGGCGATCCACTACGAGATTGCTGATTGGGCGATTGCGGGCAACCGGCTGCCAGATGTGGCAGACTCCCTCTGGTTTTACAACCCCTTTGGCCCTGACTGCCGCAGCAGGTTCCCCTCCGGCGTGGGTTATTGGCAGACCCGCATCGGAGATCACTGCTTCTACAACCCGACAAACGCTTACTACGACACATGAAACATCAAACAAGGAGGAGTGGATCAACATGCATCAAAACGATCAGACTATGCGTATGGCAGGAGGCGGGGAGCTCCGCCCACCCATGAGCGCACCGGACGAGACAGGGATGCGTATGCCGCCGGAGGCTGCCAGCTCTATGAACAACAGCTGGGTCTACGGCGACCCCAGCCTGGGATATGCCGGGCATCTGCCGCCCGGTGGGGAGAGCCCCATGCCGGTACGGGGCATGGAGGGTGAGAGCAGGCTGGAGGAGGTTTCCAGTGCCGCAGCCCAGAGCCAGCGGATGAAAAACCCGGTCGATATGGAGGGTACGCACCTGCCGGCCAACGCCAATGAGGCCTATCAGGCATCGCTGAGGAGCCTGCTGAACCGGAATGTGGGCTATTTTGTTGTGGCAACCTTCCAGATCGGGCCCCAGCAGTCTGTCACCTGGCAAGGGATCCTCCACACCGTGGGCAGTGACTATATTGTGCTCTACCAGCCAGATTATGAACGCTACATCTCTGGGGATCTCTATTCCTTGAAGTTTGTCCAGTTCCATAATGTCAAGGGCGTCCCCTACTGTGCCGCAGCCCAGAGCTGGCAGGGCCAGTCCGGCTTTTGAACATATGCCCCTGCGTTCTGGCTGGATGGATGCAGGGGCCCGCAGAGGGAAGGGCCTCCGTGACATGGTCACGGAGGCCCAGCTGCATGTTTGATATGATAGAGGTGATCTTTTGGGGAGGTATCATATGGAGAAAGCAAACAAGAAAAAGCGCAGGGCATCCGTTATGGAGGGCGCCTGTGTGGCCTGTGGCTGCTGCGTGAAGGTCTGCCCCTTATCGGCTATCCAAGTGGTCAAGGGTATCACGGCGCGGGTGGATCCCGGGCGGTGTGTCGGCTGTGGGAAATGTGTGCGGGAGTGCCCCGCGTCTGTCATCAATCTCCAGGAGGTGAGGGCATGAAAAAGCATTGGTATGACTATCTGTGGGTTGCGTCGCTAACCTATCTGGTGCTGGGATTTTTCAATATCCTGTTCGCCTGGCTGGGGCTGCTCTGCTTTTTTATCCCGCTGATTATATCCATCGTATACGGCAGCAAAGGATACTGCAACCGCTACTGCGGCAGGGGGCAGCTCTTTAGCCTGCTAGGTGGGCGCTTTGGCCTGTCCAGACGGAGGGACATCCCCCGGTGGATGAAAAGCAAGTGGTTCCGCTATGGGTTTCTGGTTTTCTTTTTCGCAATGTTTTTCCTCATGCTATGGAACACCTACCTGGTTTTTGCTGGTGTACAGGATGTCAGGCAGGTAGTGACCCTCCTGTGGACCTTCAAGCTTCCCTGGCACTGGGCCTATCATGGGACGCTGTTCCATCCCGGGGTGGCGCAGTTTGCCTTCGGCTTTTACAGCGTGATGCTCACATCCACCGTCCTGGGGCTGGTCACGATGGTGCTTTGCAAGCCCCGCAGCTGGTGCGTCTACTGCCCGATGGGTACCATGACCCAGCTGATCTGCCGGGCCAAGAACGGCAAAGTATGATCTGCCAGGGCATGGCCAAGCCTGGTGGCACAAGGTGCGCGGTGCTGCCGCCGCAGTGCTGAGTGACCATGTCACGGAAGGAGGAGGGGAAGATATGCTATCATACCGTCATCAAATGAACATAGGAGGATCCAACATGCCGGCACTGCATATTACGAAGGATAATTTTCAGGAGCATGTCCTGGACAGCGGCAAGGCTGTCCTGCTGGATTTCTGGGCGCCCTGGTGCGGACCCTGCCGCAGCGTTGCCCCGTTGGTGGAGGAGATTGCTGCAGAGCGGACGGATATCACAGTGGGGAAAATCAATGTAGACGAGGAGAAGGCGCTGGCGTCCCAATTCCGGATTATGAGCATCCCCACGCTGATGGTCATAAAGGACGGGAAAATCGTCAGCCGGACAGTGGGGGCCGGTTCTAAGCAGCAGATCCTGTCTATGCTCCCATAGACCTGGGAATCAGAAATAAGCGGCGGCCTATTCTAAATGGGCCGCCGTGTCCGTCTGCCTGCGGCCTCCGTAGCAGGCGTTCTTGTCCAAAATATTTTGTAATGAATAGTATGTTGCTAGGGCTTGTTTGATAATTGGAAAGATGTCCAATGGCGAGTTTTTTCGCCAGACAAGGCGAATTTTCACAGGCATACTGCCATATGAGGATCACACACGGATAAAGAGAAGTAGAGGTGCAGGCAAATGGATCGGAAACTCATCTTTCTGGATATAGATGGTACCATCGTAGAGGCCCTATCGGCGCCATCCGCCCTGGTGCGCAGGGCTGTGCAGGGGGCGCGTGGGCGTGGGCATATGGTATTTTTATGCACGGGGAGGAATCTCCCTATTATCGGGCCTGACATTCTGGATATCGGGTTTGACGGCGTAGTGGCCAGCGCGGGCGGCTATGTGGCGGTGGGCGAAGAGGTGCTCTTTGACAGCCTGCTGCCTGAACCGCTGGTGCAGGAGTGCCTGGATATCCTCCATGAAAAAGGGCTGTATTGCCGGATTGAGACCCGGGATGGGATCTACTCCGACCCGCAGATGGAGTCGCTGTTGCGGATGGCTGCCCCAGATCCGGGCAACTCTGAGCTGATCCGGATGCAGAGGGAGCTGGAGTCCGGCCTGCCGATGCGGAAATATGCGGACTATCCAGGGCAGGGGGCCTATAAGATCTGCTTTACCAGTGCAACGTTAGCCCCGATGGAGGAGGTCCAGGGGCTGCTGGGGGACCGCTTTGACTTCGTGGTCCATCCATTCCGCGGCAGTACCGCCTGCTTTAACGGAGAGATGATACGCAAGGGGATCGACAAGGGCCGCGGGATGCAGATGGTCTGCTGTCACCTGGGGGCGGGGCTGCAAGATACGGTCGCTTTTGGCGACAGCATGAACGACAGCGGGATGATGCGCTGCGCGGGTGTCAGCGTTGCGATGGGGAACGCCTGCGAGGAGCTGAAGGCGGCCTGTAGCCGTGTCTGCGAGGATGTCACCCATGACGGTGTGTACCACGAATTTGTCCGGATGGGACTCTGCTGAGGCGCGGGCAATCCCACCGGATAAAAAAACTGTGCGCTCCTATGGAAATTTCGGGAGAAAAGGTATATACTAGGGTAGATTTGACAGAAGAAGGAGAAACCGGCGCATGACACGACAGATGCTCATGGAGAATGTCTATTTTACCTACATCCCATCGGAAAAATTTAAAACCAGCCTGCTCAGTGCTCAACTGGCGGTTCCCCTGCGCAGGGAAACTGCCGCGCAGAACGCCCTGCTGGTCAACGTCCTCAGCCGGGGGACCGCCCGCTGCCCGGACATGGCGGCGCTGAATCGGGAGCTGGACATGCTGTATGGCGCACATCTGGCCCCGGCAGTGCGCAAGCGGGGGGAAAACCAGCTGGCTGGCTTTACGGCCACCTGTATCGACGACCGGTTCCTCCCCCAGGGGGAGCAGCTGCTGGAGCAGCTGACCAGCCTGCTGGGGGATATGTTCTGCGACCCCGCTGTTGAGGGCGGCCGCCTGGTGGAGGCCTATGTGGACAGTGAACGGGCCAACCTGGCGGATCTCATCCGCAGTGATATCAACGACAAGCGCGCCTACGCCAACCGGCGGCTGGTCGAGTCCATGTGCGCCGGGGAGCCCTTCGGCGTGGGCCGGATGGGCTCCCTGGAGGATGTGGAGCGCATCTCCCGGGAGGAGCTGGACAGCCACTACCGTGCCCTGCTGGCACAAGGGAGGATGGAGCTGTTTTACTGCGGCTCCGCACCGGAGGACCGGGTCAAGGAGGCCCTGTCTGCCACCTTCGCCCGCCTGCCCCGGCAGGGGAAGCTGGAGCCAGGCCCCACCCTCCGCCGCCCCGCCCCGGAGTCCGTGCGGGTGGTAGAGGAGGAGATGGATGTCACCCAGGGGAAGCTGTGCGTCGGCTACCGCACCATGAGCGGCGACGACTACGCCACCATGATGATGGAGACTATGTTCGGCGGCTTCAGCAGCTCCAAGCTGTTTTTGAACGTGCGGGAGAAGCTGTCCCTGTGCTACTATGCCAGCAGTGTCTACCAGCGGCAAAAGGGGCTGATTGCTGTCTCCTCCGGCGTCGCCTTTGAGAACTACACCCGGGCGCTGGAGGAGATCGGGGCCCAGCTGGAGGCCCTCCGCCGGGGGGAATGGGAGGATTGGGAGCTGCAAGGCGCCCGCAGCAGCCTGCTGAGCGGCCTGCGCGCGATAAAGGATTCCGCCTGGGCTCTGGAGGATTTTGTCATGGGTAAGGCCGTCGCCGGCAGCAGGGAAACCATATCCGAGCTGATGGAAGGGATCTCGGCGGTGACGGGGGAGCGGATCCAGGAGGCCGCCAAGGCGGTCAAGCCGGATACCATTTACTTTTTGAAGGGGAAGGAGGTGCAGGCATGACTGTGATGGAGTATCCGCGGCTGGGGGAGAAGGTATTCCGCCGCCGGCTGGGCAACGGCCTGGAGGTGGCGGTCGTCAGCAAGCCCCATTACGCCAAGAGCTACGCCATGTTCGCTGTGCGCTACGGCGGCATGGATCTGCGCTTCCAGCTGGACGGGGCCTGGCGGGACACCCCTGCCGGGATTGCCCACTATCTGGAGCACAAGATGTTCGACACAGAGGAGGGCAACGCCCTCCAGGAGCTCGCCAGGAATGGGGCGGTAGACAACGCCTTCACCAGCAACGCTGTCACCGCCTATTACGTCCAGTGTACGGAAAAATTTTATGAGAACCTGCGCATCCTGCTCCGCTTCGTCTCCATCCCCTATTTCACGCAGGAGAGTGTGGAGAAGGAACAGGGCATCATTGCCCAGGAGATCCGTATGGTGGAGGACGACCCGGACTGGCAGGTCTACCGGAACCTGATGGCCTGCCTGTATGCGGACAGCCCCATCCGGATCCCGGTGGCTGGTTCGGTGGAGAGCATCCGGCAGATCACCCCGCAGACCCTCTATGACTGCCACAAGGCCTTCTATACCCCTGCCAATATGGTCCTGGTCTGTGTGGGGGATCTGGATCCGGAGCGGGTAGCTGCGGAGGCAGAGGACATTTTACCCCGGCAGAGCGGCCCGGATGTCCCGCGGGACTACGGCCAGGAGGAGGGGCAGGCACCAGCGGAGCGGGAGGCCCACCTGGCGATGGAGGTCTCAATGCCCATGTTCCTGGCCGGCTACAAATGCCGCCCCCAGGCCGGGGGGGAGCCGCTGCTGCGCCAGAGCATCATCGGCGACATGGCCTGCGATGTGCTGTTCGGGGAGAGCAGCCCCCTGTACACCCGCCTGTACCAGGAGGGTGTGATCAACAGCAGCCTTGGCGGCAACTTTGACATGCTGCCCGGGGCGGCATACCTGTACGTGGGGGGCGAGACCAAGGAGCCCCGCCGGGTGTTCGAGGAGATCACTGCCCAGGCGAAGAAGCTGGGGGAGGAGGGCATCAGCGAGGCGTTCTACCAGCAGGTCCGCCGGGCCAGCTATGGCGGGATGATCCGCAGCCTGAACTCTTTTGAGAATATCGCCGTCAGTATGGTGGACGGCCGGTTCCGGGGGTACGACAGCTACCGCTTCCCAGAGGTTTTTGAGACCGTAACCAAGGCGGATGTGGAGGCATTTTTGCGGGAGGAAGTGACGGCCGGCCACGCGGCCATCTCTCTGGTCGAGCCGCTGGGCTGACCGCGGCGGAGGAGGTACAAGCGCTTATGTATGCAAGAAACGACATGCCCATCAGTTTCCCCGGCTTGTTCGGGGGATGGGAGTTCAATCCCTCCCCAGTAGCCATCCCCTTTGGCAACGGGATCTACTGGTATGGGATCATCATCTGCCTGGGCCTGATCCTGGCGGTGCTGTTCTGTTCCCGGAAGGCCAAGGATTACGGCCTGACGGAGGATAATGTTTATGACATGATTGTCTGGCAGATCCCCCTGTGCATCATCGGGGCCAGGATCTACTATGTGATCTTCTACCTGGACCTGTACCGGGATGCGGACGGCAGCCTCAACTGGGGCCGTATGGCCGCGGTCTGGGATGGGGGCCTGGCTATCTATGGGGCAATTATCACAGCCTTCTTTGTCCTGCTGGCCTTCTGCCGGAAAAAGAAGCTGTCCTTTGGAGCTTTTGCGGACTTGGGCGTGATGGGCCTGCTCATCGGCCAGGCTGTGGGGCGCTGGGGCAATTTCATGAACCGGGAGGCCTTTGGCGGGGAGACCACCCTGCCCTGGCGGATGCGGCTGTGGACGTCCGCCACAGAGTATATCGAGGTCCATCCCACCTTTTTGTACGAGAGCCTGTGGAACCTGGTGGGCCTGGCACTGATTGCCTTTGTCATTTCCAAAGCCCGGACCTTTGATGGGGAGTGTACCTGCTTCTATTTCATCTGGTACGGCCTGGGCAGGACCTGGATCGAGGGGCTGCGCACGGACAGCCTCTACCTGTTTGGCTGGACGCTGTTTGGCCAGCCCATCCGGGTATCCCAGCTGTTGAGCGTGGCCTTGGCTGCCGCAGCCCTGGTGGTGCTGATCGTGAACAAGGAGCGGCGTCCCCGTGGACGGGAGGCGCTGTTTGTCACCAAGCAGGCGGCGCTGGCGGCAGAGAAGCCTGACATTCCAGCAAAAAAAGAGGCCGAGTAGTGATGCGGCCGGGCGGAGACCCGCCCGGCCGTTCGGCTGCACGGAATGGCGGTTCTAGCCTGTCCAGTACGGGCGATCCCCCATCTGGGACATCTGGCTGCAATGGTAATAAGGAAAAGAAAATCAACACTTGCATTTTGCCGGTAAATGTGGTAAGATTACGGCAATAACGGGCGGTCCTCTGTCAAGAGGCGGGACAAGTTTGTACCCGCCCATTTAATTTGTTAAGAACGCCTATTGATTAGGAGGAAATTTTCCATGGATCTCATTAAGGAACTGACCAAATCCCAGCTCAAGGAAATGCCTGCCGTTCTGGTTGGTGATACCGTCAAGGTGCATGTTAAGGTCAAGGAAGGCGCCCGTGAGCGCATCCAGGTCTACGAGGGCACTGTCATCGCCAAGAAGCACGGCGGGATTGAGGAGACGATTACCGTCCGCCGCATGTCCTACGGCATCGGCGTGGAGAAGGTCTTCCCGCTGCACTCCCCCACCATCGACAAGATCGAGGTTGTCCGCCACGGTGTTGTCCGCCGCGCCAAGCTGTACTATCTGCGCGGCCGTGTTGGCAAGGCTGCCAAGGTTCGCGAGAAGCTCTAATCGAGGCGTACCGCCTGTGAACTGCAAAGCACCCCCTGACATGGGACTTTCCCATGTCAGGGGGTGCTTTGCATACAGGGGGCCGGGCGGGCGTCCTGTTACAGCTTTACTGTAAGATCCCCCTGGACCTTCTTGCGTACCAGGTCGCCGGGAGTCAGGCTGTCCGTGTATACCCCGCTGACGCCCTCCTCCAAAAACGTGCGGGCCTGGGCCAAGTCGTTGACTGTGTGGACGTAGACCTTGATCCCGTATTCCTCCGCAATCGCGGCAAAGGAGGGCTTCCACCAGCTGTCCCACATGGTGATGCCCTCAATCCCCCACTTGGCGCAGAAAGCGGCCTTCTCCCGGAACGCGGCGTCTGCGCGCGAAAATCCCTCGGCGTACAGCGTGTAGATATAGTGGGGATAATGATAGATATTGTTCAGTGCGGAGAGCATATTGCTGTTGTAAATCTGGATAACGATCCGGTCAAAGAGATAGGTGAGCCCCAGCTCCCGGGCATCCCGCATCATAGCGTCGAACTGGATAAAGAATACGTCCGAGTCTGTAAACTTGGTGTCGGTGATAATGCAGATATCCGGGTATTCCTCCATCAGCAGCAGGAGATCCCGGAAGGAGAGGGGGGTGTACTGCTCCAGGATGGGTTCGGAGACAAATTTGTCCCGTGTGGGGATATTGGCCCAGCTGATGCCGCGCTGCCAGTCGGCGTGCCACCAGTCGTGGCGCAGCACCACCTCCCCATCCCGGGTCAGCCGCAGATCCACTTCAAACACGCGGGTGCCTGCCGCATATTGGGCCTGGAATGCCTCCAGGCAGTTGGGGGTTGTCAGATCCCCGATGGCCCCCATGCCGTGGGCAATAATCTGGGAATTGCCCAGGATGTCCCCGGCGGACAGCTCCCCTTCCGGCGGTTCCTTCTCCTGGGGTTCGCCCTCCTCCTCCACAGGGGGTTCCACATCCTCCTGTGTGGCCGCAGCGCTCATCGGGGCCGCATATGCGCAGCCGTATGGGGCGGCAGTACTGGAGGGAAGTTGGAAGCCTGCCAGCCATAGGAGCAGGGCGACGATACAGCCGGCAGCGGCTAGATTTGCTTTTGTCATGGGAAACCTCCTCTAGGGATGCGTTTAGTATGTCCCATTTTAACACGCCCAGTGGGGGAAAGTCCAGCCTCTTTTCCACAAGATATACCAAAATCTCATGGGCAGGTGCGCCCCATAGGCCGTATGTACCCCAGGGCCGTACCAAGCTGCGCAGGGTTTCATGGATGGACCCTGCGTTTTTAACTTTTAAGGGCTGGGCGCGGCTGCTGTCCCAGGCCCTCGGCAAAGCACCACTCCTCGGCCCGCTGCTTAAAGGTTGTGCGGGAGATCCCCAGCTCCTTTCCCGCCTGGACGGCGGAGATCCGGCCATGCCACCACTCCTCCGCCAGCTCCTCGAAGGGCTCCGGCATCTGGAGGCGCTTGCGGCCAAAACGGATCCCCTTCGCCTTTGCCGCTGCGATCCCCTCGGCCTGCCTTTGGCGGATGAAATCCCGCTCTGTCTGCGCTACATAGCTGAGGATCTGGAGGACGATGTCTGCTACCAGGACACCGGTGAGATCCCTGTCAGCCCTGGTGTCCAGCAGGGGCATGTCCAGTACAACAACAGCAATCCCACGCTCCTTTGTCAGCCCAGCCCACTGCTCTAAGATCTCTTTATAGTTGCGGCCCAGGCGGTCGATGCTCTTGACGACCAGGACGTCCCCGCTTTCCAGGGCTTGTACCAGCTGGCAGTAGGCAGGGCGCTCAAAGTCCTTTCCAGATTGTTTCTCTACAACAATGTGCTCCTCCGGTACGCTGAACTCCCGCATTGCAACGAGCTGCCGGTCTTCCTTTTGCCCCTTTGTGGACACACGAACATAGCCATAGGTTCTATCTAACATGCCCAATATCCCCCTGAAAAAAGATGGTACCAGTTTATTGAGAAAATAGGGATCTGTCACGCTGCTGGATCTGCCAAAATTAAGAAGAGAGCCTGTTGAAATACTGCTTCAACAGGCTCTCTTCTTAGATTTTCGACAGATTTCGACAAAAAAACTGCAAAAATACCATAGTTTTCCTGCACATCAGTACGCAGCCTGCACAGGTTAAAAATTTTTCTGAAAAGCACTAAACTTTTCGGAATTCATGCCGAAGAAGTAAGTGAGTAAAGCAATTGAACCTCTGCAAAAATTGTATACCTTTTTTGCAGAGTAAGAAGGGTGACGGCTATGGCCATGGGGAAAAAAGGGAATAGGCGCCACAGGGAAGACGGCAAGAAAACCCTGCATACGACGATTAAAGTCCGTATTTACCCCTCCGAGGGGCAGGCGGAACAAATCGAAAAGACCTTCGGCTGCTGCCGCTGGCTCTGGAATCAAATGCTGTCGGATGTACAGGAGTTTTACGCCGCAACAGACCTGCAGTATATCCCCACCCCGGCCCGCTATAAGAAAGGCGCGCCGTTCCTGAAGGAGGTTGACAGCCAGGCCCTGTGCTCTGTCCACCAGAATCTGCGCAAAGCTTATCTGGACTTCTTCCGTACCCCCAAGGCCTTCGGCCTCCCGCAGTTTAAGGCCAAAAAGGCCCGGCGGGATTCCTTCACCGTCTACTGCCGCCCTTACCACACGGGGCCATCTATTTTCCTCACCGGCAATGGCATCCAGATGCCCAAGCTGGGCGTAGTCAAGGCAAAGCTCCACCGCAGGCCCCTCCACTGGTGGTCCCTGCGGTCTGTGACCGTCAGTAAGACCCGGTCGGGTAAATACTTCGCCTCCATCGTGTTCGGCTACGAAGCGAAGGTGCCGGAGCGGGCTGCACTCACTCTGGAGAAGGCCCTGGGGCTCAAGCAGTCCCTGAGCCGCTTCTATGTGGACAGCCAGGGGAAGAGCCCCACGCCTCCCCTGCTGGCAAAGCCCAAGGAAAAGCTGGCGCGGATGCAGCAAAAGCTTGCCCGCATGGAGCGGGGCTCCAGGAACTATGAGGAACAGCTGCAAAAGCTCCGCATCCTCCACGAACATATCGCCAATCAACGGCTGGACTTCATCCACAAGGAATCCCGGCGGATAGCCAACGCCTGGGATACCGTGTGTGTACGGGACGCCGATCTGACGGAGCTGTCGCGGAAGCTGAAGGGCACTAATGTTTTGGATTCCGGCTTTGGCCGCTTCCGGGAGTGCTTGAAATACAAGCTGGAGCGGCAGGGGAAGCGGTATGTCGTCCTGGATCGTTACGCGCCTGCGGCAAAGACCTGCCGCCAGTGCGGCGGGGTCAACGAGGCCCTGGCCCTCCAGGAAAAAAGCTGGGCCTGCCCCCACTGCGGGGCAGTGGTCCTGCGGGAGCTCAATACTGCGCAGAACATCCGGGACATGGGCTTTGCAGGGCTCCAACACCAGGAGACATGCGCCGTCTGACGCTGTTTCATTAGATATCCCAAGCGATCCGCCAGGGACAGCGGTGATGCCCATGCGTGCGGTTGGGAGCGCTGATTTGACCGGCAAAAAAGGTTTGCCTGTGAAATCAGCGTTCCCCGGAGGCCGCCAGGTGGGAAGAAAAGAGGGAGACCCCCTGCGGGGGCAGATCCTGAAGCCTTGCGAGGCAGTCCACTCAACATAATATTATAAATTAAATCGATGTTTTTGAATGTTCAGGAGGCGAACTATGCCGTGTATTTCTGAGGGGGCCGGGGATCTACATGGCCAGCTACAACAGTTGGCTGGGGAAATCGTCTCTGAGCTGACGGCGCTGGCCCCGGCGCGCAGCGAGGAGCTGCTGGGCGTATTTGTCTCAGCCCTGTTTTCCTCTGTGGCGGAGCAGAGCCGCCGGGAGGAGTACCGCAGGAAGCAGGCCGAGGGCATTGCAGCTGCAAAAGCCCGGGGCGTCCGGTGCGGCCGCGCAGCGCGGCCCCTGCCGGATAACTTCGAGGAGGTCCGGCAGATGTGGCGCAGAGGGGAATGCACGCTCCAGCAGGCAGCAGATGCCTGTGGGATGCCCCGCGGGACCTTTTACAGCGCGTCTGCCCGGGCAGAAAAGGCGGGCTGACAGCTTCCCCTGGAACCATCAACAACAGCGGGCGCGAAGGACCGCGCCCCTGCCAAAGCTGCAAGGAGGATTTTATGCTGAAATTAACACTTCTTCCCGATGATTACGTGACGATCAACGGAGATATCGTCGTCCAGCTCTGCCGGGTTGCCGGAGGGCGGGCTGATGTCGCAGTCCATGCCGACCGCAGCGTCCCCATTGTGCGGGGGGCGGTGCTGGAGCGGGCGGGCGGCCAACGCCCGGCGTGCCTGGCCCCGCCAGCACCCAGCAAGGGCCGGTACTACCGGGATCAGATTTTCCGTTGGAATGACGACAGGGAACGGGCCGTGCGGGCGATAAAGCGGACCATACAGAAGCTGGAGGAGGACGGCCACAGCGAGGAAGCCTCCAGCCTGCGCACCCAGCTCGACCGGATTATCCCCGCATTCTGGGAAACCGAGCTGACAGAAAAATCAATTTGATTTTATCCGGTTTCGCGAACCGGATGAAATAGAGCCAAGCGCCAAACCGTCCACGTGCCCAAAGGCCACGGAGCCGGGACGCTGCGGCGCACAACCCAGTGCTGGGAAAAGGAAGTTCCGGCACGCCGGACAGCAACCCCCTGATATAACATTTTATTGAAAGGAAGCATTAAAATGAGGATTCAACACAATATTATGGCGATAAATGCCTACCGTAACTACAACACGAACACCTCCGCCCTGAGCAAGAACCTGGAGAAGCTGTCTTCCGGTTACAAGATCAACCGCGCCGGTGACGACGCCGCCGGTCTGGCCATTTCCGAGAAGATGCGCGCCCAGATCACCGGCCTGAACGCCGCCCAGAAGAACGTCAAGGACGGTATCTCCCTGGTGAAGACCGCTGAGGGCGCCATGCAGGAAATCCAGGACATGCTCAACCGCATGGACTACCTGGCCACCCAGTCTGCCAACGGCACCTATCAGGACGAGGTTGACCGCGAGAACCTGAACAAGGAAGTCACCGCCCTGAAGACCGAAATCAACCGTATTGCTGATTCCGCCAACTTCAACGGCATCAAGCTCCTGGACGGCTCCCTGGCCTCCAACGGCACCACCACTTCCAGCCCCTCCACTGGCAACATGGTCGCCACCGTGGAGAGCTCCATCGCCTCCCTCAAGACCAACCAGGATGGCGATTCCGCTACTGCTGGCAAGTATGAGGTGACTGTCTCGGCTGCTATGGGGACTGCTGCCTCCGTTGCTTCTACCGATGCAATAAAGTTCACCATTGACTATACGGATGCCGACGGTGTCAAGCGCTCTAAGACGCTGTATACCGAGACTTCTGTTGCCAATAATGGCGCAGGTGCAAAGGATGTTGCTGCGGCTATCAAGGATGCGATTGATGCGGATTCCGATCTGAGCAAGCTGTTCTCTACAGCCACCGGGACTACCCCCAATGAGCATAAGCTGACCCTTACGGCGAAGCAGGCTGGTACCAACGGTGCGCAGCTCAATGGGCTGAGTATTGCAGGAACTGTGGACGCTAAGGCGCTCATGGATCCCAATGAGGATACAGCAATTAAAGCGGAATTTACCAGCGGCGGTGGCGTGCAGAAGGTGGAAGTCACCGAGGCGGCTAAGGACAAGACCACAGTGGATGTCATCGACTTCGGTACGACCGCTAGCGATCTGACTGCGGCTAATTTGGCTGGCAAGACTATTAAGATCGGCGACAAGACCTACGAGTTCGTTGACACGAACAAGGACTCTTTTGCCGTAGGCAAGGGCCACATTGCTGTAAATGGTGGTTCCGATGCGGCTGAATCTCTCAAGAATCTGACTGAGGCTCTGAAGGCTAACGGCGTTACCTCCGCAGTGGCAAACGTTGATGCTACTGGCACGCCTCCTGTTTTCCAGATCCGTATTGGTGATCTGGATCAGATCAAGGCCGCGGATAACAAGGTAGCGATCTCCACGAACAATAAGACTGGTATCGTCATTGCTGGCACCACCGCTGATAAGGCGCAGGCGCAGTTCACGACAGACAAGGGCAGCGGCGGGAAGGCCACCTTTGATATCACCTATATTGATGAGAATGGTGAGACCAAGAAAGCTTCCCTGAGCTATACTTCTGATACCACCAGTGCGGCTGCGAATGCGGGTAAGATTAAGGAAGCTTTTGATAAGCATGAAAACCTAAGCAGCCTGTTCAAATTTGAGGTGGATACCAACGGTGTAGTTAGCATTACGGCAAAGAACGCCGGCGCCAACCAGGGCAGTGTTGTCAGCGTCAGCACCACTGACACGAACCCCGACTCCGTGCGCGGCCTGCGGCAGGTCACTGCCGGCCGTGACGCTGGCCAGTCCATTGCCTTGGATACCAATCAGATGGCCTATGGCGACACCCTGACCATTGGCGGCAAGACCTTTGAGTTTGTCGACAAGGACAATCTGGACAGTGTGAAGCAGGGCAACATCGCTGTCATTCTGGATAAGACCAGCCAGGCTGTCACCGCTGCCAACCTCAATCTGGCAATGAAGCAGAACGGCATGGATGTGGAGTTCAACGCCTCCACCAACTCCTTCTTTGTCCCCGACGGCGGCGGCAGCTCCACTGCTTCTGGCGGCCTGACCCTCCAGATCGGTGACACTGCCGACAAGTTCAACCAGATGAACGTCTCCATCGGCGACATGCACGTCTCCGCCATGGGTACCGGCAAGACCACCCTGGATGGCAAGACAGTCAACGTCACCAAGACCATTGCCGACGTCGACATCGGCTCCCTTGAGGGTGCCCAGGAGGCCATTGCTGTGGTCAAGAACGCCATCAACTATGTCTCCGGCATCCGCGGCGACCTGGGCGCGATCCAGAACCGTCTGGAGCACACCCAGAAGAACCTGTCCGTCATGGCAGAGAACATCCAGGATGCTGAGTCCAACATCCGCGACACGGATGTGGCCGAGGAAATGATGGCCTACACCAAGAATAACATCCTGGTGCAGTCCGCCCAGGCTATGCTGGCCCAGGCCAACCAGGTGCCCCAGGGCGTGCTCCAGCTGCTGGGCTAATCCAACAGCTAGAAGCAGCATAACCATCATAGGACCCAACAGCGGGGCGGGCTTCGGCCCGTCCCGCCTCTGCTTTTCCCAAGGGCGGCTGTGTCCGCCCTTGGGAAAAGCAGAGGCACCCGCCCTGTTTAAAACACGAAAGGAATCGGTTTATGCAAGCAATCGAGATTGCCCGCCGTATGGCGGAGCTTGGCAACATGGAGGACGCCCGCAGCGCCTGGTTCCTGGCGCTCCAGGAGGGTGGATTGCCCCCGGAGGAGGAGTTAGAGGCTGCGGTCTGCCTGCTTCAGTTCGGCGGGAATTATCAGGCGGCTTACACAAGCTTCCTCAACCTGTACAAGAGGGGATGCTTTTGCAAGGAGTGCCTGGAGATCATGACCACGGCCTTTTACGAGCCCAATAGTAAGGAGCTGCGGGGCCGGTATGCGCGGAACGTGAAGCTGCTGAAAAAATACCCCTACTTGTTCCGGAAAGATTTCCCGGATTTTGATGAGCTGCCCGTCCGGCTCTATCCCTACGGCGAGGAGAGCTATATCCCCTTCTTTGTGAGGCAAGAAGAGTTTGGTGAGCTTGCCGACATCAAAAAGCCTGTGATCAGCCGGAACTTTTTCAAGGATTTAGAGAAACCGATCCTTGCAGCAGACGTGTATTCCCAATATGAGCTGGAATATCTCCGGGACAACGTGCGCCGGAGTGAGGATGTAGCACGGGAGAACCACGTCTATCTCCATTACACGGACTGGGGGGTATTCTGCTCCTGGCTCCAGTGTTTGAACCTGCGGCCCTTGCTGCGGGAGGAAAAGCTGGTTTTCCTTATTGGGGATGAGATTAGCCAGTACCCGATTGACTTCAAGGGGCGCTTTGGCATCGACTACAGCCAGTATCCCTTAAAACCCGTAGGCCTGCGGGAGATGAACCGTATGATTTGGCTGAGCCAGCTTTCGAGCCACAACGGGATCAACTTCTTTGGAGAGATTTTCGATGGGCATCCAAATCTGATCACCCTTCCGGCAGTGGGATTGCAGGAGACAATGGATACCTTGGCTGAAGCCCGCGAAGCCTTAAAAAAGTGCGCGAACATGAGCCAGGCGTGTGCAGGCCTTTCGATGATCCCTCGTTACTTGGTGCAGGAGCTCTATCTAACGCCAGACCCTACGGGGAAAAACCTCCTGTTGGCATCGCTGATAGCCAACAGCGACTACACTACCGGACTGGACCCCGCCGCTCGGATTGTCCCCGCACTGGTATTCCAACCCCATTTTGGAAACATCACCTATAAGCTGGGGATAGATGATCAGGATCAGACAACCATCTTTTCTGAAGCTTATGAGGAAATCCGGAAAAATCCGATTTTCCAGGTCTTCAAATATATCAAGACCGTTGCTCCCCTACGCCGTCCCACCACCAGCTATGCCGCAAGTGTCAAGTATATGCGTAGAAATGCGGAGGCGGGGAAAAAGGACAGCAGGGGGATGTACACCGTCCTCGCAGACGAAATTACCCGGCGTATTACAAACCGCAGTTATCTCATTGACTGGCAAGACCGGTTGTTTCAGGACAGTGTCCTGGCCCGCTTCGAGGATGCAAAGCTGAATCCGAGGGCAACATTTACTGCGCTCGCAGCGTTTCTGGACATCCCTTACGCTGAGAGCCTGAGCTACTGTTCCAAGGCGGGGGAGCGGGATCCAGAAACTTTGAAGGGGGATGAGCGAGGGTTCTCTCTCAAGGCGGTCTACGAACCCTATGACGAGTACATCAACAATGCGGAGCGTGTCTTTATTGAATACTTTATGCGGGACGCCTATCGGGCCTATGGTTATGATTTTCAGTATTATGACGGGCAGCCTATGGGCGAGGCAAGGGCGGAACAGCTGATTGACGGGTTTGACACCATTGACCTTCATATCCGGAAGAGTTGGGAAATCTCGATGAGAAAGACATTACTTGATGTTAAAGATTCCGGTGGTGCCTACATTGGCGGTTACTTTATGGGGAAAATCGTTACTAGTGAGGAAGAAATTCAAAACCAATTGGAGAAGGGAATCCAGCAGGAATTGTCGATTGCCCATGAAAACCGTCTGAGGGTCGCCAAGCTGCTGCTGCGGGATCTCCATTTCGTCAACAAAAATGGCCAGCCTCTGCGGATAATGCCGCTGCTGGAGCTGGATCCGGCCCTGCTGGAGCAGCCCTTGTACCACTGATAGAGGGCTCTATGGAAGGAAGGACATTTTGGATTACCGGCCTTTCCGGGGCTGGGAAAACTACCATTGGGCGGCTGTGGTATGAGGAGCTGCGCTCCTCCGGCGTCCCAGCGGTGTTCCTGGACGGCGACCAGCTGCGCCAGGCCATCGGGGATGACCTGGGCTACAGTGAGGCGGACCGCCGGAGAAGCGCGCGGCGCAACGGCAAGCTCTGCGCGCTGCTGGCGGGGCAGGGGCTGGCTGTGGTGTGCTGCACCATCTGCATGTACGACGAGGCGCGGGCCTGGAACCGGGAGAACATCCCGGGCTATTTTGAGGTCTATGTAAAAGCATCTATGGAGACCCTGCGCCAACGGAACCAGAAGGGGCTCTATAGCGGGGGGACAGATGTGGCTGGCATCCAAGTCCGGGTGGAGGAACCCAAGAATCCGGATTTGATTCTAGAAAACGATGGAAAATGGACACCAGAAGAGCAGGTAGAACACCTGCGCAAAAAAGTTTATGGAGGAACGAAAAAATGAAAACTGATTGGGATTATACAAATCTGGCAGAAGCCTATCTGCGCCGTCCAGAATATGCGCCCACTGCAATTGCTGAGATGCTGGCCACCGCTGGTGTGAAGCCAGGGGATGCCGCCTGCGACGTGGGCGCTGGAGCCGCCCATCTGACACTGGAGCTGGCGAAGTTTGGGTTGAACGTTTGGGCGGTAGAACCCAACGATGCCATGCGGGCCAACGGCATCCAGCGCACAGAACCCTATCCCGATGTGCAGTGGTTTGAAGGTGTGGGAGAGGATACCGGAATGGAGGGCGGGAAGTTTGATCTAGTGACCTTCGGTTCTTCCTTCAATGTATGCGACCGGCAGAAAGCGTTGGTAGAAACCAGCCGTATCCTGAAGCCCAAGGGATGGTTTGCCTGCATGTGGAACCATCGTGACTTAGAGGATCCTCTCCAGCAGAAGATTGAGAATGTCATTCAGCGGAATATCCCGGATTATACCTATGGAACCCGACGGGAAGACCAGACTGAGGTAATAGAGCACTCGGGATTGTTTGAGACAGTCCAGTTCATCTCTGGACGCGTGGAGCACCATTTAGATGCAGAGGGGTTCGTTGAGGGCTGGAAATCCCATGGGACGGTCTATAGGCAGTCTCCAGAGGTCTTTGAAAAAATAATTTCTGAAATCCGGCAGACTGTGGAAGAACTACACCAGAAAACCATCATGGTTCCATACACGACCCGGATCTGGATGGCGCGGAAACGGTAAGCGCCTATGCTGGCATTCACCACAAAAGCGGAAACCCTGCAAGCGCTGGCCGGGAAGCTGTCTGCGGCGGAGGTACTGCCCCAGGTCCGGCTGACGGTGGGGGAGCTCCGGGCGGATCCGGCCCGCGTCCCGGCACTGCTCCGGGCTGCGGGGCTGGACGGCCCGCTCATTGTCCGCAGCAGTGCACAAAATGAGGATACCGCCGAGTGCTCCAATGCGGGGAAATTCCTCTCCATCCCCAACGTAGAGGGGGAGGAAGCAGTGCTGGAGGCTGCGGAGCAGGTGGCGGCGGCCATGGGCCCGGAACCGGGCAACCAGATCTTTATCCAGCCCTTCCTGGCCCATGTGGAGCTGTGCGGCGTGGCCTTCACGGCCGACCCCAGTACCGGCGGGAATTACTACATCCTCAACTATGACCGCACAGGCTCCACCAGCTCTGTCACCGACGGCACCGGCAAGGCCCTGGAGGCATACTACCACTTCAAGGCTGCCCCCACGGAGCCACCGGCCCCCCTGGATCGGGTGGTAGCCCTCTGCCGGGAGCTGGAGGCGCTGTTCGAGCGGCCCGCATTGGATCTTGAATTTGCCATCTCAGATGGCAAACTGTACTTATTGCAGGTGCGGCCCCTGGTGCTCACCAGGCCCCTGCTGGGGCTGGAGGAGCAGCGGCGCAGCCTGGAGCTGATCCGGGAGAAGCTGCGCGCCTCCATGCGCCCTCACCCGGACCTCTGCGGCCAGAGGACGGTCTACGGCGTCATGCCGGACTGGAACCCGGCGGAGATGATCGGCATCCGCCCCCGCGCCCTGGCCCTGAGCCTGTACCGGGAGATCATCACCAACGGCGTCTGGGCGTACCAGCGGGACAACTACGGCTACCGGAACCTCCGCTCCTTCCCCCTGATGGTGGATTTCCAGGGCCTGCCCTATATCGATGCGCGGGTCAGCTTCAACTCCTTCCTGCCCAAGGCACTGCCGGAGCCCCTGGCGGAGAAGCTGGCGGTGTACTATCTGGAGCGCCTGCGCACCCATCCGGAGCTCCACGACAAGATTGAGTTTGAGATTGCGTTCACCTGCTACACCTTCGACCTGCCGGAGCGGGTAAGGGCACTGGGAGGGAGCGGCTTCACCCCAGAGGAGCAGTCCTGCCTGATAGATGCCCTCCGTGCCCTGACCAACGCCGTCATCCAGCAGGACGGCCTGTGGCGCAAGGATGCGGAGAAGATTGAGACTCTCCGGCGCAAGCACAGGGAGATCATGGATAGCGGCCTGGGGACCCAGGACAAGGTCTACTGGCTGCTGGAGTACTGCAAGCGGTATGGGACGCTGCCCTTTGCTGGCCTGGCCCGGGCGGGGTTTATCGCGGTGGAGTTTTTGCGCTCCATGACCGCGGTGGGCCTGTTGACAGAGGATGAGCGGGGCCGGTACATGAACGGGCTGTCCACGGTGGGGAAGGATATGTCCGGGGATTTCCGGGCCCTGGCCCCCCAGGCGTTTTTGCAGAAGTACGGCCACCTGCGCCCCGGAACCTACGATATCTGTTCCCCCCGCTACGACCAGGATGAGGGACGCTACTTCGATTTCAGCCGCGCCGAAGCGGGGCGGCAGGAGGGGGAACCTCCCTTCCAGCTGACGTTGGAGAAGTACGCCCGCTTGCAGGCCCTGCTGGAGGAACACAGGCTCTCGGCCGATGTGCTGTCCCTGTTCGACTTTATCCAGCACGCCATTGAGGGCCGGGAGTACGCGAAATTTGTCTTCACCCACGCCCTGTCCGACGCCCTGGAGCTGCTGGCGGAGCTGGGGGCCTGCTACGGCCTGGACCGGGAGGAGGTGTCCCATGTGACGGTGCAGCGGGTGATGGACGCCTGCTCCCGGGCAGAGGATCTGGGGCGGGTGTTCCGGGATTCCATCCGAGAGGGGCAGGCGATGGAGAAGGCCGCCGCCGGGATTACCCTGCCGCCCCTGCTGTGGGAGGAAGGGCAGGTGTATAGCTTCTTCCTGCCGGACGGGGCCCCTAACTTTGTCACGCAGAACCGCTGCACGGCAGAGCCTGTGCCGCTGCCCTCCGATGAGCCCCTGGAGGGGAAAATTATCCTGGTTCGCGGGGCAGATCCGGGCTATGACTGGATTTTCTCCCACAGGATCGCCGGTTTTATCACCGCCTACGGCGGGGCCAATTCCCACATGGCCATCCGGGCGGCGGAGTTTGGGATCCCGGCGGTGATCGGGGTGGGGGAGAAGCAGTTTGACCGGTATGCCGGGGCAAAGCGGCTGGCGGTGGACTGCAAAAATAAGACGGTGGTGATTCTATGAAACGGGTTTTGCTGACCCAGCGGGTGGAGCGGATGGCGGCCACAGGGGAGCGGCGGGATGCCCTCTCCCAGGAGTGGGCCGCTCTGGCGGAAGCCTGCAATTTCTTGCCGCTGCCAATGCCCAACCGGCTGTCTATGGTACAGGCACTGCTGGCGGAGCTGAAGCCGGATGGCATTCTGCTGACTGGGGGCAACAGCTTGATGCCCTATGGGGGCGACGCGCCGGAGCGGGACGAGGCGGAGCGGTTTTTGATCGGCTGGGCACAGGAAAACCATGTGCCGCTGCTAGGGGTGTGCCGGGGGATGCAGGCCCTGCTGGACTATTTTGGGACGCCTCTGGAGCGGGTTTCAGGCCATGTCCGGGTGGAGCACCCCCTCTCCAACGGGGACACGGTAAACAGCTTCCACGACTGGGGCGCAGTGCAGTGCCTCCCGCCGCTGGCCCCGCTGGCCTGGAGCGGCGACGGCGTTCTGGAGGCAGTTGTCCATGAAAAATGCCCCTGGATGCGGGGCGTCATGTACCACCCGGAGCGGTACCATCCCTTCCGGGAACAGGATATCCAATTCATCAAGGAGGTGCTTCAGATTTGAAAACCATTATTCTTGCCGCCGGGCGGGGGAGCCGTCTGGGCGAGCGCACCAAGGACCGGCCCAAGTGCATGTGTACCCTCCAAGGCCGTACCCTGCTGGACCGCTGCCTGGAATCCCTGGCAAAAGCCGGGGTGGCACTGGCGGATATTGGTATTGTCACAGGCTATCGCAGCGAGATGTTCACCGTCCCAGGTGTAATCTATTTCCACAGCCCGGACTGGGAGAAGACCAACATGTTCTGGTCCCTGACCATGGCGCAGGAGTGGCTGGAAAAGGAGCCCTGTATTGTCTGCTATTCTGACGTAGTCTTTTCTCCTGACGCATTCCGGATGCTGGTGGAGAGCAGCGCACCGCTGGCCATCACTTACTACACCGGCTATTGGGATCTCTGGTCCCGGCGGATGGAGTACCCACTGGAGGATCTGGAGACCTTCCGGCTCAATGCGGAGGGCTGTTTGCGGGAGATCGGGAAGAAGCCCCGAAGCCGGGAGGAGATCCAGGGGCAGTTCATGGGCCTACTGCGCTTCACACCGGAGAGCTGGGGCTGGGTAAAGGAGACCATCCGCCGGCCCATGGCGAAAACGGTAGAAAAACTGGACATGACGACACTGCTCCAGGAACTGCTCCAAGGGGGATACCCCGTCCAGGCGATTGCCACCGGCAATCTTTGGTTAGAGTGTGATTCAGAGCAGGATATCCTGGTCTATGAGAGGGATTTCTCGAAAGAATTGGGATGAAGGGACACAGTCTTGGCTGGGATATAGAGAAACAGGCGATGTCTACATGACATCGCCTGTTTCTGTGCAATTTATTCTGTTCTCGTACCGCTCTGGGCGGCTATTGTTTATATACTATGATTACTCAGCAATGTCGATAACGACACCAGAACCAACGGTACGGCCGCCCTCGCGGATAGCGAAGCGGAGGCCCTTCTCGATGGCGATGGGGGTAATCAGCTCAACGCTCATATCCACGTTATCGCCAGGCATGCACATCTCCACGCCCTCGGGCAGGTTGATGACGCCGGTCACGTCGGTGGTACGGAAATAGAACTGGGGACGATAGTTGTTGAAGAAGGGGGTGTGACGGCCGCCTTCGTCCTTGCTCAGCACGTACACCTGGCCCACGAACTTGGTGTGGGGATGGATGGAGCCGGGCTTGCACAGAACCTGGCCGCGCTCGATGTCGGTCTTAGCCACACCACGCAGCAGGCAGCCAGCGTTATCACCAGCCTCAACGTAATCCAGGGTCTTGTGGAACATCTCCATGCTGGTAACGACGGTGGAACGCTTCTCGTCGCTCAAGCCGACGATCTCGACAGTCTCACCGGCCTTCAGCTGGCCACGCTCGACACGGCCGGTAGCCACGGTGCCGCGGCCAGAGATGGTGAACACGTCCTCAACGGGCATCAGGAAGGGCATGTCAGCCTTACGGTCGGGGGTGGGGATATAGCTGTCAACAGCATCCATCAGCTCCTTGATGCAGGCATACTCGGGAGCGTTGGCATCGGTGCTCTCGCTGACCAGGGCGTTCAGAGCAGAACCCTTGATGATGGGGATGTCGTCGCCGGGGAACTCATAGAAGGACAGGGTCTCACGGACCTCCATCTCCACCAGCTCCAGCAGCTCCTCGTCGTCCACCTGATCGCACTTGTTCAGGAACACCACGATGGCGGGCACGCCCACCTGGCGGGCCAGCAGGATGTGCTCCTTGGTCTGGGCCATGGGGCCGTCAGTGGCAGCAATGACCAGGATGGTGCCGTCCATCTGGGCAGCGCCGGTGATCATGTTCTTGATATAGTCGGCGTGGCCCGGGCAGTCGACGTGGGCGTAGTGGCGGGCATCCGTCTCATACTCCACGTGGGCGGTGTTGATGGTGATGCCGCGCTCGCGCTCCTCGGGAGCCTTGTCGATGCTGGAGTAGTCGGTGTAGTCAGCCTTGCCCTGGAAAGCCAGGAACTTGGTGATAGCGGCGGTCAGAGTGGTCTTGCCGTGGTCAACGTGGCCGATGGTGCCGATGTTGACGTGGGGCTTGCTTCTCTCAAATTTTTGCTTAGCCATTGGGAAACTCCTCCTTAACGGTTAAATGAATTGGTTAGGGTCAGCACAAAACGCATTATGCTGATATTTTACAACAAATCCGTTGAAATTGCAATCCTAAAAACGGACTTCTCCAGGAATATTTTGGTGCGATTACCGCATAGCCCGTCCGCCCATACGCTGGTCGACGATCTTTTCCCGGATATTCTTGGGGATCTCAATATAGTGGCTGGGCTCCATGGTGTATTGCCCACGGCCCTGGGTGCGGGAGCGCAGATCAGTGGCGTAGCCGAACATCTCGCTGAGGGGGACAAAGGCGTCGATCTGCTGTGCGCCAGAGCGGGCCTCAAAGCCCTGGATCTGGCCGCGGCGGCTGTTGAGGTCGCCGATGACGTCGCCCATATACTCCTCTGGGACAATAACACACACCTTCATGATAGGCTCCAGCAGGGTGGGATCCGCCTTCTGGCAGGCCTCCTTGAAGGCCATGGAACCAGCGATCTTGAAAGCCATCTCGGAGGAGTCCACCTCATGATAGGACCCGTCATAGAGAGTAACCTTCACGTCCACCACGGGATAACCGGCCACTACGCCGGAGAGCATGGCACCCTGGATACCTGCATCTACGGCGGGGATATACTCCTTGGGCACTGCGCCGCCAACGACCTCGTTGATGAACTCGTAGCCCTTGCCGGACTCGTTGGGCTCTACACGGATCTTGACGTGACCATACTGGCCCTTACCACCGGACTGGCGGGCATACTTGGTATCCTGCTGGACATTCTTCTTGATGGTCTCCTTGTAGGCGACCTGAGGCGCACCTACGTTGGCTTCCACCTTGTGCTCACGCAGAAGGCGATCCACGATGATCTCCAAGTGCAGCTCACCCATACCGGCAATGATGGTCTGGCCAGTCTCCTCATCGGTATAGGTCTTGAAGGTGGGATCCTCTTCGGCCAGCTTCATCAGGGCAATCCCCATCTTCTCCTGGCCAGCCTTGGTCTTGGGCTCAATGGCCACGCGGATAACCGGCTCAGGGAACTCCATGGACTCCAGGATAACGGGGTGCTTATCGTCGCAGAGCGTATCACCGGTGGTAGAGTTCTTCAGGCCGATGACGCCGGCAATGTCGCCAGAGTACACAGTCTCGATATCCTCCCGGTGGTTCGCGTGCATCTGCAGGATACGGCCGATCCGCTCACGCTGGCCCTTGGTGGAGTTAAGCACGGCGGAACCCGTATTCAGGGTACCGGAGTACACACGGATAAAGGACAAGCGGCCCACATAGGGGTCTGTCATAATCTTGAAGGCCAGGGCAGAGAAGGGGGCGCTGTCGTCAGAGGGACGCTCCTCCTCCTCATCGGTCTTGGGATTGACACCCTTGATGGGGGGGATGTCCACAGGGGAGGGCATATAATCCACGATAGCATCCAGCAACTTCTGCACGCCCTTGTTGCGGTAGGACGTGCCGCATACCACCGGGATCATCTCCACGGCGCAGGTAGCCTGCCGGATAGCCTTGCGGATGCGGTCAGTGGGGATCTCCTGGCCCTCCAGGTACATCTCCATGATCTCATCGTCAAACATGGACACGGCATCCAGCAGCTTCTCGCGGTACTGCTCCGCCTGCTCCTGCATGTCCGCAGGGATGGGCTCTACGCGCATGTCGTTGCCCATCTCGTCGTAATAGATGTCGGCATTCATCTCCACCAGGTCGATGATGCCGCGGAAATCGGCTTCCTTCCCAATTGGCAGCTGGATGGGGACAGCGTTGCACTTCAGGCGCTCATCAATCATGCGCAGCACGTTGTAGAAGTCCGCGCCCATGATATCCATCTTGTTGACGTAAATCATGCGGGGGACCTTGTAGTGGTCCGCCTGACGCCACACGGTCTCGGACTGGGGCTCAACACCACCCTTGGCGCACATGACAGTTACACTGCCGTCCAGCACGCGCAGGGAGCGCTCCACCTCAACGGTGAAGTCCACATGGCCCGGTGTGTCGATGATGTTAATGCGGGTCTGGGGGAATTGCTTCTTTGTCCCCTGCCAGTAGCAGGTGGTTGCGGCGGAGGTGATTGTGATGCCGCGCTCCTGCTCCTGCGCCATCCAGTCCATGGTGGCCGTGCCCTCATGGGTTTCACCAATCTTATAGTTCACACCGGTATAATACAGGATACGCTCCGTAGTGGTCGTCTTGCCTGCATCAATGTGAGCCATAATGCCGATATTTCTCGTGTTTTCCAGTGTTACCTTTCTCGGCATATTGCTTTTCTCCTAACTTACCAACGGAAGTGGGCGAATGCCTTATTGGATTCGGCCATCTTGTGGGTATCCTCACGCTTTTTCACGGCGGAGCCAGTATTGTTGGCTGCGTCCATGATCTCATTGGCCAAGCGCTCAGCCATCGTCCGCTCACTGCGGGCACGGGAATAATTGGTCAGCCAGCGCAGGCCAAGGGTCTGCCGCCGGGCGGGGCGAACATCCATAGGCACCTGATAGGTGGCGCCGCCCACGCGGCGGGCCTTGACCTCCAGGCTGGGCATAATGTTGTCCATGGCGGTGGTAAACACCTCCAGGGGCTCCTTGTCGGTGCGCTCCTTCACAATGTCGAAAGCACCGTAGACGATCTTCTGCGCCACACCCTTCTTGCCGTCAAGCATGATGGAATTGACCAGCTTGGTCACCAGGATGCTGTTATACATCGGGTCAGGCAGAATTTCTCTTTTGGGAACATTACCTCTTCTGGGCACTATGCTTCCCTCCTTCATTATATTTTATGAAATCATAGGTACTCACCAAGGCGGCGCTTGCGCCGGCTTGGAGGACCAGCCGTTTAGACGCACAGCGGCTAACTGGCGGTCCCGCTTACCTTGGCGTTTGGCCTGCCAAAGAGGTCACAGTTTATCTGAAAAAACTATGTCAACCTATTCGGCAAAGCTTGTCAGCCGCTCCTGTAAGCCTCGCGGGGGCAGGCTTACTTGGACTTGGGGCGCTTAGCGCCGTACTTGGAGCGGGCCTGCATACGGCCCTGGACGCCCTGGGTGTCCAGCGTGCCGCGGATGATGTGGTAACGCACGCCAGGCAGGTCCTTCACACGGCCGCCGCGGATCATGACTACGGAGTGCTCCTGGAGGGAGTGGCCCACGCCGGGGATGTAGGCGGTGACCTCGTAGCCATTGGTCAGGCGCACACGGGCGATTTTCCGCAGGGCGGAGTTGGGCTTCTTGGGGGTCTGGGTACGCACGGCAGTACATACGCCACGCTTCTGGGGGGAGGGCAGGTCGGTCTCCTTGTTCTTGAGAGTGTTGAGCCCATACTGCATGGCAGGGCTGGTGGACTTGTAGGTCGCTTGCTCTCTTCCCTTGCGAACCAACTGGTTGAAAGTAGGCATAGTTTTCTCCTTTCTTAAAGAATCGGGAGCGGGCGCTCCCATTTATTTTTTGCAGGATACAGAAAAATATCCTGAAAAAACCAAATCCAGCAAAATTTTTTACAGCAGCGCCACAACAGCGGCACCTACCTGGATGCCGGCAGCCTGTCCAAGCTCACGCATGGTGTATTGGACAGAGATTGGGATCCCTACCTGCCGGCACTGTTCACACAATGGCCCAGTCAGCGCCGGGTCGGCATCAGCGGCCAGAAATACCTGCCGGGCGAACCCGTCTCGGATGGCACGGCGGGACTGTTTCACGCCGATTACCTTTTCCCTACTCCGCAGCTCCTCCAGCAAGTAGCATCCTCCTGTTTTGGCGCACCAAAATTCGTGGACTTTTCCACGCATTTCCTAAGTATATCATAAAGTCTTGCCTGCGTCAAGCATTAGTTTGTTGATTTACTATTGGGCAAGTTTTAATATGAAAATGGACAGTCGGACCGACGGGTCCGGCTGTCCATTTTAGAAGAAAACTTGCCCTCTTTGACTTGACAAACTCCCGCTCCGTCTTATCGGCCAGATCCACCAGCTCCTGTGCCCTGCGCTTGAGCAGCATTCCATCGTCTGTCAGGGTGATGCTGTGCTGCCCGCTCTGATACTGAGGAGGAGTGCGAAAAGCTGCTGGCGACAATGATAACGGAGATGAAGATGGAGACAGCCACCGAAAGGGAGCAGCTGAAGGCAGAGAACAAGGCTGGATGACGAACCCGCCCCACCGGGGATAAACCGGTAGGGCGGGTTTCTCTGTCTGTTGGCAAATATGTGGTCATGGAGTGTTCGGCTGAAGCAAGCAAGCGAAAATAGTCACAAAAATGGCAGATTAGAGACAGATAATGGGAACTTCCAGAGCTATATATCAACCTATATTCTCAGAGCAGCGTGTGCGCTGGTACAGACAACGAGGTTGGCAAACATTTTTTAGACAATTTCTGATGGTTCATAACCGTTTTTTCTCCGCTCCATTTGCTTTCTGGCACTCTTTGAAAACAGTGATTCCATGTGTTCCACGTCTATCTGTGACTGTTTATGTGGTCAGGAAACAAACCATTATCTTACCCCAGCAAAGTTGGTCTCGCTGTACCCGTTGTCGATGAACTCCAGGACCTCCTCGTTTTTAACGCCATATAACATCAACATATTGGTGGAGGGTTTTCGTCTGGTTCTCAATGCCTAAAACTTCCCACCTTGCTATCCTCGGTGGAGAGGCGGATTACGTACATTGCAGCACCTGTCAGGAGTCGACGCTGCTGAATTCTGGCTTATTTGATGTTGGCTGAGCGCCCCGCACCTGTACCATCTGCGGAGTAGTAGTTGGCTTTCTTCATAACCTGCTGGGCCTTGAGAACATCCTCCGGCTTGCAGGTATAGGGGTAGGCCACCCGGCCAAGATTATGCACCCAACCCGATTGCCCGGGTCAATGTGGTGGGCCGTCTGGACCGCCTCGGCGCTGACTATCAACTGATAGTGCAATTGTACCGCTTCTGGGATCGTTCTAGCTCTCGTCCACCTTGACGTCGGTTCCCACCTCCATATCATCTCCAAGGGGCAGGATGTCTCCTCCATTGATGCTTCCATAGACACTCATAAGCAGACAGAACACGTTGTGGTAAAACTCAATGCCCTTGGGATTCGGCGCGTCCTCCTCTCCGGTAGGGAACAGCCACAACCAATTGAGAGACATCCGATTTTTGAACTATTTTCTTGATTTCTTCACATTAAAAAAACACCGCACTTTCATGCGGTATTTTTTCTGTACATCTTTTTTATCAACATATTTTGGAGCTGATGGTGGGAATCGAACCCACAACCTTCTCATTACGAGTGAGATGCTCTACCATTGAGCCACATCAGCATATTAATGATGAACATATTACTTATCAGCTCACTACTGACTTAATGGCTATTGATTTACTTAGTACATATTACCCCATAACAGCCGCTTTGTCAAGTAAAATGTGGGCAGCCGTCACGGTGGAAAGTTTTAATATGAAAATGGACAGTCGGACCGACGGGTCCGGCTGTTCTAAT